>NZ_MICH01000011.1:0-311526 GCF_001830805.1 Sulfurimonas sp. RIFOXYD2_FULL_34_21
AGTTTTCAATGATCTCAAACTTACTAAAGTTACTTCAACTTGAAGTCTCTCTAAGCCCTAAACTTTAGGTCTCTGTGTTTGTGGATGGGAATTATAGACAAATCAAACTTTGATGTCAATAGTATTTGAAGAAAATTTCAAAAGTTTTTTTTCAGTGTTAAGTTTATCTGCTTTTTATCGTTTATTGTTATCTGTTAGTCTTACATATATTTGCTATTTAAAGCGTGTTGCTATTTATTAACTCTTTATCTATAAAATTTCTAAACATACAAATATGCAAACTATTTTGTATTACATAATAAAAGGAAAAAAGATGGGACTTTATGATAGAGATTATGCAAGGGGAAGTGCATCTGCATATAACACCTATGCCAAGAGTGACACGCAAATTGTAACTTTTGTTAAAGAGACTTACAAACTTTTTGCCGCTTCAATGATGGCTGGGGCTGTTGGCGCATACGTTGGTGTTCCTATGGCTGGAACAATTGCGGCTAATTTTTTTCCTCTACTTATTTTAGAAATTGGACTTTTAATTGGGCTTCATTTTGTTAAACATAAGCCTGGCATTAATTTAATGGTAATGTTTGGTTTTGTTTTTATGACAGGTCTGATGTTAGCGCCTTTACTTTCTAAAACGCTTGGAATGAGCGGTGGCGGTGCGATTATAGGAAATGCATTTGCAATGACATCTCTTATATTTGGGGCAATGAGTTTTTATGCAATTAAAACAACTAAGGATTTTTCAGGTTACGGAAAACCACTTATGATTGCATTAGTAGTAATCTTAATATTTTCAATAATTAATATTTTTATGGGAAGTCCGCTAATGTCAATCTTGATATCAGGTGCCGTTGTTATTTTATTTAGTATATTAGTAACATATGATACTCAAAACATCATTAGAGGCGCATATGAAACTCCAATTGATGGAGCAATTGCACTTTATTTGGACTTTTTAAATATATTTACATCACTTTTACACCTATTTGGTATCTTTGGAAATGATGAATAACAAACTATCACCCGAACTTTATCGGGTGATAGATGCCAACCTAAATCGCCTTAGAGAGGGTATCAGAGTTGTAGAAGATATTATAAGATATCGGGATAACAATAAAGATTTAGCCTCAAAACTAAAACAACTTAGACATAAAGTAAAAATTAGTGAAACTCAAGAGTTACTAAAACATAGAGATAGTGTTAACGATGTACTTAGAACTTCTTGTAAAAGTGAATTAAATCGCAGTGATATACTTGACATTGTTATCGCAAATTTTAAAAGAGCACAAGAGTCTTCAAGAGTACTTGAAGAGTTATATAAGCTTAATAGCACTGGGTATAGTGAAAACTTCAAATATATAAGATATGAGTTATATGCGCTTGAAAAAGATGTATTGCTAGGAAACTAGACTAAATAGTTTAGATTTTGACAGAGTACATGTAAATTGTGAAGAGTATAGAAATAGAAAGTTATATTATAAAAAAAGATTTGGCATAAAGCCAAATCTTTATTTAGTGCTCTACCTTATGCTCAGGTAAACCCATATCGTATTCTAAATATGCTCTTGATACATTTAAAGAATTTAAAATATCATACATCTTTTTATCTTTGAACTCTTCTAAAGGTACAGCTTCTACAATTCCGGTACTATCTATACCGTTATCCATTGCAGCTTGAACTCTCTCTTTTGTTAAAGTAAAATATTGAACAGACTCATCGGTAGCAGTTTTATCAATAACAAATCCATGTCCCGGTATTAACGTTGTCCAATCTTTTGAATTCATAGTCTCAAGCGCAGCAATTTGCCCATCAACAGAACCGTCTCTATTTGACGTAACTCTTCCGTTCATAACTAAGTCACCGGCTAAAATAAGCTTATTATCCGGCATATAAAGGAAATAATCCTCAACCGAGTGTCCATTACCGACCGGTACATATTCAAAATTGACACCTGAAATAGCAAACTTGATTGTCTCTTTATGCCATTTATCAACAGGTATAATTTTTGTACCTCTTATAGCATTTTCTGGCAGAATTCTAAACATTCTAGTTATATCACCGGAATGATAATTTTTATTAATCGACTCAGGACCGACTATTTCTGAACCATGCACTTCTTTATAGTAATTATTACCCAACCAATGGTCATCATGTTCATGACTCAATATTATAGTTTTAACAGGAAGTTTTCCTGCAATTTTTGTCATAGCTTCATATGCCTGCTTAGCAAATACATAAGATGCACCAGTATCCCATAGTACCCAACTGTCATTCGTTTTAATGTAGCAACTATTTGACATATACCCTGCATTTTCTTTTGTAGGCATCTCTAATGCACCAAAGAAACACCATACATTATCACTAACTTGCTTCGGCTCTAATTTATATTCAAAATCAGGAGTTTGAACAGCCACAGGAGCAGTTTTTTCAACTTTTTTTTCAACAGCAGCTTCTGATTTACTAGAGTTATCTGAAGAACAAGCAGTCATTATTGGTAGTATAGCGATTGCTGAGACTACGAACGGATTAATCATCTTTTTTAACATAAGACATTCCTTTTTTTAGTTTATTCTTGTAAGAATACAGTTGGTCTGTAAAACAACAAGCCAAATCTACTCTTTGGTTAGAAACTATCTCTCCAAGAAGGAGAGATATTACAGAAACTATTTAATTTCTGCTTCGTCTTTATCAGTTTTACCTTTGTTATCAACTGTTTCGATAACAACTTTATCACCTGCTTTAGCACCTTTAAATTCAAATTTGAAATAAGGGTCTTTTGATAAGAAAGGACCTGTTGATGCTTCCCATACAATTTTGTCATTTACTTTAGCAGTAACGTGAGCAATATAACTTACTTCAATCTTTTTTTTCTCAGCTTCTTCTTTACCTGCCATTGGACTAGTAAGTAATAATTTAACTTCTGTAACACCGTCTTTTAATTTTGCTTTTATCTTCATAATATTCCTTTTTTTTTATTTTTTATTTACACAGTATCTATAGTTTGTGAGGGTTAAATCAACCTCCACAACCACCGATAGAAACTTCTACTTTTTGTACAGCTGAGTAAAACTTACCATCTTTACCTTTTGCAACAATTGTTACATTAGCAGTTTTTCTCATTTTTATTTTAGTCATAAGGTCAGCAACACTGCCTTCGCCTAATTCAAATACTACAACAGCACTTCTTGGATTTGCATCTTGAAATACAGCAACAGTTGTTACTTCTACTTTAGATATGATACCTATTGGCACCGCGCCACCATTTTCAGCAAGCTTTGGAGCTTTAATCTCAATTTGACCATCAGTCATAGCAACTTTACCGAACATTGCCTCGATTGCCTCTTGACTAGTAGCAGCATCCCACGCTTTTGGTGCCGTAGCTCTAAAATCTGTAGCACTTAAGCTAGCAGGTAACACTGATGCAGCAGCAGCTACTGCACCTAAACTTAAAAATCTTCTTCTTTGCATTATATTTTCCTTTATATTAGTTTAGTAGATCTAACGAGTCTTACTTGCTAGATTCTACCATAAATTTAACAATATCTTTTACTTGATCGTCACTTAGATTCATAGCTCCGCCTTTTGGAGGCATTGCGCCGACACCGTTAATCGCATTATGATTAACTTTGTCCATACCTTGTTTCATTACTTTATCCCATGCATCTTTATTGCCTACCGGAGGTGCACCCATTGCGTCAGTTTTATGACAAACCGCACAAGATTTTTCATATAACTTTTGAGCTTCTGAAACAGCTCCTCCCTTAGAAGGATCCACTTTTGGCAAATCTCTTACAGTAGAGTATGCAGGTTCAACAGCAGTAATCTCATTCCCGATTGCACTAACTTTCTCTTTACCGCAGTTTTTCATACAACGAGTACCGACAGCGCCAAAGTTTTTAGGATCTTTGTAGAAAGCTCTTACATTCTCAACACCTTTTGGTCCGTCAATGTTAGGATAGAAACCGTTACGGTTAGGCATAACAATTTTTTTGAAGTTATCTTGATTTAACTCCTCAATATCTTCACCGTCAATTTTAATATTGTTTTGAGCCAATAAGTAAGCAGTCATAGCATACATTTGGTCAGGTGAATAGCTTTTTGGGTGTGCATAAGGCATAGCATCACGAATATACCAAATCAGTGTGCTTGCTTGCGGCCAGTATGAACCGATGGTTCTGTTTGGTGCATCTTTACCTGGACAAGTTCTTTGATTTGTGAGTGAAGCTAAAGAGCCTCCTGTTAATGTTGGATAACCTTTACCGCCGGCACCGAACTCACCATGACAAGCAACACAATCTTTATCATAAAGTTCTTCACCTTGATCTACTGTACCTGAACCGACAGGTAAACCGGTACCGTCAGGCATAATATCTGCATCCCATGCTTTTAGTTCATTAGCAGTCGGTACTCTACCGTGATTAATGCCTTTTGTAGATTGTTCATTTATACGGTATGCAGTATATGAGCCATTAGCTCTTTTATATGTAACACCACCGTCTAAAGCATTCTTAGTAGGCTTATAAACACCTGCTGCTGAATCAACTTTAGTTGTTGTAGCAGCAAAACAGCTTGTAAATAGAGCTGTACTTGCAATTACAGAAACCCCTAAAACAATTAATTTATTATTTAATTTAATCATTATCTATATCTCCCTAACTTGGACAGTTGTCTGTTCTAACTTGAACATTATGAACTGAACCATCTTTTCTGACTTCCCAAGTACAAATTGAGTTTCTATGATAAACACCTTCTACGCCGATAATCGCTTTTTCTTGAGTTACTGAAGGCTGTACATATCCAGCATCATCCATCGCACGAGATTGTAATAATAACGGTTTACCTTCATACTTATACATGTATGAAAATCTAGTCCATGATTTAGGAAGAATTAAACCTTTTAGACTTGCTTCAACATAGTTGTCTCCGCCATCAAACGATATATCAACAGCTTTAATAGTTCCATGACCGCTCCATGCGATACCTTCAACTTCTACTATATCACCTTTTTTAAGGTCACTCCACGGTTTTTCAGGACAAGGAGTAGTAATAATAGAGTTAACTTCTAACGGATAGAAGTGTTGAATCGCTTTACCGCTTGCAGTAAGAACTGTATATTTAGAAGTCTCTTCTTTACAGTACCATGGCTCTGCGCCGAATTCCAAACGTTTTAGCCATTTAACACATAAGTTTGCTTCCCAACCCGGTAACATTAAACGAACAGGATAGCCTTGCTCTGGACGAAGAGCTTCACCATTTTGAGCCCAAACAATCATAGCATCATCTAAAACTTTTTCAACAGGAACAGTTCTACTCATCTCAGATCCGTCAGAACCCTCGGCAAGCATCCATTTTGCAGTAGGTTTAAGACCTAGCTCATCAAGAATAACTTTAAGGCGAACACCAGTCCATTCAGCATTACTCATCATACCTTTTACAAATTGCAGTGAGTTGAATTGTGGACCTTTCCACTCAGCTGCACCGTTTGCAGGGCATTCTAAGAAAAGAAGTCTGCTCTCTGAAGGATATTTTTTTAATTGCTCTAGAGTTAAAACAATCGGTTTTTCAACAAGACCGTGAATCATAAGTCTAAACTTATTTGGATCTACATGTGCAACACCATTATGCGTTCTTGTAAAGTGTAAACCGTTTGGAGTAACTATACCCTCCAACTCATGTAACGGCGTCATAGAAACAGCGGCGTGCATATCTCCAGCTGATGAAAGAAGACTAGAAGTTCTTCTTACAACATTATGCTCATACGCCGATGGAATACCGTAAGGATATTTATTAAGCTCATCACCTAAAGTTGTTCCCCACTCGGTATGGTGAATTATATTTTCATCATCTGCCAATAGCTTAGCCGGTGCCAAAATATTAGCAGCTGCAATAGCACTTACAGAATAAGCAGCAGTTCTTTTGAAGAAATCTCTTCTACTTGATTGCTCTACGTTAGTAGTAGTTTCTAAGTTATTTTCAGAAATTTTACTCATTTATTATTTACCTCCTTCTCTTTAATCTTGTAGATTTTAATAGTATGCATAGTACAAACTTTATATGCATAGTACAAAATGCAAGACGGAGATTATATATGAAATTAATTTCAATTGTCAAGGAAAAAAGACAATAATGTAATAATTTTCTCACATTTTTATTTTTATTCACACTTTCTAAAATAAAAATATGTTACTATTGCAAAGATAAAAATGGTAATGGAGTAGTGATGTCAAATATGCCTAGTGGGCTAGTTTTAAAACTTTTTATATCAACTAACAGTGACTCAAAAAGAGTTGACAAATCGGTTATTGCCGTTGATAAAGATGGTGTTTTAGGGGACAAGTTTTATAACAAAGATTCTCAAAGATCGATTCTAATTGCTTCAACGGATAGCTACAATCTTGTTAGTGCATACAATATTGAGATGCCCTTTGGATATCTGGGCGAGAACATTTTAATTGACTATAATCCATATTCATTAGCAATCGGAACAAGAGTTAAAATCGGTAACACTGTATTGGAGATAAGCCAAAACTGCACAATCTGCAACCATCTATCCGTAATAGATAAACGAATTCCATCTCTTTTAAAAAACGACAGAGGAATTTTTGCCAAAGTAGTAGAAGACGGAGAGATAAAAATAGATGATTCTATCTACATATTAGAATCATAAACAAAGACAACTTCAAATTCCAAATAGTTTAAAGGGTATTCGCGAAGAAGTTTTTTACTCTCTTTATAGCTGAGAATTTTTCTAGCTCCGCTGACACCGCTTCTTTTTATATATCTAAACATATCTCTTGTCGATTCAAATTCAAGTTTATAGTTTAGCACTTCAAACTCTGCAGTAAAATATTTTTTTTGCAGTTCGTTAATCTCATCTGCACTTTTTAATATAGAGCTTATCGATGCGGTTTTATTCATGGTTTTAAATGTGTTTGAAGTAAAAATTGCCAAAGCAACCGGAGCATTTAGACTTTTGATACCTTTAAAAATATCTTCTAAGTTATCCGCCCATTGTAAAGCAGAAGCAGAAAATATAAAATCATATTTACATGTAAGCATACTATTAAAAAAATCGGCTCTGTTAAAATCGGCATATATAGTTTTTATCTTTTCTGATTTTGGATGTAGTTCTAACATGTTGTGAGCAAAATCAACTGCGCTTAGCGTTTCATAATCCCAATCTATTGCTTTTGCAATACCGCCGCTTCCACAACCTAAATCCAAAATATTTTTCGGCTTTTGTTTAATTTTGCTAAGAAGATGCTCTATAACTCTATTTTGTATAACATTATAGTTGTTATACTCCAGTGCATATTTAGAGAATTCTAAACTTATTTTCATTTTCTGTTTATAACTAAAGATACTATAAAAATTCCAAGAACACACAATACAATCGTTGCACCCGATGGAAGTGAGAAGTAAAAAGAGAGCGTCATTCCGCATATAACACTAAGTAGTGCAAAAACAAGAGATATAAGCACTGTTTTTAAAAGTCCGACTCTAAACTGGAGTGCAGAAACGCTAGGGATAACCATAAGCGCGCCGATTAACAAACTTCCTACTACTCTAATTGAGAGTGCGATAATAATAGCGACTACAGTTACAAGCAGAAAATTTAAGAAATCAACTTTAATGCCGCTTGTTTTTGCAACCTCTTCATCATAAGCAACAAAATATAGTTCTTTTGAAAAAAACAGCAATGCCCCCAAAGAGATAGCGCCAAAAATAGCTATAGTTATTACATCCTCACTACTGACGGATAAAATAGAGCCGAATAGATATGAAAAAAGAGAGTTGTTAAAAGCCCCGCCGAGTGAAACTATAATTACAGCTATTGCAAGCGAGCCTGATAATAAAATTGAAAGCACCGCATCACTGTAAAGAGAAAAGGAACTTCTTAAATATTCAATAAGCCATGCAGAAATAATAGCAAATACTATGGCACTCCAAAGCGGACTGTACTCCGCCACAAGTCCGATAGCAACACCTACAAGCGCTGAGTGAGCAAGAGTCTCGCTTATCATAGAGTATCGACGAAGTACTATAAAAGTTCCGCTTATCGAAGCAAGAACGGCGATAATGACACCTGCTAAAAAAGCTCTTTGCATAAAACCATATTCAAACATTTCTAACATGTTAATGCTCATGTCGGTGATTATGAAGAAGATGCGCATCTATGCCGTAAAGCTCACTCATCTCTTGACAACTTAAGGTTTGTTTTGGATTATTGCATATAATAGCTTTTTGATTTATAGTAAAAAGTCTTGTTATATCGTCTGCAATAACACCTATATCATGCGTTATAAAAACAATAGTTATCTTCTCTTCTTTATTTAGTTTTTTAAGAAGTGCATAAAAATTCTTTTGAGAAGCAACGTCAACACCGGTATTTGGCTCATCTAGTATTAAAATCTGCGGTTTTGAAGCGAGTGCTCTTGCTATCATAACTCTTTGTCTTTGACCGCCCGATAGAGTTCCTATCATTTTGTTTTGCAAATCAAGGATATCCATCTTAAGCATTGCATCATGTACAGCTCTTTTATCTTCATCTTTAAATGAGTTAAAAAATCCGCCTTGTGAAATTCTTCCCATTTTTACAATATCCAAAACAGTGGCAGGAAAAGAAGAGTCAACATGTGAAGCACGTTGCGGAACATAACCTATCTTATGCCACTCTTTAAAATTTGAGAGTTTTTTTCCGTATATCTTAACTTCCCCGCCACTTGGCTTTTCAAGCTCGAGCAACATTCTAACAAGTGTCGTTTTTCCGCCACCGTTTGGTCCAATTATAGCAATGTATTCAGATGTAAAAATCTCCAAAGAGATGTTTGACAAAATAGTCTGTCCCTTGATTATAAAATTTAAGTTTTTAATATCAAAGATAGGGACGCTAAATTTTATTGACACTCTAATGCCTTAGATATCTTTTGCAGGTTTATTCTCATTATATCTTCATAGCTAAGATTTGCTTTTGCTTCATCTGCCGTAATATTGCCTAGCGGCTGAAGTACTTCACAAGAGGCTTTTGCCTCTTTTGCAATGCTTTTTATAGCTTTATCGCTAACAAAACTCTCAAAAAACACCGTTGAGACTCTATGCTCTTTTACATGTTCAATCAGCCTTAGCATGTTTTTTGCACTAGGCTCTGCCTCCGGAGATATTCCGCTTAGAGCTTCAACCTCAAATCCATATCTGTGTGCAAGATAGGAAAATGCATCATGGTTTACTATAATAGTATCAAGCTTACATGTAGAGAGCTTTTTTTTATACTCTGCATCAAGACTATTTAACATATTTATATAACTATCTCTATTTTTTATATAAAGCTCTTTGTTATGAGGAAGAAGCTCAATAAACTCTTTTGTAATAGTCTGCGTCGCTATTATCATATTTTGAGTATCTAGCCAATAGTGTGGGTCAACACCGCTCTCGTTATGAGCATGATGATGACCTTCATGACCTCCCAACTCTCTTAACTTTACATGTAAGCTCATATTGAGCATTTTATTTTTAAACTCAAACCTCTCTATCCAAGGCTCTAAACCGGCTCCGCTGTAAACAACTAAATTGCTTTTAGATATTTTTATCATCTCTTTTGGTGTGGGTTCGTAGCTGTGGGCATCTACCCCAAAAGGTAAAATCATAAAAATCTCTGCACTATCAGCGGCAATATTTTTTGATATATCATAGAGAGAAAATGTACTTATAGCAACAGAAGGGATTTTATTTAGCTCTTTGGCGCTCATTGATGCAAAAGATATAAAAATCGTGATAACCGTTATAAAAATTTTACTGTTAAAATTCACTATTTTTCCATTTTTTGTGAAATTATACCCCAAAAATTAAAATGATGCCGATATACATGTAGTCGGTAATTTAAAATTTTTAAAGAGATATTGGATAAAATTTGTTAATTCGGCATAAGTAACGATAAATAATAGGTGAAAACAGATGAAAAAATGGTACTCTTCTAATATAAAAAACGAGATACTGTTATGGTTCTTTATTGTGTCTATTTTACCGCTTCTTTTTATTTTTATCTTATACTATTTTAATCTAAAGTCGGATTATGAACAACATGCGCAAAAATATCTAACACAGATTTTAAATGAAAAAGTAAAAATTACAAATAATTATATAAACAATCTAAAAAGCCAACTTGAGACGATATCTCTTTTTCCTATTACAAAGGAACAATTAAAAAAGTACAAAAAAGATTTTAGTACAGATAAGTTAAAAAACATCTATCAAGAAAATCAATTCTTTGAAAACTTGCTCTTAAAATACAATTATTACGATATGTTTGTGATTGATACAAAAGGCGATGTTTTATATACCGTAAAAAAAGAATCAGATTTATATGAGAACCTATTATCAGGCCCACTTAAAGACTCAGGACTTGCATGGGTATTTAAAAAAAGTAAATCTTCTTTAAAAACTGAAATATCTACATTTTCTTATTACGCGCCTTCCTCTGCGAAAGCCTCTTTTATTGCGACACCGATTTTTGATAAAAATAAAATTATTGGTGTATTAGCATTTCAAATTTCAGAAAAAGAGCTATTTAAAATGATAGTTAATTATGAAGGCCTAGGCAAGAGCGGAGAAATTGTAGCCGGATATTTGGATAAAGATGGAAATATTATATCTGCGATACCGCTAAGACATGTCAAGGATGCTTTTGAAAACAGTTTTGTACTTCAATCAAGCAGTAAATCCAACAAAAAAATACCAGTAAGAGAAGCTCTTGAAGGAAAAAACGGTTGCGGTATATCCGTGGATTATCGAGATATCAAAATATATGCTGCATGGAAATATGTGCAGAGTCTTGGGTGGGGAATGGTTGTAAAAATGGATTACGAGGAGATAATGCAACCTGCATATAATAGAGCGTTAATAAATCTGCTTATCCTCTTTTTTGTGACACTTTTTATTGTCATTGCCATTATTATAGTAACTAAACATATAGTAACTCCGGTAGATATTTTAATAAAAAGAGTAAAAAGCCTATCTAACAATGACACTATTGGCACAATCAGCGATGAAAGAGTAGAACTAAATAATGAGATAGGAACACTTTTTAAGACTTTTAACGACATGTCTAAATCTTTATATAACTCTAGAAAAATTATTAAAGATTACGCTACCGAACTAGAATCAAAAGTAGAACTTCGCACAAAAGAGCTGCAAATCAGTAAAGATGAATTAGAAAAAACAAATGAAAAAATGAAAAGATATCTAGATGTTATAGATAAATACGTCATTACATCATCTACCGATTTAGACGGTATTATAACAGAGGTAAGTGAAGCATTTTGTAAAATCTCCGGATATAAAAAAGCAGAGCTCATAGGTAAAAAACACGATATATTACGACACCCTGCTACGGAAAATAGTTTTTATGAAGAGCTGTGGGAAACTATAACTAAAGGCAAAATCTGGCATGGTGAAATTAAAAATCTAAAAAAAGACGGTTCCTACTACTGGGTTGATGCAATAGTTTCGCCAACCTTTAATAAAGAGGATAAAATAGAAGGATATAGCTCCATTCGCCAAGATATTACAGACAGAAAAAGAGCGCAAAAGCTCTCAATTACAGATCCCCTTACAAAGATATACAATAGAATTCATCTTGAAGAGAGTTTTAAAGAGGAGCTAAATAGAGCCAAAAGATACAAAACAAATTTTTCGGTAATTTTACTCGATATAGACCACTTTAAAGAGGTAAACGATACTTACGGACATGACATAGGCGATGAAGTACTCATAGATATAGCAAAGATTTTAAAACAAAACATAAGGGCTACGGATATTTTGGGTCGCTGGGGCGGTGAGGAGTTTTTAATTATTTTACCTCAAACAGATATTTTAGAAACCGGTCTGCTAGCAGAAAAACTAAGAATGGCAATAGAGAACAATACATTTGATAAAATTGGCAAAAAAACATGCAGCTTTGGAGTTTCTGAGTTTAAAGAGAGTGACGAATCATCAAAAAATATTGTAAAAAGAGCGGACAATGCTCTTTATAAAGCGAAAGATTTAGGAAGAAATAGGGTCGTTATCTCAAAAGAGTAACAAATAGCACTTGGATTTATCTATTTTTAAGAGTTTATTTTGCAACAATTATTTTTTTTGGGTATAATTCGCAACTTTTAAAACTTAGGATATATAATGACAACCAGTTTTTTACTTATTGTTCAAATAATTTTAGTTGTGATGTTGGTAATTGCAGTGCTGTTGCAAAAAAGCTCTAGTATCGGTCTTGGAGCGTACAGCGGTTCAAATGAGTCTGTTTTTGGAGCAAAAGGTCCAAACAGCTTTTTGGCAAAGACAACTTTTATCATAGGTTTTTTATTTGTTATAAATACGATAACACTTGGGTACATGTACTCCTCAACTTCCGGTGAATCTGTTGTTGATAATCTAGTTGAAACAACTAATGTTGCTGCACCTTCAGCACCTATTGTTGTACCTGAAAAGAACGAAACTACACCTTCAAAATAGTTGCAATTTTTTGCAACTATAACCACCTGAATTCTTTTTTTTAAATTTTTCCTGCTACAATTACACCACTATTTTTTAATAATATTACAATAATACAAGGGAACAAAAATGCTAAACGAAATATTCAATCAGTGTGAAACTGAAATGAAAGCAAGTGTAAGCCATATGCTAAGAGATTTTAAAACACTTAGAACAGGTAAGGTTACGACTTCTGTTTTAGACAATGTAAAAATCGATTACTATGGTACTATGACGGCACTTGATCAAGTAGGTTCAATTTTAGTAGCAGACGCAACCACTATTGTTATAAACCCATGGGAAAAGAATCTTCTCTCAATGATTGAAAGCGCAATATCAAAAGCAAATGTCGGCGCAAACCCGAATAATGACGGCACGCAAATCAAACTATTTTTCCCTGCAATGACTGTTGAGCAAAGACAAGAGTCTGTAAAACAGATGAAAGGCATGGGAGAGACTGCTAAAGTTGCTATAAGAAACGACAGAAAACATGCAAACGATAAAATCAAAAAATTTGAAAAAGATAAAGAAGTAACGGCTGATGAGTCAAAATCTGCCCAAGATAATATACAAAAAATTACCGATAAGTTTATTGCGGAAGTTGATGGTATATTAAAAACAAAAGAAGCAGAAATATTAAAAGTTTAGTACTTAAAATAGATTAATTTGGATTAGAAAATGGACATTAAAAAAATATATATGGATTCAAACGCTCTTTTAGAGGGGCATTTTAAACTAAGTAGCGGCAACCATTCACAATTTTATCTACAATCCGCAAAAGTCTTAGAGGATCCAAAAACAGCAAAACTCCTTGCTGATGCACTGGCACTTCAAATCAAAGCAAGCGGTATAAAGATAGATACAGTCTGCGCTCCTGCACTTGGCGGCTTAATCGCAGGTTTTGCACTTGCGCAAGCACTTGATGTTCGTTATATCTTCGCAGAGAGAGTAAACGGCGAAATGAGTATTCGACGCGGTTTTGAAGTAAGCCGCGGCGAGAGAGTTTTGATGTGCGAAGATATCATCACAACGGGCGGCTCTGCTATGGAAGCAGCGGCAGTTGTAGAGAGTTTAGGCGGAGAGATTGTCGGCGTTGCAGCTCTTGCAAATCGCGGTTTTTGTAAACGCATCAACAGCGCTGTTACAACAAAACCAAATTGCAAACTTCCTCAAAATATTCCGTTTTTTGCACTTGATGATTTTACGTTTGAGATGTATGCACCAGATGCATGTCCGCTGTGTAAAGATGGAAGTGAAGCTATAAAACCCGGCTCCAGAGGTAATTAGCCGATGTTATGCACTATAATGAGCAAAGCCCGTTACAGTGGCATGGACACTAGTGCCCCTACAACCCACTAAAGCTACTTCATTAAAATGAAGAGATTTTTTGCACTACTTATTAGCACTATAATAACTCTTAGTGCGGCTAATATCCCTAAAGATGAACAGACGCTAAAAAAGATGATTGGCCGAATGTTAATTGTCGGCTTTGAGGACGAGAGCATCGATAAAAACAGCAAAATTACCTCACATTTGCAAAACTATGAACTCGGCGGAGTAATACTTTTTGACCGCTTTTATAACGATAGAAACAAAACAAAAAACATAAGCTCGCCCGAGCAGTTAAAAGCTCTAACCTCATCACTAAAATCTTTTTCTAAAAAACCGCTTCTTATATCGGTCGATCAAGAGGGCGGAAAAGTCGCAAGACTAAAACCTGCTTATGGATTTGGTGCAACTCCTTCGGCAAAAGTAGTATCCGAAATGGATGCTTACATGTCAACACACGTATATAATAATCTTGCAAGAACACTTAACAAAGCAGGTATTAACTGTGATTTTGCACCTGTCGTTGATTTGGCAATCAATCCAAATAACAGCGTAATCGTAGGTTTAAAACGCTCATACGGGAGTGATAGCAAAGAGGTCGTAAAGTATTCAAAAATATTTATGAGCTCCCTAAAAGAGCAAAATATTATCAGTGTTTTAAAACATTTTCCAGGACACGGCTCGTCACTGGCAGATTCTCATCAAGGATTTGTTGACATAAGCAAAACATGGAGCGAGACAGAGCTAGAACCATACAAAGAGCTTATAAAAACAGGCGATGTTTCTATGATAATGAGCGCACATGTATTTAACTCGCAATTGGATAAAGAGTATCCTGCGACACTCTCATATAAAGTAAGTACAAAACTGCTTCGTGAAAAACTGGGCTATAGGGGCGTTATAGTAAGCGATGATATGCAGATGAAGGCTATTTCAGAGCATTATTCGCTAAAACAGAGTGTAACTCTTGCTATTAATGCCGGAGTTGACATGCTTATTTTTGGCAACCAGTTAGCTACTCAAGATATTGACGAGCTTGTAAATTTGATTTTAGAGCAGATTAAAAACGGCTCAATTAGCTATGAGAGAATTTTAGAATCAAATAAAAGAGTAGAGTCTCTTTTTGGCTCAAGACAAATTAAATAATGCAAAGTGCTTTTTCAACTCTTGACTGGTTGGTTTTTGGCTCCTATTTTTTTCTTCTTGCAATTTCATCTTTTATTTTAAGCCAAACTAAAATCAACTCTTCACGAGACTATTTTTTATCTCCAAACGCGCTGCCTATGATTGCAGTTTCTATCTCTGTTCTTGCGACTTCACAATCTGCCGCTACTTTTCTAGGTGTTCCGGAGTACTCATATAAGCATGATTTTACTTTTATAGGATTCTATTTTTCTGCGCTTGTTGCCGTAATATTTGTCGCTTACGTACTCATTCCAAAATATTATGAGATGAAAGCGGTTACGGTTTATGAGCTTTTAGAGAGTAGATATGGACAAAATTCCAAAAAACAAGCCGGCATTATGTTTTTGGTAGGTCGAATTCTAGCAAGCGGTGCAAGACTCTACATAGGCGCACTTGCTATCTCTATGATTTTATTTAATGATGTAATATTCTTACATGTAAGTATTTCTATATTTATATTAATGCTAGGCGCACTTGCATATACATATTTTGGAGGTGTTCGCTCAATTGTTTTAAGCGATGTTATTCAAGCTATAACCTATGTAGGAGCAGGGATTGCCGTACTTATCTATCTCTACTCCTCTTTAAACGATATAGACATCTTTAAAACTCTGCAAGAGCATAACAAACTAAACTTTTTTGAAGCCTCTCTAAATAGCGAATTTAATATCTTTTCTCTTTTTGGCGGTTGGCTACTTCTTAATATTGCCGCATTCGGGCTTGATCAAGATATGACACAAAGAGTTTTGGCTTGCAAGGATAAAAACGAGGCCGCAAAATCACTTATTATCTCTATTCTTATGACGATTCCAGTCGTACTACTTTTTTTATCTATAGGAGCACTTCTTTTTATTTTTTACATGCAAAGCAGTGTTGAGCAGAGTTTTAACGGGGAAAAAATCACTATCTTTATGTACTACATTTTAAACGAGATGCCAGATGGTCTTAGAGGCTTAGTGACAGTCGGAGCAATTGCGGCAGCACTCTCTAGCGCAAACTCGGTACTTGGCGCTATGGCGTCGGTAGCAATTGAAGATTTGTATAAACCTTGGAGATTAAAACGTGGAGATATAGACGAGTACCATTTTGTAAAAGCTTCAAGAGTTGCCGTAATCTTTTTTGCTGTTGCTCTATCCATAATGGCAATAATCAGTTACTTCTGGCAAAGATATAGCGACCTCTCACTTATCAGCTTTGCGCTTGGCGTTATGGCATTTGCATATACCGGTCTTTTGGGCGTATATTTTTCTGCGATATTTACTTCCCGCGGAAATGAAAAGAGTGTTTTATGGGCACTTATTAGCGGTTTTATTACCGTTTTAGCACTTCAGCCCTATACTTTTGGAATAAGTTTGGGATTTTCATGGCAAATTATTCTGGGAACTGCGGTTGCATTTTTTGTTACACAATTAGGAGCTAAAAAATGAGTGAATTTTATATCGGTGTAATGTCGGGAACTAGTCTTGACGGTGTTGATATAGCTTTTTGCAAAATAGATTCTAACACTTGTGAGCTAATTAGTTTTGGCAAATACCCTTTTGATGCAAAATTAAAAGAGGATATCTTAAGCGTTATTGGCACACAAACTACCCTAAGCACAATAGGTCAAATTGATACTCGTCTAGGCTACATGTATGCCGATGCGATAGAGAGTTTTATAGCTAGGCAAAAGATAGATAAGAAAACTATAACTGCCATCGGTCTGCACGGTCAAACACTTTGGCATGAACCAAATTCCGACTACCCTTTTTCTATGCAGCTTGGCAATCCAAATATAATAACGGCGCAAACAGGCGTTAGTGTCGTTAGTGATTTTAGACGAAAAGATATAGCGCTTGGGGGTCAAGGCGCACCGTTTGCACCTGCTTTTCATCATTTTTTATTTTCAAAACTAGACGAAAATATTGCTGTTTTAAATATCGGCGGCATGGCAAATCTAACTGTTATAGGCGATAAACTAATAGGCTACGATACTGGTTGCGGAAATGTTTTAATGGATATGTGGGCTTTTGAGTGCAAAGGCGAAGCATACGACAAAGACGGTACATTTGCAAAAAGCGGAAAGGTTAATACGACACTGCTTGAAAAGATGTTAGATGATGATTATTTTAAAAAAGCTCCTCCAAAGAGTACGGGCAGAGAATATTTCAATCAAACATGGCTTGCTTCTTACATGCCTCTTTTTAGAACTATCAAAGACGAGGACATTGCGGCAACGCTTTTAGAACTTACTGCGCAAAGCATAGCAAATGAGGTCAAAAAAACCTCTACAAATCTCTTAATCGTGTGCGGCGGCGGCGTTAATAACGGCTATCTGATGGAGCGTCTAAGAGATAATTTAAAAGGTTTAAAAGTTACATCAAGCGATGAAGTAGGAGTAAGCGGCGAGTTTATGGAAGCTATGGCTTTTGCATGGCTTGCTCATGAGAGAGTGCACAAAAAATGTGTTAAACTATCCTCCGTAACCGGAGCGTCAAGAGATTCAATATTAGGTGCTATATATGAGTAAAATAAAAGAGTGGCTGTTAACAACTCCGTACAAAAACTATACGATTGAAGCTGCGTTGGCAGATGCAAGTTTTAGAAAATATTACAGGCTAAGAGACGGAGAAAAAACTGCTCTTTTGATGGACTCTTCGCTTGAGCTAAACTCTTTAAAAGCGTTTTTAGATATAACATCAAGACTTAGCAAAGCAGATGTGTGCGCACCTAAAATCTTTGAGACAAACTTACAAAACGGCTATCTTATTATAGAAGACTTTGGAACGACTCACTATTTGGATGTACTAAATCAGGACAATTTTAAAGCTTTTTATACAAAAGGCTTAAATACGATACTAAAAATACAAAAAGCAAACGCAGAAGGTCTGCCTTTATACGATAAAGAGTTTTTACATGTAGAGATGAATCTTATGCAGGAGTGGTATATAGAAAAATTTCTACATGTAAAACTTAGCGACTCTCAAAGAGAAGTTATAACAAGAACGCTTGAAGCTATTTCAGACGTTGTACTTGAACAGCCTCAAGATGTTTTTGTACATCGTGATTTTCACTCAAGAAACATCATGCTAAAAAACGACAAAAAAATCGGGATAATCGATTATCAAGATGCAATGAACGGTGCCATTACCTACGATTTGGTATCACTGCTTAAAGATTGTTACGTTGCCTACGATAGAAAAGAGATAAAAAAACTAGCCCTTGAATTTCGAGATAAAAAGGGATTAAAAGTTGACGATGAGACATTTATAAAGTGGTTTGATTTTATGGGTATGCAAAGACATATCAAGGTACTGGGAATCTTCTCTAGGCTAAATATTCGCGATAAAAAAAGCGGTTATTTAAAAGATATCCCATTAACACTCAAATATATTATAGATACCGCAAACAGATATAGCCAAACCAAAGAGCTTGCAAATCTTTTAAGCAGCATAAAATGAAAGCGATGATTTTAGCGGCAGGTCGAGGAGAGAGAATGCGTCCGCTTACGGATAAAATACCAAAACCACTGCTAAAAGTTCACGGCAAGAGCCTTATTGTTTGGCACATTGAAAAACTTGCCTATCTCGGTTTTAGCGAAATTGTTATAAATATCGATTATCTCGGAGATAAAATTATTGAAGCTTTGAGTGACGGTTCTGCATGGGGTGTTAGTATAACATACTCAGACGAGAGGCAAAGCGGAGCGCTTGAGAGCGCGGGCGGAATTATTAAAGCACTCCCTTTTATGGGCAAAGATACTTTTTTAGTAGTAAATAGCGATGTATGGTGTGATTATGAGTTCGATTTTAATTTTGATTTAAAAGATGATTTGGCTCATCTTATTTTAGTTCCAAATCCACAGCACAATCCTGAGGGCGACTTTGGGTTAAGTAAAGAGAGAGTGACTAATGATTCAAATAAAAAATCTACCTTTTCAGGCATAGGATATTATAGTCCAAAACTTTTTGAGAATATAGAGATGCAAAAAACTCCGCTTGCTCCAATTTTAAGAGAAGCGGCTAATAACAAAAGAGTTGGCGGTTCACTCTATCTAGGCGAATGGCATGATATAGGTACGCCGCAAAGACTAAAAGATATCCAAAACTAACTATGTTTTAGTATCAGCATCTCAAGCTCACGTAGATTTGTTATACTATTAACGCGCAAATCTACATGTTTAAAACTAAGCGTTATATCAATACCCTTAAATATCTCTTGTTGCATACACTTTTCCAATATTATATCAGTATGATTTTTGCTAACAATAACAAAATCATCTCCATGTATTCTAAAAATAAATGAAGATGGAAACTTTATAATAAGATTTGCCGCAAACTTTTTCAAAAATATATCACCATCTGCCCAGCCGTATTTCTCATTGTATTTGCTAAAGTTATGCATATAGATTATATTTACGCAAATAAACTCTCTATTTATACTGTTTTGGTTTAATATATAGTTTAAATATTTTGAGTTGTATGCATCGGTTACCTGATCTCTGTAAAAATATGCAAAACGCTCTTTCTCAATCTCTGTAATCGGAAGCTGATTGATATCATCAATAATTTCTACACTCTTTAATACTTTTGCAGCACTTTCTACTACTTTAGGGTGGAACTGTTTTTCGGACAACTCACAAAGCTCATCTATGGCCTCGTAAACATTTTTTTTCGCTTTGTAGATACGATTGGTAGTCATTGCGTCAAAAGCATCGGCAACTATCATAATATGCCCAAGCATAGGAATCTCATCGCCGCTTAGTCCCTTTGGGTAACCTTTACCGTCATATCTCTCATGGTGGCAAATAACAATATCTGCAATCTCTTTATACATTGGGATTGTTGATAAGATAGAGTGACTCACTTCAACATGTCTTTTTATAAGTTTATACTCTAACTCGCTTAGTTTATCCGGCTTTAGCAAAACATTGTCGGGAGTAGAAATTTTTCCTATATCATGAAGCGTTCCTGCTTTATAGATAAGTTCGCACTCCTCTTGTGTACAACCCATCTCTTGAGCTATCATCTTAGAATATGCTGCAACTCTTTGTGAATGTCCGCCCGTATAGCTATCTCTATCTTCGACGATGGAGACAAAAGCTTCAAGCGTTTTCTCGAAATTTTGAGAAATAAGATCTTCTTGCTCTAAAACTTTTTTCTTTAAATAGACCTGCTCCGTTATATCCTGCTTGGTGACAGTGATTTTTTTAAAAAATTTAATCGATTTTTCCTTACCCATTTTTTACAAACCCCTTTGTATTAGGATATTTTATCTAAATAACTCTATTTTTGTATAAACTGTCCGCACCCTTTCACTTCTGTGCCTTTAAATGTTTTATAATCCTGATTGCCGTTTTTATATGATTCGTAACGCGCACACTCTTTACTATTAATGCATTTTTTGTTGTCGCAAGCTTTATCTACCATCTCTTAACCTATCTATAATATTTTTTCTCGTATTGTAGCAAAAATAGGCATTATAAATGCTTCTTGAAAATAGAGCATTAACCTATAATAAAAACTATTCTGTTATTATTGCAGTTTTAAACAATGCCAAAAAAGGAGAGCAAATGAGAAAAATATTATTGACACTATTATCAAGTACTCTACTTTTTTCACAATACACGGATTGCCAATTTGAAAATCAAGACTACGTTGATGTTTGTAACAAAGCAGTAAAGAACGGTGTATCTTATGACTATGCAAACGAGTTTTTGCTATCTTACTTTAAGACACAAAAATTTGATGAGATAAGTTTTAAGTATCTGCAACCAAAATATATAACCACTCATAAAAAAAATGAGAAAAAAGCAAATAACGTGCTTGTTAAGTATATTCCTGAGATGGTAGAACATCTTAAAAAATATGCAGAGGTTTATGATTACGCTGAAGAGAAATTCGGCGTAAATCGCGAGATTGTAGCCGCTATACTTATTAAAGAGACAAGACTTGGAAAAATTCAACCAAAGCATGATGCTTTTATAGTATTTAATACTTTGGTAGTTAGAACAAAACCAAACAGTGAGCGCGAAAAATGGCTCTTAAGCATGGGCAAAACAAATATGGTCTCTATTATTACCCACTGTTACGAAAGAGACATTATTCCCGATGAGTGTAATCTTCCCAGCTCTTATGCAGGAGCCATAGGAATACCGCAATTTATGCCAAACAGCTTTATATACACCGAGGGATACAAAACAAAAACTGCGGATTTGACAAAGATGGAGGATGCCATAGTATCTGCAAGTAAATTTTTACATGAAAAAGCGGATTTTTCAACACTTATAGATTGGAGCAAGATACCCGACATTGTAGAACTTGAGTCAAAATGGTACGATTTTGAGTTTGAAAATGAGGATGCTTCGTTTGTTTATGCAAAAAACACAAGGTCGGACAAAGAGTATAAATGCTTTACATGTGATAAAGAGGAGCTTGATTATTTAAGAGAATATACCAAAAAAATCATGTCTTACAATAACTCCTCAAACTACGCCGTAGGAGTGATGCGTTTGGCTTACGAAGCGCAAAAAGACCTTAATAGATAGTATATCTATCAAACTGCTTTTGAATCTCTTTTATATCATGTTTTTTTACATGTAGAGATTTTGGGCTCTTTTTATCACTCCAAAGGTACTCCTCAAAAGTTTTACGCTCTTGTTTGTAAAATATGCCCAGAGCAAAAGGATGCGTTTCTCTGGCTCTATCCATCGCCGAGGAGATATCTAAAATATCATGCTCATTTTCATCCATCATGTAGCTGTTTTGCGAAAACCACTCATATGTGTTTAGAGAGTTAAATGTCACGCACGGCTGAAAAATATCTATAAGCGCATAGCCTTTATGTAAAAATGCCGCTTTTAAAATCCCCTTTGTATGCTCTTTGTTTTGCATATAAGCTCTTGCGACAAAAGAGGCGTTTAGCGAAAGAGCCGTCAAAATAGGGTTAAACGGCTCATTACTTACACCATTAACCTGAACTTTTGTTTTAAACTCTCTCTGACTTGTAGGAGACGCTTGCCCTTTTGTAAGTCCATAAACCATGTTGTTATGAACGATATGAACTATATTTACGTTTCTTCGCACCGCACTTAAAAAATGGTTGCCGCCCTCGCCGTACATATCTCCGTCACCGCCCTCTGCAACGACTATAAGTTCGGGGTTTGCCATCTTTATTCCAGTTGCAACCGGCAAAGCCCTGCCGTGAAGACCGTTGAACATATTTACGTCAAGATAGTGCGGAGTCTTAGCCGCCTGCCCTATTCCCGACACAAAAACTATATCCTGTTTTTTTACTTCAAGCTCTTGTAAGACTTCTGTTAATATATTTAAAATACCGAAATTTCCGCATCCGGGACACCAAGCATTGTCGGTATCGTGACGCATAAACTCCTTGTTCATTATAACTCCCTTACTTTTTGTGCTATTTTTTCAACCAAAGTATCACTGAAAAAAGCAAAACCGTTTGACTGCAGGATTGTCGCATCAACTTTTATATCGTTAAGTTTAAGCAAATCTGCAAACTGCGCATTAGAGTTGTTTTCGACTACGATAATATGCTTCGTATCATGTAGTTTTAAAAGATGCTCTTTTTTTAGCGGATATATCCACGAGAAGTGTATTTGTGCTAGTCTTGAGTTATCAAGCAAAGATATAGCTTCAGAAATAGCACCTTTGGTTGAGCCCCAGCCTACGATTGCAATATCCCCATCACCCATAATACGTGGAGCTATTGCCGCATCTCTAAGCTGTTCTAGTTTATGCTTTCGCTTCTGCACCATTGCTTCTCTAACTTTGTACAACTCCGTTATCTGACCTCTTTCATCATGCTCATCACTGTCACAACATACCAACCCTTCGCCATAAGCAGGAATTGAGCGCTCACTTATACCGCTATCGTTAAGTTTGTAACGCAGATAATCAGACTCACTTTTTGAAATATATCTGTTTTGAGAAAAAAGCTCAAAATCAACTTTTGGTATGCTCTGCACACTGTCGGCTAAATATTGGTCGCTTAAATATACGACGGGTATCTGAAATCTATCTGCCGTCTCAAATGCCAAATGTCCGAGTTCTATAGCTTCTAACGCATCCCCGGGAGCTAAAATAAGACGCGCAAACTCTCCGTGACCTGAATAAAGCGCAAGGTTTAAATCGCCCTGCTCCGTTCGTGTAGGAAGTCCCGTTGCGGGTCCGGGTCGCTGTGCAAGATAGACTACCATAGGAGTCTCTGTCATACCCGATAGACTCATACTCTCGCTCATAAGGGCAAAGCCGCCGCCCGATGTCGTAGTCAATCCTCTGCCTCCGCCGTACCATACTCCCAAAGCCATATTAAACGCCGCAATCTCATCTTCTGCTTGTTCAACCGCTATATCAAACTCTTTAGACATTCCTGCTAAAAAAGCAAGAACACCGGTTGATGGCGACATCGGATATGACGTAACGCTGTTACATCCTCCGGCTAAAAAACCAAAACCCGCAGCAGTCGTGCCGTCTATGTAATGTACCTCTTTATCTCTGCTTTTATCCACAACAGGGAGTTTTTTAATCTCTGATTTTTGCGTTTGAGCATACATGTAGCCCTCTTGCAGTGCTTTAATATTTGCTTCGTGCATATCTTCTTTAAAACGTTTCTTTAGACTCTCTTCAAGCACCTCTTTTGGAAGTTTTAGCAAAGCAAACAACATCCCTGCCGCAAATGTATTTACAAGCTGTTTTGAGACATGTTTTTTTGCCTCTTCTTGCAAAGATATTTTCAAATGGTTTGAAAAACTCTCATTTTGACCTCCGATAACCAGAGTATCATCTCCTATGCGCTCTTTTACATGTAAGAGGGAAGCTTCATCAAGCCCAAGAAATAAATCAGGCTTCCATTTTGCAGACCTAATATCTTTGTCTGATATACGTATTTGAACCGTATTGCTTCCGCCTCTTACTCTTGACATGTACTCTTTTGTAGAAAATATAGAGTACCCCATAGATACAAATGTATGCGTGAGCAAATCTTCTATAGTTTTGATACCGGAACCCGCAGAACCTCCTATCATAATAGTAAAATCATTCTGCGATAAAACTACCGTTTTGGAGTGATTTGGTTTAGGCGCATTGAAATTAGTTTCTTCATCACTTGTTTTTGCTCGCCACCATGTAAGTCTGCCTCCGTAGTACCCTAAAATTATTACGGAAGGTACGGTAATGAGGATAGAAAAATGATAAAAAATTGCCCCAATACTATCTTTGTACGCTATCATCGGGTCAATTATATGCAGATATATACCAATCATTCCTACAATTAGTGTAAATATTGCAGTATATAGCTTAATTACAAGCGCTCGTATCATGCTAAAATTATAGTTAACCCACCAGCTCAAAACTCCTGCACTCATAGCAAACAATCCAAGAAGTGTTGCGGCAAGAAAAGCGTAGTAAGTACCCTGCTCAAATTTTTCAACAGGCGAGAAAAAAAATGCTATATCCATAGCCGCGGCGAAGAAGTGAAGTACTATGGGAAAATGTGCGGTTACGGGATGCGGATGATAGATTTGGTACCAATTATGCCACTTCTCTTTAGCACTTAAGGTCTCTTTTGTACTCAACGGTTCTGTTGCTTCTACTATAGCTTCTTGCTTTGGCCGTAATATTTTAGAGCTACTATCTACAAGCTTATCTACAACTCTAAAGTTTTTTAAAACATCATCTGCATGAGGAGCATCACCCATTGCTTCTGTTAAATCAACGCCGGCCTCATGGCTACCCTGATGCTCACCCTCTTCCCACATATCACTACTTGTTAAATCATAAACAAGTCCTTTATATGCCACATAAGCTTTTGCTCCGTTTTTACCGTTAAAGCGACTAAGCTCTTCAAGAGTCATCTGTGTTACTTATTTTTTTGGAGCTTCAAGATATATCATACACCAACCATCAGGACTAATAGAACCATCAACTACCTTGCATTCGTTTGTAGCGGCAAGGAAATGGACACAATCTACACATTTTTTCCCATCTTTTGGAGTATCTTGATACTTGAGCTTATCTTTTGCCGCTTTTGCATATAGCGGAGTCGTACTCCAAACACCTAGTCCCAATATCGCCATATACTTTAAAAAAACTCTTCTTGTCGAAAATTTCATAACCGTCTCCTAAATTAAGAATTAATTATCTCTTTACAACTCTATTCTTTGTTCTCTTAAATTATAATAAACAATTATAGGTACTCTTTAAAGTATGTACTTCATTTGGTTTTATAACTCTTGCATCATCAAAAGCATTTGCAGACTCTATGCAGAGCATATTTTTGTAATCATTATCTTTCATAGCGCTCATTCTCTTACATTTGTCTATCCAAGGATTCCAAACAACGACGGATGATGAACCTTCGTTTTCAATGCTTATTGTTCTACTTTTATCTAAAAGTAACACTTGCTTATCTACTTCTTGATAGACTCTGTCAACCTCTTCATTAAAAGTTATATCCCCTTTTTGCAGCTCTTTTTTCCATGTAAGCGCATCAAGATACGGTTTCTTGTTTAAACCTTTTATATTGACATGTGAGATATGTGAAACTGCAAAATATGTATGAAGAGCTTGTGTGATTTCAAACTCTTTGTCATCGATATTTGTAGTTTTGAGTTCAACAATAAGCTTGTCTGAAACAACTACATGTAGCTCAAGCTCAAACTTATGTTGCCACATTTTTAACGTCTCTTCATTGTGAGTTAGTTTCATTGTAATTGACGTGCTGTTTTCGTCTATCTCGTATCCATCCATAAACTCCCACATAAAAACTCTGGCAAATCCGTGCTGAGGAAGACTCTTATTGCTATTCATTCCAAACCAAGGCCAGCAGATAGGAATACCGCCGCGGATTGATTTACCATGCTCAAAGTCACTTATCTCGCTAAGCCAAAGAAATGACTCTTCGTCTTTTTTTACGTACTCAAATATATGCGCACCCTGCAGAGCTATTTTTGCTTTTGCCGAAGAGTTCTCAACTTCTATGTATTCAAAGCCGTTGCGGAGTTTTTTATGCTCTATCATAAATCACTCCAAGATTTTATCTTATGCCATTTTACCGCATAGAAAAAGATAAACATGTAACATATAATTCCTATAAGGTAGGTTGACTGCATATCTCCGCTTACATGTGATATCTTTCCAAATATTAACGGCAAAACCGCTCCGCCGGCTATTGCCATGATAAGCAGCGCGCTTCCCTTAGCGGTATGTTTACCCAAATCTTTAAGCGCCAAAGGCCATATTGTAGGCCATACAAGCGCATTCGTTAAACCAAGAAGAGCTACAAATGTTATAGTATTTGGAAGAGTTCTAATCCCCATCCATCCCCATAAAACAGTTGAAATAAAACTGCTCTCTGCGGATGAGGCTACAACGCCCAGCAAAAACAACATCCCAAAAAGAGCAGAAAGGATAAGAGCTTTTTTTTGTGATACATATTTAGGTATAAAAAAGATACCCGCAAGGTAGCCCAAAACCATAAAAACCATTGTAAATGATGTTAAAGCGGTTGTATTTAAAAGACCCAAATGTTGTCCGTAAAGCCCTATCGTATCTCCTGCTATTACCTCTATGCCTACATAAAAGAAAAGTGCCGCCGCACCTAAAACAACATGTGGAAACTCAAATATACTCTTATTATCTGTCTTTTCATCTTTTTCAAATTCAAGTTCAGGCAGTGGAGAAAATTTTACAAGTGCGATAAGTGCGGTTAGAACAACTGCCATAACGATGTATGGTGTTATCAGTTTTGCGGCAAGAGCCTCTTTTGTCTGGCTGGATAAATTTTCCAAAGAACCGATATCAGAGAGAATGAGTGCCGTAAATAAAAGCGGCGCAAGCACCCCTGCACTTTTATTTATAACTCCCATAATGCTTATCCTCATTGCCGCACTCTCTATAGGTCCTATATAAACTACATAAGGGTTTGAAGCAGTTTGAAGTATCGTAAGCCCCGTTGCCAATGTAAAAAGCGCAACCAAAAAAAGTATAAAACTAGCACTCTGAGCTGCAGGTATAAAAATCAGGCTTCCGATAGCCATGATGGCCAAACCGATTGCCATACCGTTTTTATAGCCGGTCTTTTCAAGCACATAGGACATCGGCAGAGCCATTAGAGTATAGGAGATATAAAAAGCAAAAGTTACAAAAAGAGCTTCAAACTCGTCAAGGTCGCATATAGCCTTTAAAAACGGAATAAGCGAACCGTTTAGCCATGTAACAAACCCGAATATAAAAAACAAAATACCTATAATCGCCATCGGAACGACATTAGATTTAGTATCCACCATTAAGACCTTTTAGATAGTTTGCAACAGCGTCTTCATCGTTGGTATGAGGCAAAACAATTTTTGCCGCTTTTTTTACGCCCTCTTGAGCATTAGCAACCGCAACCGAAATTCCGGCAAGTTCAAACATGCCGATATCGTTAAAATTATCTCCAAATACGGTAAGTTTTGAGAGGTCAAAACCTACATATTCGCTCACGCTTCTAATGGCATGCGACTTATCCGCGTCTTTATGCAAAAGCGTTAAAAAATAGCATCCGACATAAGCTTCGGGTGCTAAAATATACTTTAGGGTGTCTCCAAAAATTGCTTCTAAATGCAGTGATAATTTTCTAAGAAGCTCTTCCTCTCCAAAATATACAATCTTAAAATTATTATCCATAGCGCGGATATTACCGCACTCTCTTAAATTATCGTCTTTGCTATATCGTGATAAAACTTTTTTTTGGTCGCTGTTTAAAATATTTGAGTGTAAAAAGAGTTCATTTAGATTTTTATCTGCCAAAGCCAAAACAAACGGAAAAATCCCGAATTTGCCACCTTCGTCTATTATAGCATCTGCAACTTCTTTACTTAAAAATTTTGTGTCTATTATTTTTTTATCCATAGTTGCAATAAGCGCACCGTCAAGAAGAATCATAGGAGCGTTTAGGTCAACACCGCCTAAAAACTGTACGGTTTTTTTATAGGTTCTTGCAGTTGCGATACTTACTATCGAGTGTGCCGCAACAGAGTTCCAAACCTCTTTCGTAAAAGAGCTTACCGATAAATCGGTTCGTAAAAACGTATGGTCTAAATCAGTAATGTATATATTTTTCATTTTACCTGTACTTTAATTGACATGTAATCATCTTCTCGACAAGCACACGTCCTACTTCCATCTTGCTATCTACAACAGAAGTAATATTCAAATCATGCAGACCGTCTTTCTCTTCCAGTGTAGATATTTTAACAATCAGGTTGATATTTTTTGTATGTTTTAACACAGCTTCACAAACCGCTCTTTTTTTATCAAAATTATCAAGAGTAACGATTACCGCCGCCGAACTCTCCGCATGCAAAGCTTCTAAAAGTGATAACTTCGACATATCTCCCAAATATGCCTCTTTCCCCTCGGCAAGAGCCTCTTGAACATGTTTTGGGTTGTTGTCTATAATTACGTACGGAGCATCAAGAATATCTAAATGTTTAGCTACGAATTTACCTACTATACTATATCCGCACACGATTACATGATCTCGTCTTGAAACAAATGCCGAAGTATCTAGTCCCAAATATTGATGATGACTTACATAACTTACAAATCTGTTTATTTTAGAGATAAAAAACGGGGTTACAATCATGGAGAATATAACGACAAGAACAAACAGAGACTCCAGCTCTTTATCCAGCAATCCGCCCATACTTGCAACTGCAAAGATAACAAAAGAGAATTCTCCTACTTGAGAGAGAGCAAGTGCCGTCTTGAGTGAGAGTACATGTGAAGAGGTAAGACGAAGCACGGCGTAAGTAATTAATGTCTTTAAAACTAAGACAAGCACAAATATGCCTACGATTAGACCGATATTGTCCATAAAAAAGAAGACGTCTATCTTCATACCAACGACGATAAAAAACGTCCCCAATAGGATATCTTTAAAAGGCGATATGTCGGATTCTACTTTATGATGATATTTAGTCTCGGCTATAATCATTCCTGCTACAAAAGCACCTAGCGAGTACGTAAAACCCATATAAGAGGCAAAAAGTGCGGCACTGACAACTATAAACAAAACAGAACCCATAAAAAGCTCGTCAACTTCGCTAGACGCAGAGAAGTGCAGCAGCCATGTCATGACTCTTTTACCTACTATAAACATAAATCCGATAATTAAAACGGCACTTATAAAAGTATCTCTAAGTATAAGTACAACCGACTGATCGCCCGAACTTGTCAAAAAACCCAAAAGAATAAGAATAGGAATTACTGCAATATCTTGAAATATAAGTATCCCTGTTGCTCTTTGTCCGTATGGATTATGTATCTCTTTTGAACTCTTTAAATAACTCAGTACTACTGCCGTAGAAGAGAGTGCAAAAGCAAGAGAGAGTATAATAGCCGAAACGGATTCAAGCGAAAAAAGATAGTGGCTTATTGCATAAACTATCAATGCGGTAAAACCGACTTGCATAAAGCCGTTTAAAAATATCTCTATTTTCATGCTGTTCATTTTTGCCAAAGATATCTCAAGCCCGATAGTAAACATCAAAAAAACTATACCGAACTCTGCAATATGCTCTAAGGTTGATGAATCGCTCATATGTCTTAAATCAAACGCATAAACTATTATCGTTCCCGTTAAGATGTAGCCTATTATCTGCGAAACACCGAAGCGTTTTAAAAAAAGATTTAGTACGGTAGAGATACCTAATGCCGTTACTATGTATAAGAGTGCAAAATCCATTAAAAACTTTCAAATTATTTAAGATTATGTTATTGTATCAAAAGAACCTTGATAGGCTCATATATGGTAATTTATTATACTTAATTTTAAGAGACCTTATACTATAATCGCGTTAATATTTAACATTTGGGAGTTTTTTCATGACTAAATACATCTTCGTTACCGGTGGAGTTTTAAGTTCTCTTGGAAAAGGGATTACAGCGGCTAGTATTGGCACTTTACTTAAACATTCCGGCAAACAAGTTGGCATGTTAAAAATAGATCCCTACATAAATGTTGACCCAGGAACCATGAGTCCCTTGGAGCATGGCGAAGTTTTTGTAACAAGAGACGGTGCCGAAACAGACTTAGATATCGGGAACTATGAGAGATTTTTAGACACCTCTTATCTTAAATCAAGCAATTTTACGACCGGACAAGTTTACTCAGCCGTTATAGAGCGTGAACGTGCAGGCGGCTATCTAGGTCAAACTATACAGGTTATCCCACATATAGTAGGCGAAATCGTAAAACGTATAAAAGAAGCTGGCGAGGGGCATGAAATACTTATCGTTGAGCTAGGCGGAACGGTCGGAGATATCGAGGGTCTTCCTTTTATGGAAGCAATTCGCCAAATGAAACATGATGATGAAGTTGAAGGAACATTCTTTGTACATGTAACTCTTATCCCTTATATAAAAGCTGCAGGCGAATTAAAATCAAAACCGACACAGCACTCCGTTCAAGAACTTCGCCGTATCGGTATTACTCCTCAGATGATAATTGCCAGATGCGAAAATGCACTGCCGAAAACATTTAAGAAAAAACTTGCAATGAGCTGTGATGTTTCAAACGACAGTGTTATAGAAGCGCTCGACGCTGCTTCAATTTATGATGTCCCTATATCTTTTTTAAGACAAAATATTTTAAAACCGATATCAAAAGAGCTTGATTTGGGCGAACTTAATCCAGATATGGAAAAATGGGACTCTCTAGTTAAAAAAATTGTTCAGCCCAAAAACAAAGTAGTAGTAGGCTTTGTCGGAAAATATCTTGAGCTTAAAGAGTCGTATAAATCTTTAACCGAATCTCTAATCCACGCAGGTGCGCATCTTGATACCCGTGTTGATATTCACTGGGTTGACAGCGAAGAGATAGAAGAGAGAAGTGCAGAAGCTCTTCTTGGTGACTGCGATAGCGTTTTGGTTGCAGGGGGCTTTGGAAATCGCGGTGTTGAAGGGAAAATAAAAGCTATTGAATATGCCAGAGTAAATAAAATTCCATATCTTGGGATTTGTCTAGGTATGCAGCTTACACTTGTAGAGTATGCTAGAAATGTGCTTGGATTAGATAGTGCTAACTCGGTTGAATTTGATGAAAACACTCCTTATCCTATGATTTACCTTATAGACAACTTTTTAGACCAAAGCGGAAATACACAGCTTCGTACACACAAATCTCCGATGGGAGGAACTCTTAGACTCGGAGAATATCCGTGTGATACTAAAGAAGGTTCAATTATACGCAAAGCTTACGGCGGAGCAAAAACAATATATGAGAGACACCGTCACAGATACGAAGCAAATCCTACTTACCGCAAACAGCTTGAAGATGCAGGTATGATTGTAACCGGTGAATCAAACGGGCTTATCGAGACTGTTGAAATAAAAGACCACCCATGGTTTTTAGGTGTTCAGTTTCACCCTGAATTCACATCAAGACTTCAAACTCCAAATCCATCGATACTTGCATTTGTAGAAGCTACTCTAAATATTTCTCAAAAAGAGTAGCTTCTTTAGAAGATGCAAATTTTTGATGAAGTACCTATATTAGATAAATCGGCTCTTTTTAAACTCCTCTCTCAAAGATTTGAGAGTGATGAGAAAAAACTCTCCCAAATCCCAAATCCTGAACTTCTCCATGATGCAAATAGAGCTGCAAAAAAAATAGCAGATGCGATAAGAGAGAAAAAAAAGATAGCTCTTGTTGGAGATTATGATGTTGATGGAGTAACTTCCACTGCGATTATGGTTGAATTTTTCAGGCAAATCCCATATCCTATAGAGGCAATCATTCCAAACCGTTTTAGTGACGGTTACGGCGTTAGCCCAAATATCCTAAAAAAAGTTGACGCAGAGCTAATCATAACCGTTGATAACGGGATAAGTGCCATAGAAGCGGCTGATATTTGTCAAGAAAGAGGAATTGAGCTTATTATCACAGACCATCACACTCCGCCAAAAATTCTGCCTTGTGCTTACGCTATCGTAAATCCAAAACTCTCTACATGTAGTTACCCTTTTGAAGAGATATGCGGAGCGCAAGTTGCATGGTTGCTTTTAGGTGTTGTTAAAAAGGAGTTAAATCTCTTTATTGATATGAAAGAGTTTTTGGACTTGCTAGCCATTGCGATTATAGCCGACATTATGCCTCTTACAAATATAAACAGAGCCATTGTAAAAGAGGGCTTAAAAATTTTAGCAACCTCTAGCAGACCCTCTTGCATAATAATTAGAGATTTTTTAAATAAAAGTTCCATAACCTCTGAAGATATAGCTTTTCAGGTTGCACCGCGCATAAATTCGGCAGGCAGACTTGAAGACGCTAAAATAGCACTTGAGTTTTTAACTGCACAATCAATAGACATAGCTTATGAAAAATTTGAAAAATTAAATACGCTTAATGAACTAAGACGTAATGTAGAAGCGCAAACGACAATAGAAGCATTGGAACTTGCAAACAATGATGATGCCTTAATAGTTGTAGCGAAGGATGGATGGCATGAAGGTGTCGCAGGAATAGTAGCAGCAAGACTTGTAGAACACTTCTCAAAACCCGCAATCGTACTAACTATAAAAGAAGGCATTGCAAAAGGGAGTGCCAGAAGTATCGGCAACATCAATATATATGAACTTATTAAAAACAACAGCTCTTTTTTGACAAAATTCGGCGGACACAAGATGGCGGCAGGTTTAGGGTTGCGAGAGCAAGATATAGACTTTTTTAAAAATGCAATTAATAAAAGTGCATCAAGATTGGACTCTAATGATTTTATTTCGCTTGATGAAGTTATAGGAATAATTCCAAGCAGTGAAATAGATTTTGAAATTTTAAACCTCTTAGAATATTTTGAGCCATACGGTGAAGCAAACTTACGACCGTCATTCTTAATTAAAGATGCCGAAATTTTAGAAATAAGTTATTTCGGCAAAGATAAATCTCACTCAAAAATAAGAGTTAGACAACTCACTCATGATAAAAAAATTATTGAACTCGTATTATTTAAAAAAGTTATACAATTTCCTAAAGAAAAAAAGCTTACATGTAGTTATAAAATCGCTAAAAATGAATATAACAACGCTGTATCAGTTCAACTTATTATAAATAAAATATATGATTATTAAATTAATTTTTTCATTTTAAAAACTGATACATAAACACATAAAATCATATTAAAGTAGCAAAAAGAGCAATATTTAAAACTATCTTAAGGCTCAAGAATGTAGAATTGATAACTTTATCACAAAAAAAGGGAAATACATGAAAAAGAATGAGATTTTAAAAGAGATTTTAAATGAAGTAGATAAACACCCTGAGATTATGTCTCGTCGTGAAGCTCTAAAATATTTAACAATGTCTCCGTTGGCTGCATCTGTTTTAGCAAGTGCTTCTGTTGGTACGTCAACTGCAAGTGCTTCTTCAGCAGACGTAAAAGGTAAAATAGTTATCTTAGGTGGTGGTTTAGCAGGTATGAGTACTGCTGCTCGTCTTAACAACTCTATATCTAATGCAGATATAACTGTTATCGAACCTGATCCTATTTCTGTTTCATACCAACCGGGACAAACTTTGGTTGCATCTGGTGTTTGGAAGATAAATGATATCGTTTACAAAAGAGATGAATATGTACCAAGCGGTGTTAAGTTGATTAAAGGAAGTGTAACTTCTATTGATCCAGATAACAATAAGTTAACTGTTGATGGAAGTCAAGAAGTAACTTACAATCAACTTATTGTTGCTGCCGGAGCAAATCTTAACTATGCATTTATCAAAGGTATAGAAGGTGAAATTACATCTTCTGGAAAAGATAATGCAGCTACAAAACAAACTATAACTAAAAATGGTCTTCATTCTCTATACTTCCAAGATGGTGCAGTAGCGACATGGGAAGGTATTCAAGAGTTAATCGCTAAAGCAAAAGCTCATAAAGGTCCTGAAAAACTTCAAGCACTTTTTAGCAACCCTAGAGGGGCTATCAAATGTGGTGGTGCTCCACTTAAAATCATGTATTTAACACATGCTCGTCTTGTTGAAGCAGGTGTTCGCGATAAAGTTGAACTTACTTTCAATACAAACAATGGTGCTCTATTTGGTATTCCGGATTACAACACTCCAATAGTTAAGCAATTTGAAGTAAGAGGGTTTAAAGCAAACTATAAACATAACCTAATAGCCGTAGATGTAGCTACTAAAACTGCAACGTTTAATAAATGGCGTATGGAGAAAAAAGAGTTTGAAGATGAGATGGGTGAAAAAATTATGAAAGAAGTTGAAGTTGGTGAGCCGGTTGAGTTCAAATATGACTTCATGCACGTTGCTCCACCAATGAAATCTCCAGATGTTGTAGGCAAATCAAAAATCGGCTCTGGTGGCTGGGTTGCTGTAAACAAAGAGACTCTTCAATCATCTTTCTTCCCTAATGTTTGGGCAGTTGGAGATTGTGCCGGTGTTCCAATGGGTAAAACTGGTGGTTCTGCTCGTAAACAATACAAAGTAGTGGTTGATAATGTTGTCTCTGCTATGGGCGGAAAAGAGCCTACAGCTAAATATGACGGTTATACTGTTTGTCCTCTAATTACAGGTATCGGTACTGTTATGCTAGCTGAGTTTAACTGGACTAAAAAACCTACTCCATCGTTCCCATTAGATCCAACTCAAGAGAGATGGATTATGTGGTTACTAAAAGTTTATGCTCTTAAACCTATGACTATTCATGGTATGCTTTCAGGTAAAGCGTAACCAAAGCTTTATTAATCTCCCTTCTATGGGGAGATTAACTTCGTACAAGTATAATACCCCTCACAATAAAACCCAAAATAATAAATATTAGGAGATAAAATGAAAAAAGCTACCTTTTTAGCTTTAGTTGCTATGGTATTTTCATTATCGTTAAATGCTCTTACTTTAGGCAAGCTCGGTAATTTTAAATTTGAAAAAGTAAACAAATATGTTTGGATTATGCATGGACCACCGGAAAATCCAAGTGTAGAGAATGAAGGTTTTATGAATAACCCATCATTCGTAGAAGGCAAAAACGGTACTATCGTAATTGATCCCGGAGGAAACTACAACGTTGGCAAAAAAATTGTCGCTGAATACAAAAAAGCTACAAATAAACCTGTGCTTGCTATTTTAAATACACACAAACACGGAGACCATTGGTTTGCGGGTAAAGCATTTGCCGAAGCATATCCAAATGCACAGAGTTATGCTCATCCAAATATGATTAAAGCCGCTAAAGATGGTGATGCTAGATTATGGTACAACATATTAGAGGGACTTTCAAAGAACCTAAAAGGTACTGACGGACCGTTTCCTTTCCCTACAAAAGTTTTAAAAGACGGCGATATTCTTAAAGTTGACGGACACACTTTTAAAATATTTCATCCGGAGCGTGCACATACCGATACGGACATTTTGATAGAACATGTAGAATCTAATGTTTTATGGCTCGGAGACAACCTTATGGATTGTCGATTAGGCGGCATGGATGAGAGTTCAAGCGTATATGGAAATATAGAGCTTCTTGAAGATATTATCAATCAAAGAAACGGCTATAGAAAATATGACCTGTATGTTCCTGGACACGGCCCATCAAATGAGATGCATAAAGTAATAGACCCTTTCTTAAACTACTTTAAAACTGTTTTAAAATGGGCTAAAAAAGCTTATAAAGACGGCAAAGAGAGTTATGAAGTTAAAGCAAATGTAGCAGCAGAGCTTAAAGACTATCAGTCTTGGGATGAATTTGACCGCCAAATGGGTAAACATCTTATGAAAGCTTTCTCGGAAGTAGAAGCAAAAGATTTCTAAACTCAAAGAGCCATATTTTTATGGCTCAAAACTCATCTATTAATTTAAAATTTCAGTTCAAATAACACCTTTTTAATTTATAATATTTAATGCCTAAAATATATGAGTGCCAAAGAGCAAAATCGGACGTTGTAGCGTTAAAAGTTCTAAACAGTTCGCTTGTTGCTTATGCGACTAAGTTTCATGGGATTAAAATATTTGATTTTGATGATTGTGAAATTAAAAAAAGCATCTCGAATATACACCTTAATTCGGCAGTTGCATACGTCTCTGCATTTAGCCCAAACTCAGAACTTTTTGCTCTAGTCAATACTCAAACAATTTACATAATAGAGATAGAATCAAAAAAAATTATCAATACTATAGAACTACATGATGAAGAAATAGACATTATTAGTTTTGATTCGTCCTCTAAATATATAATCGCAGGAAGCAAAAACGCAAGAGTACTGCAATATAAGATAAACAGTTCATCTCTGCTCTCAAGACTCTGCTCGTTTCCATATGATGTGTCGGGTGTTGATTTAAAAAAGGCGATAAATAAAACTTTTGTGAGCTCTTTTGCTTTTTATAAAGATAGTTTTGCCTGTAGCGGTAGCGGCGGCGCTATTATAGTTATTAATTTACTTGCGCAGACAGATAAAAATGTTATCACTCATAACAAAATTCGGATAGATGCTCTATGTTTCTTAGATGAAAATACTCTTATTTGCGGTAAAAACAACGGTGTAGTAGAAGTTATATCACTAAATGAGAATAATAGTTATAAAAGTATAAATACGCTAATTTTAGAGATAAAGCAGATTATAGTAATGTCAAATCCAAACTATATAATGATTAGCGGCAAATCTAATATAATTACTATTATTGATATAAAAAACTATAAAATTGCCCATAGCAAATATATAGAATTAGAGACTAAAATAAACAGAATTGATATCGTAAAAAGTGACTCGTTAGTAATTGCTCTTGAAAATAATAACATTGTAGAAGTAAAACTCCCAGGAATCGTCAAATTAAAATCACTAATTGCTAAAGGTCTTCTTGAAGAGGCATTTTTATTAGTTGAAAAAGAGCCTATGATTCAAGGTTCTTTAGAACATAAAATACTTGAAAAGAAGTATGAAAAGAGCTACAAAGAGGCAACCGAAGCACTTATAAATCAAAATACTACTACGGCACTCAATATTTTAGACTTATATAAAAACGTAAAATCTAAAGAGAGTAAGATAAAAGAACTATTTAATGCTTTTAAAAACTACGGCAGATTTCAAACTCTCTTTCTAGAAAAAAAGTATGCTCTTGCTTACGCAATGTGTTCTAAATTTGAACCGCTTAAACATACACCGCAATATAAAAAAATGGAACAAACTTTTAAAGTTGCCTTTTTTAATGCTCAAAAACATATATTGCAAAATAATCTCGCAACGGCAAAGATTATCCTTAGCCAATACAACACAATTGCATCAAAAAAACCGCTTATTAAACTTCTTCTAACTCAAAACAAAGAGTTTGTTGAACTGTTAAAGGCAATTCAAAACAAAGATTTTAAAACAGTAGATAAGCTTGTTAAAGCCAATGAAATATTTAAACAAATCCCAAATTATATAGCTCTGAACAATCAAATACAAGAGACTCTTTTAGAAATAGAAGCAAATATAAAAACTGGAGAAGTAACACAGGCACAGGAGCTTTTAACTACAGTAAACGAGATACCTGCAATATCTAAAAGAGTAGAAGAACTTTATCAAAAATGTAAACATGTTGTTTTGCTTAAAGAGGCTTACGAAGATGATGATTTTAAAAAATGTTATGAAATTTTAGACATACATAAATTTTTAAAAACTATAGAGCTAGGTCTTTTTTTAGAAAAGCATTGGTCAAAACTTATGCAAAAATGTGAAGAGTATGCACTAGATGGAAATATTAGAGATATAAAAAAAACGCTCGGCAACCTTATCGAACTATCTACAAGGCATACTAAAATCGGCGACCTGATACGAGTCAGCTTCCATGTAAGAATTAAAAATCTAATGGATACAAAGAGTTTTAGAGGTGCTGAAGCCATAATATACACCTATATCGATATATTTGGTACAGACAGTGAAATCAACCATATAATGAAGATTTTCGAAGATGTTTCAGGGTTGAAATTAGCAATAACGCAGATTCAACTGCAAAGACCTACAAGAGACAGCTGGAGAGAATCTGATATTATTATGAAGAACCCATAAGTTTTAAGAGAGTCTCTGAAGTATCGCCAAATGGGCTTTTATATGTTGAGCCTTGAATCAGAAATTTCTCCATAGCCTCTTTTTTATTTATAGCTTCATCAAGTTCAGGATCTGTACCTTTTGAGTATGCTCCAATGCGTATAAGAACCTCATTCTCTTTTAAAAGTGTATAAAGTCTTCTAAATCTTATTGCCGCCCTAAAATGTTCAGGAGAAATTATATCATTCATAACCCTTGAGGCAGAGTTTAGTATGTGGACAGGCGGATAGATACCAAAATCGGTAAGCTCACGCGAGAGTACGATATGCCCGTCTAAAATAGAGCGTGACTGATCGGCAATCGGGTCGCTCATATCATCACCCTCTATAAGAACCGTAAAAAATGCGGTAATAGAACCTTTTCCTTCCTCTTTACCGGCACGCTCCATAAGCTGCGGAAGAAGCGATAGAGATGAAGGAGGATAGCCTTTTGATGTCGGCGGTTCACCAAGGGCTAGTCCTATCTCTCTTTGAGCCATCGCAAACCTCGTAACGGAGTCCATAATAAAAAGAACATCCAAGCCCTGATCTTTAAAAAATTCTGCAACGCTCATAGCTGCAAATGCGCCGTATTTTCTCATCAAAGGGGAATCATCCGAAGTTGCTACAATGATTACCGTATTTTCCAGATTGCCGCCTAGATTTTTCTCTATAAACTCAGGTACCTCACGACCACGCTCACCGATTAGTGCTACAACTTTTATGGGTGCTTCCGAACCCCTTACAATCATCCCCATAAGAGTAGATTTCCCGACACCGCTTCCTGCAAAAATACCGAGTTTTTGACCTTTTCCACATGTCAAAAGTCCATCTATACTCTTTACACCGACACTAAAAATCTCATCTATCATGCCACGCTTCATGGCAGCTATGGGCGATTTTATTATCGCTGAGAGTTTTGATCCGTTTATACTACCCTTGCCGTCAATAGGTCTCATAAACGGATCTACAACGCGTCCGAGCAGAGATTGACCTACTGGGATATTTAAACCGGTCTGATCTAAAAAGACTCTATCGCCTGAGCAAAATCCCTCAACAAAGCTAAAAGGAGTTATAAAAAACGTAGCACCGTCTATCTCGGTAACCATCCCGATAGTCTCTTGAGCAGTATCATTTGAGATAATTTTTACAATGTCGCTAATACTTACTTTAAGCCCGCGCGCAGTAATAACGGTCGCATTTATTTTGACAACTTCGCCAAATGCAACCGAGTATCTTTTATTTGAGATTTTATCTTTGATTGAGGAGAGTGGCATCAAAAATCCCCTTACATTGCAGAGAGCTTAATAACGAGAACCATTTGGAGAGTTTATCAAAGAGAAAAACTCACTTCTTGTTTTTTCATCTTTTTTAAACAAACCGCGAAGTGCAGAAGACGTTGTTGTAGAATTGATTTTTTCAACACCTCTCATCTCCATGCACATGTGTCTTGCTTGAATAACGACCGCTACACCTTTTGGCTGTATTGTATCCATAATTGCGTCTGCTATCTGCTCGGTTAACTGCTCTTGAATCTGCATACGACGGGCAAAAACATTTACGACACGAGGTATTTTTGAGAGTCCTACCACTTTGCCGTTTGGTATATATGCTACATGTACACGACCGATTATAGGCAGAAGATGATGTTCACATGTAGAATAAAATTCTATATCTTTTAAAAGAACCATCTCATCGTTTGAACTGGTAAAGAGTGCAGACCTTAAAATCTCTCTAGGGTCTTCTTTGTAACCGCCAAAAATAAACTCGTAAGCTTTTTTGACTCTCTGCGGAGTTTTTAAAAGCCCTTCCCTGTTCGGATCTTCTCCAACATGAAACATCATGGTTTTTACGGCATCTTCAAATTTTGTATCTTGTTTATCGGACAATGTTATACCTTTAAAGTTTTTATTACGATAGAGTATCAAGAAATAGCTGAGAAAATGATGTGATTAAATCACTTTGAGAATTTTACATTGTCGATAAAACTCTATCTTTTGTAGCTAACTAAATCTAAAAGTTTCTTTTTTACTTGCATGTTATCCCAAAATTGAGCACAGCTATATTTATTATAGTAAGTTTTATTTTTAAAGATACATAATTTAAAAATGTTATAATTATTCAAAATAAATTAAAGGAATTGTAAATGGCAATCATCTCTATGTTTTATGGGATTATCATCTCCATGTACTATTTTGACAATAGAAAACATAAACTTCCTCATATACATGTAAAGTATCAAGGCGAACAAGCTATATTCACAATTCCTGAAGGAAATATATTGGAAGGTGAGATGAAAACGAACAAAAGAAAACTTGTTGAAGCGTGGATTGAAATTCATCAAGATGAGCTAATAGCTGATTGGGAATTAGCCATTAAAGGTGAAGAAGTTTTTAAAATTGAACCTCTAAAATAGGAGCTAATAATGACACCGAATATTACAGATGTAAAACCTCAAGATGATTATCAAATACTACTAACATTTGATAATGGGGAAGTTAGAATATTTGATATGAAACCATATATTGATAAAGGTTTTTTCAAGCAACTGCAAGACAAAAATTATTTTAAAACAGTAAAACCACATTTTGATTCTATTCAGTGGGCAAATGGTCAAGACTTATCTCCTGACACTTTGTACTTAGACAGCCACTCAGCATAACGAAACATAGTAGCCAATAAGTTACCTAGCGGAAATTTATTGGCTCATTTGAAACATTATACACTAAAGGAAAGATGAATGAGTGACATACCAATTACAAAAATTATTCAGATTGAAGAGCCAAAATTGTTTAAATTTCATGCTGCCCGTTGGAATGGTAAAAACCAACCACTTGATATTTATGTAAGAGATAAAAATGAATGGTTTAGATGGAATACATGGAAGAATACAAAAAATGAATTCTCCCGTAAATATATTTTTTCATTAATTGACTTTTACCCTGAAAATAATATTTGGTTATTTGGTGGCATTTACGAGGTAATAAAGAGGGATGACACTCCAAATAATTATAGCTATGAGATAAAAGAATTAGATGAATACTCTAGCTATGTAGGAAGGTTAAAAATTGAATTAGAAAAACCATCAAGGGGAAGAGCATTTTATTTAGAACACTATCTAAATAAAATGCTAGTATCCGAAATATTAAAAAAGCCTTATTCTGGTGAACTATTTCCAGGTTATGAAAATATAAACCACGACTTTAAAATTTTAGCCCCAATTATTAAGAATGAAAACTCAGATTGGAAAGGGGCATTAAAAAATATAAAGGGAGTTTATGTAATTATCGACAAATTAAATGGAAAAAAATACATAGGTTCTGCATATGGAGATTCTGGTATTTGGTCAAGATGGCGTTGCTACATTGAAACAAGTCATGGTTGGAATAACGAACTTACAAAACTTATTAAAAAAGAAGGACCTAATTACGCAATAGATAATTTTAGATTATCATTACTTGAATACCATCCAATGAAAGTTGATGACAAGGTAATAATTGAAAGAGAAAGTTTTTGGAAAGAGGTATTTCTTTCAAGGGGTAGTTTTGGCTATAACAAGAATTAAAGCAAGGTATAACAATCACATGTACTAGGTCAGCAAAAAGCTCGGCTCTAGCTATGCTTTTAGCTACCGGTAATGTGAGACGTTATTTGAAAACTAATATCAAATTTAGAAATGGGATTATTAAAAATTCTTAAATTATTATCTGTAATTAACTTTCCATCTTAAGCATTTTTTCACATCTTTGTTGTCATACTTTTTGAAATGGCTTTTATAAGGAGATGAAGATGAACCGAAGAAAATTTTTATATTCTTTCTCTTTTTCGGCGGCTGCGGTTATAATAAATGGTTGTGAGAAAGGGTCTGACAAAAGTGCTAAACTTGACGAGAAGAGCGATAAAGTTCAAAAAGTAGTGCAAGAGGCTCCAAAAAATATAGTAAGTGATAAGTTTGAACCTTTTACCGGAGAGCTAAAGATTCCCAAAGAGATTGATTTTGAACATGTTGCAAAAGCAAAGTTTAACGCTCAAAAGAGTTTATCCGCTCTCTATAAAGAGAAAAAAACAGATGTTTTAACATTTCAAGGTGATTTGCCAAATCCTACAATCCGCATAAAAAACGGTGACGACTTTGAACTTGATTTTACCAACAGTCTTGAAAAACCGACTATCATTCATTGGCATGGCTTACTTGTGCCTGAGACAATGGATGGGCATCCAAAGGACGCTATTACGACGCAGATGATGAAAGAGTACAGGTATAAAGTCCATCAAAGAGCGGGAACATTCTGGTATCACACACATCCGCACGGTAGAACCGGAGAAGAGATTTATTACGGCTTATCTGGTCTTTATATTATAGAAGATGATAATGAAAAAGCATTAAACCTTCCATCGGGTGAGTTTGAACTGCCGCTTATCATACAAGACAGGAGATTTGACAAAGAGGGAAATCTTATCTATAAAGAGACTCCGCAAGACAATAACGGAGTTTTAGGTGATGTTGTTATGGTTAATTCCACTCCGTTTCCATATAAAAATATTAAAAACACAAAATACCGTCTTAGAATACTTAACGGCTCAAGTGCTAGAACATACAAACTTGCGTTTGAGGGTATCGAAGATTTCATGTTAATTGGAACTGATGGAGGGCTTCTTGAAGAGCCTATAGTCGTAAAAGATGTTTTAATCGCGGTTGCTGAACGTATAGACATAATCATAGATTTTAAAGATAAAAAAATCGGCGACACCGTTACACTAAGAACACTTGGTTTTAAAGAAGCGAGTAATTTTAGACCAAATCCCGCCTATCCTGATTTTGGTGCACAAATGGATATCATGAGATTTAAAATTACGGAGCTTTCTACTCAAAGCACACAAATCCCAAAAAAACTCTCAACAATTGCGAAAATGAAAGCTTCTGATGCCTCAAAAAGCAGAACTATTACAATGGAAGTTATGGAAGGCGGAGTTTGGACTTTAAATAAAAAACCTTACGATATGCATAGAATTGATGAGTATGTTGAACTAGGCTCAACTGAGATTTGGATTATTAAAAATACAGCTCATATGGCACACCCGTTTCATATACACGGCGTACATTTTCAGGTACTTGATAGAACTAGCAAAATAGATTTTCCAACCGATAAAGGTTGGAAAGATACTGTGCTTGTAATGCCTATTGAAACTGTCCGCATCATAGTGACATTTACTATTCCTGGAGTATTTGTTCACCACTGCCATATCTTGGAACATGAAGATCATGCAATGATGGCTAATTTTTTAGTAAAGTAAAAATTGTATTTTAAACAATTCTATGCAGTTTTTCTAAAAGATGCTGTATTGACGTGACATCTTTGTATATGCCCAAAAAATAAATTAGTTTCTCTTTTTGCTTGTCATAAATAGGGCTAATTGTTATATCTTCGTAAGCTAATTTACCATCTTTTGTATAGTTTCGAAGATTGACTTCTATAGATTTTTCTTCTCTGATAGCCTCTCTTATTTTATGAAGTGCATCCTGCTTTTTATCTTTACTATGCAAAAGTCGGCAGTTTTTGCCAACTATCTCTTCATTCTTATATCCAAAGAGATTTGTAAATGCACTATTTACATAAATTATCGGGTTGTCATATTCGTGCGGATTTGTAACAACTATCGGGTTTTTTAACTGCTCTATTATGTCAAAGAACTGCTCTTTAAATATAAAGTCTGAGTCAACATTATCACACTTAAGCGTGTAATATCCGCCGTATGTATTTATGATATTTAAATTTGGAACTATTTTTCTTAGTCCGCTGATAAAGTTTCTCACACTCTTTTCATTGTACTCTTTATCCAAAGATTCATGCACTTCGTAAAATATATCTGAGCTATGCACGGCCTTATTTATATTTTCAACCAAAAATTCAAATAATTTTTTTTGTGAAACGGATAGTTTTATCTCTTTATTTTTGACAAATAAAGACTTGCTATCTACATCCCAATAACAATCATCGGCTAATTTCATTAAGTTATTGTTCTCCATTACTGCTCTTATATATAAATTAATTATCCATACACTATTTTATATTATCAAATATTATTAAAATAACTTATAAAATCATCAATATTTAAAGCATTTGAATGATAAAATCCTTGTGAAAAATCACAACCTATATCTTTTAAGTTCAAATACTGCTCTTTTGTTTCCACACCTTCTGCTTGAGACTTTAAATTAAAAAGCTGTGCTACATGTACTATTGATTTTACGATATTTAAATCTTTTTTATCTTCAATCATATTTTTTATAAATACTCTATCTATCTTGAGCTTATCGACTTTAATATTTTTCAAGTAACTTAAACTGGAATATCCGGTTCCAAAATTATCAAAAGCTATACTAAAACCCATTGAGGATAACTTTTCTATATTCTCTTCTATAATGTCGGCATTGTCTAAAATTTCTGCCTCAATAATTTCAAGCTCTATTTGAGATGGGCTTATATCATGATTTCTAAATACGCCTATAAAATCTAAACAAAAAGCAGAATTTAAAAGTTGATCTTTTGATATATTGATAGATATTTTCAAAGTATTGTTTGAAAAAGTTTTATTTAACAGTGTTAAGTCTTTTAAAATTTTTGAAAGAACTAAACAATTGAACTCTTTTCCCATCTCTCCGGATAAAACAAACTCTAAAAAAGTATTAGGTTCTAGTATCTCTTTTGTCGGATGATGCCATCTTACAAGTGCCTCTGCACCTACTATTAAACCTGTATGAAAATCTATTACAGGCTGATAGTGCATAATAAACTCATCTTTACTTAATGCTCTTTTTATGTCATTTTGTATAGATACTTTTGTATCTATTTTAGTTGACATCAATCTGTCGTAGATTTTAAAACTATTTTTTGTACTTTTTTTGACTTCATACATAGCTATATCTGCATGTTTTAGTAAATCATCGCTTGAAGTCCCATGCTCGGGGTATATTGATATTCCTATCGATAAACTCATGTTAAAAACATATTTATCTATCTCAAGAGGTTGCTGAATTTTATTTTGCAATTTAAAAGCCAACTGCTCTACATTCTCTATATTTTTAACATTTTTTGCTATTAAAACAAACTCATCTCCACCGATTCTTGCTATTACATCATCTTCTTTAACGCTGTTTAAAAGCCTTTTAGCTATTGCTATAAGCATCTTGTCGCCTATATTGTGTCCGTAACTGTCATTTACCTCTTTAAACTTATCTACATCTATAAAATAAAGAGCTAAAGTAGAGTTGTTACCCCGCGCTTCTTTAAGTATATTTTCAAGCTGTTTATTGAAGTATGATCTATTTGGAAGATTTGTAAGAGAGTCATAATTTGCATGATAATAGACTTTTTTATCAATATCTTTTAAGTTTGTAATATCCGTAAAAACAGACATGTAAAAATCTTCTTTGGATTTTGAGTTTATGGCTTTAGATATTGAAAGTATTTGCGGATAGATTTCCCCATTTTTTCTCTTGTCCCATATTTCGCCCTTCCAATAGCCGTTTTTTTCTATACTCTCCCACATAGATTGATAAAATGTTATATCATGTATTCCTGATTTTAAGATATTTGGATTTTTTCCGATTGCCTCATTTTCTGCATACCCTGTAATTTTTGAAAAACCTTTGTTAACCGATTGAATTAAACCTTCATGATTAGCTATTACGATACCTTCATTTATATTTTCAAAAAAACTAGATATTAAACCTAGTTTCATCTCCTGTTCTTTTGTTGGCGTAATATCTGAGGAAATATGAATTATATAGTTTGTCTTTGTGTAAAAAAATATATACTCGAACCAACGTTTACCTTTTTGTTTTTGAATATTAAAACTACTTCTATTTAAAAGTATTGATTTTATATCTTCAAATTTGTGTGTACAAAAACTTATATTATCAAAACTAAGGTTTTTTTTATTTGATAAATCAATATTGTAAGATCTGATATAGTTTGTATTTGCATAAAAAAAATATCCGTTATCATCATAAACAGCAATTTTTGAAGGGTGTAAATCTATAATATCAATTAGTATATTAGCTCTATTTAACAAAAAAAATACCTCAAAAATCATTTAAACTATATAACAAATTTGAGCAATAGTATCAAAAAAGTGTCTATGAAATTACTATAAAAATGTGGAAATTTAAAATTGTTAGAAAATTTTATAAGAGAAGATAGAACAATGGCAATATGGTGACATGTAGAAAATTCTACATGTCAAAAACTTATATTACATTACAAAAATATGAGGAACGATGAGTGGATATTTCTTCATTTTTCTATAAATATGTTTTCGCACAACCTGACGTAAGTCGTTCTCGAGTGCCTTTGAATTTTCTATCAATCCCTCTTTCGTGTTAACTAGGAAATGCTCTAACACATCTTCCATCTCTTTTGCAAAATATTTATCCTGCTTATCGGCAACTAAGCCAAATGAAGTTACAAGGGGCTTAGATAGCATTGTTGAGTGTTGTCCGTCTATCTGAGCAACAATCATAACAATACCGTCAGACGCCAACTTCTGGCGGTCAATTACGATATCATCATCTATTTTATGATTATTTTGATTATCAATATATGTTTTACCAGTTCTTACAGATTTAACTTTTCTCATATATTTTGGAGCTATCTCTATTGTATCACCGTCATTCATAATATAAATATTACGTTCCGGAACACCACACATCATAGCAGTCTCTTTATGCTTCATAACATGATTGTACTCACCGTGAATAGGTAAAAAGAATTTCGGGTTAACAAGACGAAGCATAAGTTTTTGCTCCTCTATGGAAGCATGACCTGAAACGTGAATATCTTTCTCATTTGTCACCTTAGCACCGGCTCGTTGCAAGTGGTTTAACATTCCGGATATTGAACCCTCATTTCCGGGAATAGCACGAGATGATAGAACGATTAAGTCTGTCGGCTTTATCTTTACATGTCTGTGTTCACCGATTGACATTCTAAAGAGTGCCGAACTCGGCTCACCTTGTGAACCGGTTGTTACTATAAGAATCTCTTTATCATTCATTTGCGAAACCATCTCAGGCTCTACAAAGATATTTTTTGGCAATTTAATATAGTCGTACTGCATAGCTATTTCAATATTTCTCTCCATTGAGCGACCGATTACACAAACTTTACGACCATGTTTTACACCATACTGAATAGCTTGATATACACGGTGAATATTTGAACTAAAAGTAGATAATATAACTCTACCTTCTGCTTTGCTAAAAACACGGTCAAGAGCAGGTGCAACGCTTAATTCTGATGGTGTAGGATTGGTATTGTAAGAGTTTGTTGAGTCGCTTAGAAGACACAAAACACCTTTGTCCCCATAATACGCCAATCTGTGCAAATCCGCCGTATAGCCGTCAACAGGTGTATGGTCTATCTTGAAGTCGCCTGTATGGATAACTGTTCCTGCATTAGTGGTTATCGCCAATGATGATGAGTCTATTATTGAGTGAGTCATGTGCATCCACTCTATCTCAAAGTCTTCGCCTATTTTATAGATTTTTCTTTTTTCAACAGGATTAAAATATTGTCTGCAATCTTTTATATGATGCTCGTCAAACTTATTGCCTATCATAGCTAAGGGAAGAGGCGTACCGTATATAGGAAACTGCATATCTTTATATAGATATGGCATTGCACCTATATGGTCTTCATGAGCATGTGTAATAATTACGCCTTTAATTTTATCTTTTATCTCACGAATATATGTAAAATCAGGTACTAAAATGTCAACACCATGCATGTCTTCATCCGGAAAACTCATACCGACATCAACTAAAATTGCTTCGTTTTGTGTTTCAAATACGGTTATATTTCCACCGATTTCACTAAGTCCGCCAAGCGGAGTGATACGAATTTTATCTTTTGAATTTAAATCTAATTTATAGTGAGGATTTAGTCTTTGTTTGTGAGCCTCTTGATTTAACTCTACAAAAGTTCTTAATTTTTCATCTATGGGCGTACTTTGACGGCGACGTCCTCTTGATGCATTTTTATTTTTATTGCTAGCTGAATTGTTGCTAGAAGCTTGTTTATTGCCATTTTGGTTATTTGACCTACTATTATTGTTGGGTTTTTTATTATGATTTGGTTTATGATTTTCTTGAGAAATATTTTTATCAATTTCCTGATTCTCTTGTTCCATCCAAACTCCTTGTTATTTTATAGAGTTGGTGATAGTCGCGGGTTGAGACTTGATGAGGACGAACCGTCTGTGCTAAATTTAGCTTATCAAAAGCATCTTGAAGTATAGTTTTTTCATACATTGAAGACAGATTTTTCATTAAAGTTTTTCGAGGCTGCGTAAATGCAACTCTTAGCATATCCTCAAAATCTTTATCACATCTATCACTTCTTTTTTGTATTAAAAAAACTGCAGAGTCTATCTTCGGCTGAGGGTCAAATGCAGTTGGCGGAACTTTCACGACTATATGTGCGTCTCCCACACTCTGAGTTATAATACTCAAAGATCCAAATACCTTATCACCTTCATGTGCGCAAAATTTCTCTGCAACTTCAAGCTGAACCATTACAAGTATATTTTTACATTTTGGATCTGCGAGGGCTTTTAGAATTATATTAGTCGCTATATAGTATGGCAAATTTGCCACCAAATCATACGACTCATCTATAAGCTCACTCTTCCAAGCGGTAAGTACGTCCCCACAATTTATGTGGAGTTGCTTGGTTGCGATCTCTTTATCAAATTTTTTTTGTAACAGTTTACACAAGTCGGTATCGACCTCAAAAGCTTCTACACTTTTGACATCTACTAAAAATTTAGTTAAATCACCTAAGCCAGGTCCAATCTCTACGATTTTATTATCGTTGTTGGGCATCGCTTCGACGATTTTTTGCAAAACGGTTTTGTCTTTTAAGAAATTTTGCCCAAATTTCTTTTTAGCTACAATATTTTCCATGTAGGGCATTTTATAATAATTTTACTTACATTTAGTTAATGTTTATAAGAAAAGTAACTTTCTTGTCACAAATGTATAAATTTACTACAAAATGTTTCACATGAAACATTTTTAATCTTTTTCTATAAAACTAACTATAAGCCTTAAAGTGTATAATTTCATTATACTTAAAGAAGGTGTTATATTGAACTATTTTGCAAAAAGAATTATTCCATGTCTTGATGTTAAGGATGGACGCGTTGTAAAAGGTGTTAACTTTCTTGGACTAAAAGATGCAGGCGACCCTGTAGAAGTTGCAAAGAGGTACAACGAAGAGGGTGCTGATGAAATCACATTCCTTGACATTACTGCTTCAAGCGATAACAGGGACACAATAGTAGATATAGTTGCACAAGTGGCACGTGAAGTCTTTATACCGCTTACAGTCGGTGGCGGCATACGAAAACTTGAAGATATTTACAAACTTCTAAACGTCGGTTGCGACAAAGTAAGTGTAAACTCTGCAGCTATTAAAAGACCTGAACTAATTGACGAAAGTGCAAAAAGATTCGGTTCTCAATGTATTGTAACCGCTATTGATGTCAAAAAAAACGGCGATAGATATCATGTTTATCTAAACGGCGGTAGAGTAGATACAGGACTTGATGCGGTAGAATGGGCAAAAGAAGTAGTTAGTCGCGGAAGCGGGGAGATACTTTTAACGTCTATGGATGCCGATGGAACAAAAGCCGGTTTTGAGTTAAATATTACTGAACAAATTTCCCGTGCCGTTAATGTTCCGGTAATTGCAAGCGGAGGTGCGGGAACTATGGAACATATAAAAGAAGCATTTCTTCACGGAGCTGATGCGGCACTTGCAGCGAGCATTTTCCATTATAAAGAGATAGATATTATGGATTTAAAACATTATCTTCATGACAACGGTATAGCGGTTCGTTTATGATTATTTGTGCCGGAAACAACGAAACATTCGATTTTGCAATACCTATGGGAGTAGGGCTTATAGAGACGACTATGAATTTAACACGTGCTTGTCTTTTTGATAAACCTGAATTTTTGTTATTTATAGGAAGTGCAGGAAGCTACGGAGAATTAAAATTTTTTGATATCATTGAGTCAAAAACAGCTTCAAATATTGAACTTGCTTTTTTAAACAATGATGCATACACTCCACTTGATAATGTAATTTCCACTAACATGGATAAAACAAAAAAAGATGTTATTGTAAACTCGTCTAACTACATATCAACAAACGAAGAACTAACAAAAAAGTTTTTAAACTTTGGAGTTGGAATAGAAAATATGGAATTTTTTGCAGTTTTAAAAGTTGCTCAGGAATTTAATATTCCTGCCGGCGGAGTTTTTTGCATAACGAATTATACTAACAAAAATGCTCATGAAGATTTTTTAGAAAATCACGAAAAAGCAAAAAAGATTTTAGCGCTACATGTAAAAAAAAGAATCAAGGAACTTACCTTAAAATGAAATCTTCACTACTTGATTTTACACAAAAAGAGCTATTAACTCAGATAAAACCATCATTTAGAGCTAAACAAATTTTTGGCTGGCTTTATCACAATTACGCCGAAAATTTTGATGATATGAAAAACATACCAAAATTGCTAAAAGATGAACTCGGTGAAAAGTTTGTAGTGAACCCTCTCAAAATAATAAAAAAAGAAGAATCAAACGACGGTACTATAAAGTATCTTTTTGAACTTCAAGACGGCAAAACAGTAGAGAGTGTTTGGCTAAAAATGAAAGATACTCAACTTGATGATAACGGTGATGTCATACAAGAAGCAAAATACACCATTTGTGTCTCAACTCAAGTCGGCTGCAAAATAGGGTGCGCATTTTGTTTAACTGCAAAAGGTGGCTTTACAAGAGATTTGACTGCCGGAGAGATTGTGGGGCAAGTTGTAGCTTTAAAAAGGGACAATGACCATAAACATAACAGAATGATAAATATAGTCTATATGGGGATGGGTGAACCTTTAGATAATCTCAATAATTTAGCAAAAGCCATAGAAATTTTTAAAGAAGAAGAGGGCTTATGCATCTCCGGTAAAAGACAGACTGTTTCTACAAGCGGACTTAGCAATAAAATAGACAGACTGGGAGAGATGGATTTGGGCGTTCATATAGCCATATCTCTTCACGCGGTTGATGATGAACTAAGAACCGAGCTGATACCTATGAACAAAGCTCACAATATATCTTCTATCATCGAAGCGGTTAAACGTTTTCCAATAGATACAAGAAAAAGAGTTATGTTTGAGTATCTGGTTATCAAAAATAAAAATGATGATATAGCTTCTGCAAAAAAGCTTGTTAAACTTCTCTCAGGCATAAAAGCAAAAGTCAATCTTATATATTTCAATCCATATCCTGGAACTGAGTATAAACGACCTGAAAAAGCTGATATGGTTGCTTTTCAAGAGTATTTAGTCAATCATGGCTTGTTATGCACAATACGTGACTCTAAAGGCATAGATATCAGCGCAGCTTGCGGTCAATTAAAAGAAAAAACTCAAAGTGAATTAGAATGAATTATGTAGAAGTATTTCAAATTGTATTTTTAGTAATTGTTTTTGTTGTTGGTGTAATAGGATTTATAAAAGCTGCTACAAAACCATAATGATAAAATAAGTATCAAAACTTTACGCAAATTAAAAATAACATTACATGTAAAACGACCAACACACCAGGGAGGTCGTTTATGAATATAATAATACCCTACTTTTCTTATATAAAAATAATTCACAAATAATTTGATGCTTCTCTTAAAAAAAGTTTTAGTATCAAAAAAATTATTAAATTTCTTTGATATGTGTATTATTCACACATTGTTGTAATATGTGAATAGTATAAGAAATATACTCATACAAATTTCTAAAAAAGTTACATTATTAAGAATAGATTTATATAAAATTAACCTGAATAATTTATGCTTTTATCTAGCTTAAAAGCCTTGTTTTAGGGCTTTAATGAAGATTTATCGCTTCAATTTATTTAATATATAAATTTTCAAAATAAATTTAATTTTTCTTATTCACATATAGATAATTTAATCACTTATAATTATCAATTTAATCTAATAATAAATATAAAATAAAATGTTTCACATGAAACATTTTGCTTTATTTCATATTCTCAAAACAGACTTTTTCAAAATCTACACAGCTTTTTACGTTATATTCTTTACCATATAGTTCAAACTTTAACTCGTTTGCATGTAAAAGCAATCTTCTTGCACCACTAATTTTTACTCTCGTGTCTCTATCTAACTCTCTATCCAAATATTTAACAACATTCTCTTCGCTTTGACCATAAACAGGATCGCCTACAATCGGATGATTTACATGTAGAAGGTGTACTCTTATTTGATGTTGTCTTCCGGTATGTGGAGAACACTCTACAAATGTTGTATTTGACTCAGAAAAATATTTTAGCGGCTTTACATAAGTCAAAGACTCTTTGCCTGTAATATCCACCTTTACTACCATTCTAACTAATGCACTATTCGCATCATCATATCTAAGCAACGGAGCATCAATCTTTATCTCTTCTTTTAACTCTCCATGAACCATTGCAAGATATTTCTTTTTCATGTCTCTCTCTTGAAACATCATTTTTATATCTATTTCACTCTTTTTATCTTTTGCACACAGAACAAGTCCGCTTGTTTCCTGATCTATTCTGTGAGCAATATTTGCTTCCATACCAAATTGTGCTTTTAGCTCATCTATAAGAGAATACTCCGTATGTCTGTTTTGAGGATGGATTAACATACCGCTTGGTTTATCAAAAACAACAAATTTCTCATGTACCTCATGCGGAGTTAAACCTTTTGAAATAGGTTCAAAATAGATAAACTCAAACTCACCTTCTAAATAATCGGACGGTTTCGTAATCGGTGTACCGTTTACAAGAACTCTTCCTACTGATATATATCTTTGAATGTCTCTTTGAGAAAGTCCCAATTCTCGTTTGAAAAATAGAAAAGCTTTTTCTTTTTCTGAAGCAAACATTTTTTTAATTACAAATGGCAATATTTAATCCTTCTATTAGTGTATTTTTTGTAAAATCATTAACTTAACTTTACACAAATTTTACAATAATCAGGTTGAATAAATGATAGAGAGATACTCAAGAGAAGAGATGAGTTCCAAATGGACTATGCAAGCAAAATATCAAGCTTGGATGGATGTAGAAAAAGCGGTTGTTAAAGCTTGGAACAGGTTAGGACTTATTCCTGATGAAGATGCAAAGAAAATAGTTGATAACGCAGGTTTTAGTATTGAGCGAATAGATGAGATTGAAGCTATTACTCGTCATGACCTTATAGCATTTACAACTAGCGTATCAGAAACATTAGGTGAAGAGAGCAGATGGTTTCACTACGGCATGACAAGTTCAGATACGGTTGATACGGCAGTAGCACTTCAGATGAAAAGCTCTTTAGAGTTAATAATCAAAGATGTTAAAATGATTATGGAGTCCATCAAAAAAAGAGCGATGGAACACAAGATGACTCTTATGGTCGGACGCTCTCACGGAATACACGGAGAGCCTATAACATTTGGTTTGGTATTGGCTGTTTGGTATGATGAGATGGCTAGACATTTAGAGAATCTTGAACAAACTCTTGATGTTATAAGTGTAGGGCAGGTTAGCGGTGCAATGGGTAACTTTGCACATGCTCCGTTAGAGCTTGAAGAATATACATGTGAAGAGTTAGGACTTAAACCTGCACCTGCATCAAATCAAGTTATTCAACGCGACCGTTATGCAAGACTTGCAACTGCATTAGCTCTTATGGCGAGTAGTATCGAAAAATTTGCTGTTCAAGTTCGTCACTGGCAAAGAACTGAAGTTTATGAGTGTGAAGAGTATTTTGCAAAGGGTCAAAAAGGCTCATCTGCTATGCCTCATAAACGTAATCCTATACTAACTGAAAATATAACAGGTCTTGCGCGTATGATTAGAGCTTACGCAATACCTGCTATGGAAAACGTTGCACTTTGGCATGAGAGAGATATCAGCCACTCTTCAACTGAGAGATTTTGGTTACCCGATAGTTTTATAACTACAGACTTTATGTTACACCGTATGAACAATGTTATAGCAAACTTGACTGTTTATCCTGAGAACATGATGAAAAATTTAAACCTAACAGGCGGTTTGGTTTTCTCACAAAGAGTTCTTTTAGAACTTCCGCTAAAAGGTGTTAGCCGTGAAGATGCTTATAGAATAGTTCAAAGAAACGCTATGAAAGTTTGGGAAGAGATACAGCAAGGCAAACCTACTACTAACGAAAAAGGCGAGAGTCTTTACTTAAATCATCTTTTAGCGGATGAAGAGCTAAGAGCAAGTTTGAGCGAAGAGGCAATTCGTGAATGTTTCAACTATGACTACTACACAAAAAATGTAGATAAAATTTTTGATAGAGTTTTTAGAAAATAAATGACATAATTGCGCTAATATTTCTTTGGCATAAAATTAAAAAAAATTACAAATGATGGTACTTTTGTATAACTTAGGAAGTTAAATGATAACAATTATAAAAAGAAACGGCAGAACTGAAAAACTAGATATTACTAAAATCCAAAAATATACTGCTGCCGCAGTTAAAGATTTGGATAATGTGTCTCAGAGTGAACTTGAAGTTGATGCGCAGATTCATTTTCGTGATGGAATAACATCTAAAGAGATACAACAAACACTTATAAAAACTGCCGTTGATAAGATAGACATTGACGCTCCCAACTGGACATTTGTTGCATCAAGACTTTTTTTATTTAACCTCTACCATGAAGTTAACGGTTTTACCGGATACTCTTCACTAAAAAATTATTTTGAAAAAGGTGAAAAAGAGGGCAGACTTCTTTTAGGTTTAAAAGAGATGTATAACCTTGAAGAGCTAGAAAAACATATCAAACCTGAACGCGATATGCAGTTTAACTATCTCGGCGTTAAAACACTATATGACAGATACCTTATAAAAGATAGAAACGGGAATCCCATAGAACTACCGCAACATATGTTTATGGCGATAGCAATGTTCTTGGCACAGAGAGAAGAGAAAAAAGAGGAGTGGGCAGTAAAGTTTTATGACATGATTTCTACTTTTGAAGTAATGTTAGCAACTCCTACCCTCTCAAACGCAAGAACAACAAGACATCAGTTAAGTTCATGTTACATTGGCTCAACTCCTGATAATATAGAAGGAATTTTTGACTCTTACGCTGAAATGGCAATGCTGTCAAAATTTGGCGGAGGAATCGGCTGGGATTGGACAAATGTCCGTTCGATGGGTTCATACATAGACGGGCATAAAAACGCTGCCGGCGGAACTGTCCCGTTTTTAAAAATTACGAACGACATAGCAGTAGCAGTTGATCAGTTAGGAACAAGAAAGGGTGCTATCGCTGTTTATATGGAGCCTTGGCATATTGATATAAACGACTTTTTGGATTTGAAGAAAAACTCAGGTGAAGAGCGTCGTCGTGCGCATGACCTTTTTCCTGCACTTTGGCTAAACGATTTGTTTATGCAAAGAGTTGAGCAAGACGGTATCTGGACTCTTTTTGACCCTTATGATTGTAGAGAGCTAACTACACTTTATGGCGAAGAGTTTAACAAAAGATATAAAGAGCTTGAAGAGAATGAGAGCATAATCAAAGAAAAAATCAAAGCAAAAAATCTTTGGAAAAAAATATTAACGTCGTACTTTGAAACCGGCAGTCCATTTTTATGCTTTAAGGATAATGCAAACAGAGCTAACCCTAACAACCATACGGGAATCATCAGAAGCTCAAACCTTTGTACCGAAATTTTTCAAAACACTAACCCTAACAGCTATAAAATAAAATTTATATTTGAAGACGGCAATAGTGTAAGTTATGAAGAAGATGAGATAATAAAAGTAGATGGCGGCTTAGAAAAACCTGCTAAAAAAGTTACGGCTCTTGATTCTCTTGGCGGTAAACCTATTTATGTTGTAGAAAAAGAGAAGATAAACGGCGATACTGCCGTTTGTAATCTAGCTTCGGTAAATCTATCTCGTATAAATACAAAAGAGGATATTGATAGAATCGTACCTATTGCTATTCGTGCTTTAGATAATGTTATAGACCTTAATTTTTACCCGATTGAAAAAGTAAAACGAACTAACATGAAGACCCGTGCAATAGGTTTGGGGGTTATGGGTGAAGCGCAAATGTTGGCAGAGCAATCTATAACATGGGGAACCGGGGAACACTTTGATAAAATAGATGAAATTATGGAAGCAGTTAGTTTTAATGCCATATCCGCATCTTCTGATATAGCACTTGAGAAAGGCTCTTATCCGGAGTATGACGGTTCTAAATGGAGCAAAGGTGTTATGCCAATGGATTATGCTACTGCAGATGTTAAAAAGCTAGTTGACCGTGGCGGACTTTTTGCATCCGCTTATGAGTGGGAAGAGCTACGTGCAAAAGTTAAAAAGCAAGGTATGAGAAACGGTTATCTAATGGCTATTGCTCCGACAAGCTCAATATCAATTTTAACAGGAACTACTCAAGCGATAGAGCCTGTATTTAAGAGAAAATGGTATGAAGAAAATCTCTCCGGTCTGATTCCTGTTGTTGTTCCTAAGCTCTCACCTGAAACATGGGCTTACTATACACCTGCTTATGATTTAAACCAAACGGTATTAATAAAAGCGGCGGCAATTCGTCAAAAATGGCTAGATCAAGGTCAGAGCTTAAATATATTTATAACACTTGATAAGGCAAGCGGAAAATACCTAAATGAAATCTACATGTTAGCTTGGAAATTAGGTCTAAAATCTACATATTACCTTCGCTCACAGTCTCCGGAGATGGCAACTGATGTTGAAGATAGAAGTATGGAGTGTGTAGGTTGTCAATAAAATGAAGCCATTGCTTAAAAAAGATATAGAGAGCTTTTTAAAGAGGTTTGAGAGCTTTGTGGATTCAGAGCTGCGCTCTATTAATATAATCTCTCCTAGTATCGTTAAAATTACTCTGGCAACGCAAGATAGTGCTAGAGGATTTGACTGGATAACTTTGGAGTTAGAATTTAACGGTATAAGCGATGCTAAGTTAGTTGAAAATTCCAAACTTGTACATGTAGATATGAGTGACGGTGTATCTCTCATATTTGCAGATAACCAATTTACATTTGCAATAAGCTGTTATAACTCTGCTTCAAACATTACAAACTCTATATGTTATATTAAAGCGACATCAATAAAATATATTGAAGGCTTATTTTAAAACAAACTTTTATTAACTTACCATTAGCTCTTCATTAACATTTCATAAACCATTTAGTTATAAACTTTGTTACAAAAATAATTAGGAGTTAATATGAAAAAGTTACTTTTAGTCTGTTTACTAACGCTAACATCCGTTTACGCAAAAGAGAGTGTAGAGTTTAAATATGCACCGCAAACAATTGAACGAAATCATCCTAGTAGCCAAAATTATATACTTTCTTACAGCAACATACTAGAAAATGTAAGAACGAGTATAGTCAATATATCGATAAAAAAAGAGATGAGTCAAAGCGAACTTAGCGCAAATCCATTTTTTAATGACCCATTTTTTAGGGAGTTCTTTAAAGGGTATGGACAAATTCCTCAAGAGAGAATTCAAAAATCATTAGGTTCTGGAGTTATTGTCTCGCAAAACGGTTATATTATTACAAATAACCACGTTGTTGAAGAAGCTGATGAGATAATAGTCAATTTGGCAGGAGATAAAAAAGAGTATGAAGCAAAACTAATCGGCAGAGATGAAAAAAGTGATTTAGCTGTAATTAAAATAGAGGCAAAAAATTTAAATGCAATAACATTTTTCGATTCAGATAAAGTAAAAGTAGGCGATATTGTTTTTGCTCTTGGAAATCCGTTTGGAGTAGGTGAGACTATAACACAAGGCATAGTGTCCGCTACAAGAAGAAGCGGTGTCGGAATAGTGGAGTATGAAGATTTTATACAAACGGATGCTTCAATAAATCCAGGAAACTCAGGCGGTGCACTTATAAATTCTGCAGGTCAATTAATAGGAATTAATTCGGCTATTATCTCAAAATCAGGCGGGAACGTAGGAATAGGTTTTGCAATTCCCTCAAACATGGCAACAACTGTTGCAACAAGTCTTATAGACAACGGCAAATATACTCGTGCGTATTTGGGAGTTACGATTTCCGATATCGGCGATGATATGAGCAATTTTTATAATGACAACTACGGAGCTTTGATAACAGGAGTAGAAGAGAACTCGCCTGCTGCAAAAGCAGGTCTAAAAAGAGGTGATTTGATTATCTCCGTAAACGACAAAAAAATACAAAGTGCAAGCGAACTTAAAAATACAATAGGTTCACAATCTCCTTCTAAATCGGTAAGTATAAAATTTTTAAGAGAGAAGAAAATAAATACTATCAATGTAGCGCTTACAACTTTGGATAATCAAACAATAAATGGGGAATTATCTTATAGAGGCATAAAATTAGTTCAGATAAATTCTACTCATAAACAACAACTTAATATTGCGCTTAACGGTGTAATAGTAGTTGACGTAAATGAAAAAAGTGAAGCATATAATGCAGGGATAAGAAAAAATGACATAATTGTTCAAATAGAAGATTATGAAATTACAAATCTGGATGATTTCAAAAAAGCTACCGAAACTCAAGGTAAAAAGAGAGTTTTTGTTTACAGAAGAGGCGGCATATTTGCCGTAGTACTCTAGTACATTAAAGGAGCTAATTATGAGAATAGTCTGTCCACATTGTAAAAGCGTAAACAATGTTCCAAAAAAAGAGTCTTACAATAAAGCCAATTGCGGAAAGTGCAAAGGCTCACTTCTTGATACAAAACCGTTAGAACTAACTAACGGAAACTTTGATGAAGTAGTTGTTAATAGCGATATTCCTGTAATAATAGATTTTTGGGCGCCTTGGTGCGGTCCATGCAAGATGATGGCTCCAAATTTTCAAAAGAGTGCCGCAAACTTTCCGCTTAAAGCACTATTTGCAAAAGTAAATACTGAAAATGAACAAAATTTAGGGGCAAGGTTTGGGATTAGAAGTATTCCTACAATTATAATATTTAAAGATTCAAAAGAGGTTCATAGAGTTTCAGGCGCTTTAGATGAAACAACTCTAAATAGATTAGTTACACAATTTATGTAGTATAATTATTTACTATTAAAAAAGAGGTACATTATGAGCAAAGATACAGTAACACTAACAAACAATCGTGACGGCAAAAGTTATGAATTTCCGATACTTGATGCAACTGTCGGTCCATCTGTTATAGATATATCAACTCTATACAAAGAGACTAAAATGTTTACTTATGATGAAGGTTATACATCAACCGCATCATGTAAATCGGACATAACATATATAGACGGTGAAGCGGGAAAACTTATGTATAGAGGTTATGATATAGCATATCTCGCGCAAGAAAAAAGTTTTTTAGATACTGCATATCTTCTTATTAACGGTGAATTACCTACAAAAGAAGAGTTTGATAATTTTGCTTTTGAGATGAAGAAACGTTCTTTTGTACATGAAGGCGTAAAAAAACTATTTGATTCATTTCCTGATTCTGCTCACCCGATGGCAATTCTCTCGGCAGGAGTTTCTGCACTCTCAACTTTTTACTTTAATCATTTAGAGATAAAAAATAAAGAAGAGTACAATGAGATGGCAAATAGAATTGTTGCCAAAATTCCTACGCTTGCCGCTTTTTCTTACAGATATTCAAACGGTTTACCTATCATATATCCAGATATAAATAGAGGATTTACGGAGAATTTTCTCTACATGTTAAGATCTTATCCTCATGACTATATAGAATTAAAACCCATTGAGATAAAAGCACTTGATACTATTTTCACACTTCACGCCGATCATGAGCAAAATGCATCTACGACTGCCGTTAGAAATTTAGCTTCGACTAACGCTCATCCTTATGCTGCAATTAGTGCCGGAATAGGTGCACTGTGGGGGAAAAGTCATGGCGGAGCGAATGAAAGTGTTATACGTCAGCTTGAGATGATAGGAACCGTAGATAGAGTAGATGAATTTATAGCGCGAGCAAAAGACAAAGATGATTCATTTAAACTTATGGGATTTGGTCATAGAGTATATAAAAACTTTGATCCGCGTGCAACAATTCTTAAAAATATCAGAAATGAACTTATGGATGAGCTTGGTATCAGCAGTAAACTTATAGACGTTGCAAATAAAATAGAACAAATTGCACTAAATGACGAATACTTTATCAGTCGCAGTTTATATCCGAATATCGACTTTTATTCAGGATTGATTTTACAAGCTCTTAAAATTCCAAAAGAGATGTTTGCAGTTATATTTGTTATAGGCAGAACACCGGGATGGATAGCACAATGGAGTGAGTTAAATCAACAAAAAAACGTAAAAATAGCGCGTCCACGCCAACTATACAGAGGTCCTACGGAAAGAACTCCGGAGTATTAATACTTCGGAGTTAAATTATTTTATATATGAGCAGCAGTAATCTGTTACTGTTTTGATTTTAAGGTCAAAAGATGAGTTTGCAGGTACGTTAAAAGTTTCAGGTGTATGCAAAGTTTTCCACTCTTCACCCGGAAGTTTTATATCTAACTCTCCGCTCATTATTTCCATTATTTCAGCTTCATTTGTTCCAAAAGTATATTCTCCCGGCATCATTATTCCGAGTGTTTTAACTGAGCCATCTGCAAACTCAACCGTTCTGCTTGTAACTTTTCCATCATAATAAATATTTGCTTTTTTTACTACGGTAACATTTTCAAATTTTGACATCTTTTTTCCTTTTTTTTGAAATTATACCCTATTCCCAGTCTAACAATCTTTGCTGACCTTCTAAGCCTCTGATGTGAGTAACATCTTGAGAAACTTCTATAACACCTTTATAATTACCTTCATCGTCTCTAATAGCAAAATAACGGATGTGAATAAATTTACCTTTAAAAGTTATCCAAAATTCCGCTTCGTCTCTGCGACCTGCTTTAAATTCACGCAGAATCATTAAAACTTGATCTACACTCTTTGGAGGATGACAAAATTTTACTTCACGACCTATAATTCCCGCACTTCTTGGAAATACTCTCTCATCACCGCGATTATAAAAGATAACGATGTCATTCTCATCGACATAAGTTATATCAACCGGCATAAATTTCAGTAGCCAGTTAATCTGCTCTGGTAGCATATAACCCTCATCCAACTTGATTCTGTTCTCAAGTGAAAAAGGAAGTTTTCGCTTCTGTTTATCTTGAGAGGGATGAATATACTCTCCTTCTACATGTGGAGGATAAGCAGCAGGAGCATCATCAAACATCCAGCCTATTTCCTCATCTCCCGCTCTCATCTCCTTCCAATCATCTTCATCCAACATATTCATAGCATTTGGCAGTAGTCTGCCCTCTTCAACTTGCATAATATGCTCTAAATTTCTAAAAACTACTTGTAATTGTTGCATCAATGCACTCATATTTTTTTCTTGCACTAACGCTCTTGCAGTTTTAATCTCTGCTCTTATATCATCATGAAAAGCCCACATATTTTGTGAAGGCGATGTCCAACCGTATTTTTCCAAATATGGAAAAAGTTGATTCTCTTTTCTTGCAAAATGTTTTTCAACTAAACAAAGCTTATTAAATTTATTTTCAAACTCATCAAAATTTTCTACTATATTAATACTGTTTATACTTGCAATCAGACCTCTTATAAGCATATTTTCTTCAAGATATACTTTTACAGGATGTCCATCTTGTAAACTTAAATATGGATTCATTATTTTCCTTAATAATTTAATAACAAAATTATACTGTTTTAAAAAAATTACTTTTTGATTTGTAACAAGAGAGAAGTTATTGTAGTTTTAATCTGACTCTTTGTGAATGTGTTATTGCAACTGCTATTGCGTCTGTTATATCAAGCGGTTTTATCTCTTTTTTTATATTTAAAAGTCGCTTTGCCATAAAAGCAACCTGCTCTTTTGTAGCTTTGCCGTTTCCTGTTAGTGCTTGTTTTACTTGAAGTGCCGTATATTCATTAAACTGCCCAAATTGCTGAATAAGAAGGAGCATTATGGCTCCGCGAAATTGAGCGAGTTTTATAGTTGTTTTTGGATTGTGTGCATAAAAAATATCCTCTATTGCCACTTCATCGATTTTATGATTTTTAAATATACTCTCAAAAGCTTCAACCATCTGCGGAATCTGAAACTGCAATTCCTCTGCTTTTATCTTTATAAGTCCAGCTTCGATAAGCGATATTTTGCCTTTATCAAATGATATAAGAGCATAGCCCATTTTTCTAGTTCCAGGGTCTATTCCTAATATTGTCATATTTCTACTTTCACATGTTATAAATCAACTATTCACATAATTTTAACTTTATTTATGGGAATTATAGCTACTATTCACATAATATAAATAAAAGGTGCTATGTGAATATTGGTCAAAAAATTTTGCTTTTGCTAAAAGAAGAGATATCGGAAATAGAGTATAACAGATATATAAAACATTTAATTTACGATATCAAAAAATCGACTGACGATACGGCTATATTTTATGCTCCAAACTCTCTAGTTTTAAACTGGATAAAAAATAAATACGGCGCAAAAATCAGACATCTTTTTGAAATACAAAATTCTATAAAAGTAAATGTTAAAATTTTATTGAAAAATCAAATAGAGTCTAAAAAAACAGAGATAAAAAAAGAGCAAAAACAACAACACTCACTGCTAAATCCATCACATACGTTTGAAAATTTTATGGTAGGCGGTTCAAATCAGTTTGCTTATGCTGCAGTTAAGAGTGTAAGTGAAAAACCGGGGATTTTATACAATCCGCTATTTATCCACGGCGGAGTAGGTTTAGGTAAAACACACCTTATGCAAGCAGCAGGCAATGTTTTTCAAAATCAGGGTAAAATTGTTATTTATACTACGGTTGAGCAATTTTTAAATGATTTTATCCGTCATGTTAGAAACAAAACTATGGAAAGATTTCAAGAAAAATATAGAAAGTGTGATGTTCTTTTAATTGACGATATTCAATTTTTAAGCAATAAAGAGGGTATTCAAGAGGAATTTTTTCATACCTTTGAAGCACTTAAAGGAGTTGGGAAACAGATTATTTTAACTGCAGACAAACATCCAAAAAAAATAGCAGGATTAGAAAAAAGACTTCAAAGCCGTTTCGAACATGGTCTTGTTGCAGATATTCAGCCACCTGAGCTTGAAACTAAAATAGCTATTATTGAAAATAAATGTAAAATAAACAAAGTAATTCTAACAAAAGATATCATCAACTATATAGCAACCGTAATTGAGAGTAATGTACGTGAAATAGAAGGCATATTATCTAAACTACATGCATACTCACAACTTATGCATGTAGATATTGATTTGCAATTTACAAAAAATGTTTTAAAAGACCAACTGCAAGAAAATCGTGCCAATTTGACTTTAGACATTATTACTCAAAGTGTTGCAAAAGATTTAAATATAAAACCAAGCGAAATACGTTCAAAAGGTAGAAGTAAAAATCTAGTTTATGCAAGAAGAATCTCTATTTATCTCTGTCGCGAACTAACTCAAAATACAATGCCTCAACTTGCCCAGTATTTCGGAATGCAAGACCATACTGCAATAAGTCATACTCTTAAAAAAATAAATGAATTACTGGAAAATGATGAAGACTTTAAAGTCAAAATTGAAGAATTATCAAATAAAATTACATCATCTTCTTAAAAAATAAAAAAAAAGATATAATTACTAAAGTGAACAAATGTGAAAAGAGCCTTGTAGTTTCATCACATCTATATCGCTCTTGAAATAGGAGTTTTGCGGTGATATTCACATAATCACTACCTCCTACTACTAATACTATAATTTTATATAATAAATAGGAATTCTGATGAAGATAACAGTACAAAAATCTATCATTGAAAATATCTTGATTCATGTTCAACCTTTTTTGGAAAAAAAAGATACTTCTCAAATTACATCACATGTATTAATCAATGTATCAAACTCTAAATTAACTATAAGAGCAACTGATTATGAAATAGGTCTATTAATTTCTACTGAAAAAGTTAATATTATTAATGAAGGCAATGTAACTGCTAACGGAAAAAAATTACTCGATATTGTTAGAATTTTAAAAGATGCAGAAATTAATTTAGAAGTTAAAAACGATACTTTATACATATCACAGTCGCACTCTAATTTTAAATTACCTACTTTTTCTTACGGTGAATTTCCTTTATTTCCATCATACATAGAAAAATCACGTATTTTAATTGACTCACAATCTTTAATAGAGTCTCTTAAAAAAATAACTCCTTCCATTGATACAAACAATCCAAAATTTGAATTAAACGGTGCTTTAATTGACATAAAAGAAAACAGTATTAATTTTGCCTCTACCGATACGAGAAGATTAGCAGTAGTAAATATAGATAATCAAAACAGCAATCAATTATCAATTATTATCCCAAAAAAAGCAATTATTGAGATTCAAAAACTATTTTTTGATAACATTGAACTCTATTACGATGAAACAAGTTTAATTATTCACTCAAATGAATACACTTTTTTTACAAAACTTATTAACGGAAAATTCCCTGAATATTCTAGAATTATCCCAAAAGAGATATCAAAAACTCTAACATTGCCAAAAGCTAAAATGATAGAATCTATCAAACAGATTACTACAATATCAACAGATGTAAAAATTACTTTTTTAGAAAATTTAATTACCTTCGAGTCATTAAGTGACGATAATATCGAAGCTAAAACAGAAATTAATTATACGACAGGTTTTTCATCTGCATTTGTTATTGCTATAAATAGCAAATATCTTCTTGATTTTTTAAATACTATAAACGGTTTGGAGTTTAATATAGGTTTAAATGAGAGTAATCTTCCATTTGTTTTAAGTGAAGGCAATTTTAAGACTGTCGTTATGCCTATTGTTATCTAAAATAAACCTAGTATCTATCTCTTTAAAATTTGTAAAAAGAGATAGTTTATAAACTACTGAAAAATAGCGCAAAATTCTCATTCATATCCCCATAAAACTTTCTTTTAGAATAAATTAGATAAAATAACCATAATTATGCCAAAAATGGCTATGGAGATGTTAATGGAAAATTACGGTGCTAGTAATATTAAAGTCCTAAAAGGACTAGAGGCTGTTCGTAAACGTCCTGGTATGTATATTGGAGATACCGGTCATAGAGGTTTACATCATTTAGTTTATGAAGTAATTGACAACTCTATTGATGAGGCAATGGCTGGTCATTGTGATACAATAAATGTGACTCTTACAAAAGAGGGTACATGTAGAGTTTCTGATAATGGGCGTGGTATTCCTACAGATATGCATCCAACAGAAGGAATGAGTGCTGCAACTGTTGTTTTAACAGTTTTACATGCCGGCGGTAAATTTGATAAAGATACTTATAAAGTCTCAGGCGGCCTTCATGGTGTTGGTGTTTCTGTTGTAAATGCACTCTCTGCCGATTTAAAAATGACTATTTACAGAAATGGGGAAATTTTTGAGCAAAATTTTAAAGAAGGTATTCCTCAAGAACTTTTAGCAGTTACTGGAAAAACACGTAAAACAGGTACAACAATTGAATTTATTCCAGATCCAAGCATATTTACAGAAACAATAATTTTTGAGTATGAATATTTGGCAAGAAGATTTAAAGAGTTAGCATATTTGAATCCATTTATTACTATTAATTTTAAAGATGAGAGAGCAAACCTCTCACAAACATACCATTTTGAAGGTGGTATAGCTCAATATGTAAATGATTTAAATAAAAAACAAGAAGTTGCTAAAGTTTTTGTTTTTAGTTCAAAAATTGAAGATATAGAGTTTGATATAGCACTTATGTATAATGATACTTATGATGAAAAAGTTTATTCTTTTGTAAATAATATCCGTACTCCAAACGGTGGAACACATGAAGCTGGTTTTAGAGCAGGACTTACTCGTGTTATTTCAAATTATAATGCACAAAACGGTGCGGCAAAAGAGAAAGATGTAAAAATAAGCGGTGAAGATACTAGCGAAGGTCTTATAGCAATCGTTTCAGTTCGTGTTCCTGAACCTCAGTTTGAAGGACAAACAAAAGGTAAACTTGGAAATACTTATGTAAGACCGTTAGTTCAAAAATCTACTTATGAACTTCTTAGCAAATATTTTGAAGAAAATCCTATTGAAGCAAAAGCGATAGTTGCTAAATCTTTGATGGCTGCACGCGGTCGTGAAGCTGCTAAAAAAGCTAGAGAACTTACACGCAGAAAAGACTCTATGAGTGTAGGAACTCTTCCTGGAAAACTTGCAGATTGTCAAAGCAAAGATGCATCAATTTGTGAACTTTATTTAGTCGAAGGTGATTCGGCAGGCGGTTCTGCAAAAATGGGTCGTGATAGAGTTTTTCAAGCGATTTTACCGCTTAAAGGTAAAATTTTAAATGTTGAAAAAGCTAGACTTGATAAGATTTTGAAATCTGAAGAGATAACAAATATGATAACTGCAATGGGTTGTGGTATCGGTGAAGAGTATAATGAAGATAAACTTCGTTACCATAAAATTATTATCATGACTGATGCCGATGTTGATGGTTCTCATATTCAAACTTTATTACTTACATTTTTCTTCCGTCACTTTAAAAGTGTTATAGAAAATGGCTATTTATATTTGGCACAACCGCCGCTGTATCGTTATAAAAAAGGTAAAAAAGAGATTTATTTTAAAGATGATCGTCAAATGAATGATTTTCTTATAGAAAACGGTATTGAATCTTTAAATATTGAAACTATTGGACATAATGATTTAATCTCATATTTTAAAATGGTTGACCACTATAGAGGTTCACTTGAAGCACTAGAGAGAAGATATGCGTTAGTTAGCCTAATTCGCCATTTTATAGAGAATCCTGATTTAATAGGTCTTGATATAAAATCAATGTATGAAAAAGTTGAAGAATTTTTAGTCGGAATGGGAAATAATATTTTAACAAAAAGTATTAATAACGAATCAATTCATATTTTTGTACAGACAAAAGACGGAATGGAAGAGTTACTTATAAATGATGATTTGTTTGGTGCTCCACATTTTGCTGAAGCCAGTTATGTATATAAGAAGATAAAAGAGTGGAATTTAGATTTTGAAGAAGATGTTGTTAAAGTGTTAAATAACATTATAGAGTATGCTAAAAAGGGTGCTTATATTCAGCGTTATAAAGGTCTAGGAGAGATGAATCCTGATCAGCTTTGGGAAACAACAATGACTCCTGAAAATAGAGTTTTACTGCAAGTTACTATTGATGATGCAGAACTTGCAAGTGATACGTTTACTCTGTTTATGGGTGATGAAGTTGAACCTCGCCGTAACTATATAGAAACACATGCTAAAGATGTTAAGCATTTAGATGTATAACACTAAAAAGTTTAGGAGTTATTATGAAATACGGTGAAAAAATTGTTAGTGAGTTTGATGTAGAAAAAGATTTGGAAATTTGGCCTAACGAGCATAAAAGAGATTATCTTATAAAAATGACGCTTCCTGAGTTTTCATGTCTATGTCCAAGAAGCGGATATCCTGATTATGCAACAATATATTTAGAATATACGCCTGATGAGTGGGTTGTAGAGTTAAAAGCTATCAAACTTTATATAAACTCGTTTAGAGATAGACATATTTCTCATGAAAATAGCGCCAATGAGATTTATGGTGTTTTAGAAAGAAAATTAAAACCAAAATATATGAAAATAGTAGCTGATTATAATCCGCGAGGCAACGTTCATACTGTTATAGAGATTGATAGTTCAAAGCTTTAGATAATCTTTTAACCACACAAGAGCCTCTTTGCGGCTTTTAAATTTACCTTGCATTTGAGCTTCATAAGCTACATGTAAGATTTTTGAAAAGAGTACTGAGGGTTCAAAACCGCATTTTAATATATCTTTTCCAATTATAAGCGGCGGGAGTTTTTTATTTAAAATATTTAACTCTTTTGCTTTTTCATAAATATCATTGCCGGCTTTATAAGTTTTAGACTCATTCTTAGCAAAATATATTGAAGAGGACAAAATAAGAAGTTTACTTATTTTTACTTTAGTAGCTAGCTTATAAAGTTCGTAGTCTGTTACACCGTTATTATAAATGTTGTCAATTTCATTATGTAATTCAATTAGTTTTGTTGTTTCATTTAATAATACTTTTTCATTTGTAAATCTAAAAATAAAATTTTCTGCCTGTTTTTCATTGAAATCATAACAAAGCCCTGACAACATCAATATCAAATTTGTTTGTATGTTAGTTGTTAGCTGTTTTGATATCTCATCAATTACAGCTATATTGCCCGTATAAATATCGCTTCCAAGTTCTTTTAAAAGTTTAAATCCCTCTGATGGCTTTTTTGAGTACAAAAGAAGTTTTTTTATCTCTTCAAAGACTCTCTCTTTTGGAAGTTCGTCAAGCATTTTTTTAGAGACCATATCTTTACATGTTAAAAATAAATCATTATCTATTTTAAGTTCAAATCTAGTGCTAAACTGAACAGCTCTTAAGACTCTAAGAGGGTCTTGGGCAAAACTGTTGTTATCTACCGCTCTTAGTACCTTGTGTTTTAAATCATCTATTGCGTTAAACGGGTCTAATATTTTTTTCTCTATTACGTCATATCCGATGGAGTTAATCGTAAAATCTCTTCGTGAAGTTGCAGTTTTAAAATCAAGATTTGTATCTATCTCAATTTCAAATCCTTTATGACCGTTTTTTATCTTATTGTCTCTTCTTGGGAAAGAGAAATCTAAATCATAATCTTCAAAATATAGTTTGCAAACGCCGAAACTTTTTCCGACTATATTTACGCTTCCAAACTCTTTTAGTAAATTTTCTAGTTGCACAAATGAGGATATTCCATAAATTTCTATATCGATATCTTTGGATTGGATACCCAGTAAAAAATCTCTAATAAAACCACCTACAATTATCGGTTTGATATTATGACTTTTTAATTTATCAAATATAACATTTAATTTATGCGGATAATTAATCATATTGACTCTTAAAATATGAGTATATACATTAGAAAATATAAAGTATCCTATAAGTATATCATTACTTTTACCTATTAATTACTTTAATTTAGGTATAATCGCGAAAATTTTTATCTTGGTTTCATTATTTTTTAAGAAACCAAAGAAGGAAGCCTTGTGCAAAAGATTAGAAATATTGCCGTTATCGCTCACGTTGACCACGGTAAAACAACATTAGTTGATGGACTACTAGAGCAGTCCGGAACATACGGTGCTCACGAGCAACATGAAGAACGCGCTATGGATAGTAATGCTTTAGAAAAAGAGCGCGGTATTACGATTCTCTCAAAAAACACGGCAATTCGTTACAAAGATCATAAAATAAATATTATCGACACTCCGGGTCACGCCGATTTTGGTGGCGAAGTTGAGCGTGTTTTAAAGATGGTTGACGGTGTTTTGGTACTTGTTGATGCTTATGAGGGTGTTATGCCTCAAACAAAATTCGTTGTTAAAAAGATGTTGGCGCTTGGTAAAAAACCGATTGTCGTAATCAATAAAATCGATAAACCTTCAGCAGAACCTGAGCGTGTAGTCGATGAGATGTTTGACCTTTTTGCAGCTATGGATGCAACGGAAGATCAACTTGATTTTCCAATCATATATGCTGCAGCGCGTGATGGTATTGCAAAACTTGATATGGCTGATCCTGATGGAAACTTTGAGTGTATTTTTGAGACGATTCTTGACAAAATACCTGAGCCTGAAGGTGATAGAGAAAATCATACACAGGCACAAGTTTTTACGCTTGACTACGATAACTATGTAGGAAAAATAGGAATTAGCCGTATTTTTAACGGTGTTATCAAAAAAGGTGACAATGTTATGCTTGCAAAAGCCGACGGTGAACTGGTAAAAGGACGCATAACAAAACTAATCGGCTTTCACGGTTTAAATCGTATGGAGATAAATGAAGCTGAAGCGGGTGATATCGTAGCATTTGCAGGTTTAGAGACAGTTGACGTAGGCGATACTATCTGTGATCCTAAAAATCCTATGCCACTTGATCCTATGCACATTGAAGAGCCGACACTTACTGTTGTATTTTCAGTAAACGACTCTCCGCTTGCAGGTCAAGAGGGTAAACATGTAACTTCAAATAAGTTAAAAGATAGACTTGAAGCTGAAATGACGACAAACGTTGCTATGAGACTTGAAGTTGTCGGCGAAGGTAAGTTCAAAGTTTCAGGTCGTGGTGAGCTTCAAATTACGATTTTGGCTGAAAATATGCGTCGTGAAAATTTTGAATTTGGTGTATCTCGTCCCGAAGTAATCGTAAAAGAGATAGAGGGTGTAAAATGTGAACCGTTTGAGCACCTTGTTATCGATGTTCCGGAAGAGTTGAGCGGTACGGTAATTGAGCGTTTGGGTAAAAGAAAAGCTGAGATGAAATCAATGGTTCCGATGGGACAAGGTTTTCAAAGAATCGAGTTTGAAATTCCTGCACGTGCTCTTATCGGTTTCCGTGGACAGTTTCTAACAGACACTAAAGGCGAAGGTATCATGAATCACTCTTTCTTAGAGTTCCGTCCATATAGCGGAAGTGTTGAGTCAAGAAGTTATGGCGCACTTATCTCTATGGAAAACGGCGAAACATTGGCATATTCACTATTCAATATCCAAGACCGCGGTGTATTATTTATTGGACCTCAAACTAAAGTGTATGAGGGTATGATTGTCGGTGAACACTCACGCTCAAACGACTTAGTAGTTAACCCGATTAAAGGTAAAGCTCAATCAAATGTACGTTCAAGCGGAGCTGATGAAGCTATCAAACTTATTCCACCTCGTGACATGTCGTTAGAGCGTGCATTAGAGTGGATTGAAGATGATGAACTTTTGGAAATTACACCTCAAAGTATTCGTATTCGTAAAAAATTCTTAACTGAATCAGAGAGAAAAAGACACACACGTAAATAAAGTTTAAAATGGCGAGAGAGAGTTTAAAATCTCTCGCCATTAAACTTTAATCAGAACCTTTTTGTATATCCGTGACAATACGGAGTAGAACCTTTTTTCTCGTAATAGTTTTGATGACTCTCATCAGCTTCATAAAATTCAGACTTATCCAATATCTTAGTTACCACTTTGTAGCCGTTGGCTTCAAGTTTTTTTATCAGTCTGATTATCGTATTTTTCTCATCTTCGTTATTAACAAAAGCTGCCGAGAGGTATTGCTCCCCAATATCTGGACCTTGACCGTTAGTTTGTGTAGGATCATGTATCTCAAAAAATGCTTTAGCAATCTCTTCGTAGGAGATTATATTTTTGTCATAAACAACTTTAACGGCTTCAAGATGTCCGGTATTTTTTTTAACTACGTCATAATATGTAGGATTTTTTACATGTCCTCCCATAAAGCCTGATATTACCTCTTTAACACCGTTAAGTTTTTCAAGATAGTACTCTACTCCCCAAAAACAGCCGCCTGCAAAATAAGCATATGATAACTCACTATTTTTTGCATCTTGCTTTTTGTCAAGGTTTAGTGAGATTGAGTTTACGCAGTATCTTGTATCTTTGGACGTAAATCCTTCCCCCTCAAAAACATGACCTAAATGTGCACCGCAGTTGGCACAAACAATCTCTATCCTTTTTCCGTCCGCATCAGGAACTCTTTTTACCGCTCCTTTTATAGCATCATCAAAACTAGGCCATCCACAGTGTGAATCAAATTTATCTTTTGATTCATAAAGCGCTGCTCCGCAGAGCTTACATGTATATACGCCCTCTGATTTTTCATTTGTATATTTACCGCTAAAAGGTCTCTCAGTACCTTTATTTATTATTACATGTCTCTCTTCATCGCTAAGTTTTTCTATTTTACCGCTCCACGGCTTCAAGACAATTGCATTCATGGTTGTTATAATAAGTATGAAAAGTAGAAATAATTTCATACCATCCTCCTTTATATTCTATTTTATACTATTATAAGTAAGATTACTACACTAAAATATAGAATATATTTATTAAAAATATTTATAAGATAAATTTAAAGCTATGACAATATTTGGACTCTTTTATAAAATAAAAACCTTCATAAAGATATAATCATAAACTTAATTTTTAGGAAGATGAGATGAATAGAAAAAAAATATATAATCCTGAATCAAACGAAAGTGTAAATGAAAGACGAATATTTGGTGGCAATCCCACAGGAATATTTGAGTTAAATGATATAAAGTATCAATGGGCATATAATCTTTGGGAGATGATGTTAAACAACACATGGTTTCCAAAAGAGGTTGATATGACGCGTGACGTAAGCGACTATAAGAACATTACCGAAATGGAAAAAGAGGCTTACGATAAAGCACTTTCACAGCTGATTTTTATGGATTCGCTTCAAACGAACAATATTATGGATAATATAAATCCTTATGTCACTTCTCCTGAAATAAATCTTATTTTGGTTCGTCAAGCTTATGAGGAGGCACTTCACTCACAAAGTTACGCTGTTATGGTTGACAGTATTTCAGCTAACAGTGATGAGATTTATGACCTTTGGCGCAAAGACATGATGCTAAAAACAAAAAATGATGCAATAGCAGGTGTTTATGATGAACTTTCTAATAATCCAACAGAACACAACTTTGTAAAAGCTTGTTTCGCTAACCAGATTTTAGAGGGTATATATTTTTATAGTGGTTTTGCTTACATTTATACACTTGCAAGAAGCGGAAAAATGTTAGGTTCCGCACAAATGATTAGATTTATTCAAAGAGATGAAGTAACTCACTTGGTTCTTTTTCAAAACCTTATAAACTCCCTTAGAAAAGAGAGACCAGACCTTTTTACGGAACAATTGAAAAACGAAGTTATCGCAATGTTTAAACAGGCTGTAAAACTTGAATCTAATTGGGGAAAATACATAACGCAAGGACAAATTTTAGGTTTAACTGACGCTATTTTAGAGCAATACATCCAGTACCTTGCAGACGATAGACTCTCTAGTGTAGGATTTCCTAAACTCTATAACGTAACAAATCCTATAAAATGGGTTGATGATTTTTCAAAGTTTAATGATCAAAAAACAAACTTTTTTGAAGGAACGGTTGCAAACTACTCAAAAGGAAGTCTCAGTTTTGATGATGATTTTTAGAAATCTCATCTTTAAGAGCTTTAAATAAAATATTATGCGTATAGCGGCTAAAGAGATACTCTTTAGCGTTAAAAAGAGTTTCAAACATAATTTTCCAGAGTGTGGAAAAATTCTCATCGCTGCGAACACTGCAAAGCTGTTTTTGTATATTATGTTCAAGCTCTGCAAGTATTTTCGCATGATGAACATATGTTCTTATAAGAGTATATTCGATGCCTACTTCTTTAAAATCCTCTATAAGTCTTATTATAGAAGCCTCTTTATCGGTAAAATCGTCACTGTTTATCGGCACTAAAATACCGTCTATTAAAAGCTGTTGTAAAAGTTTTATATCAATATCATAATGTTCTATAAACTCTTTTTTAGTGTAGTGTTTTGCACCTGAAGGTATAGCACTTAATGTTTGCATTAAGGGTGCTAGCATTGAGAATGAGCTTGATAGAGATTGATTTTTATTTTCAAGAGCATGTTTTATCTCTTCATTAGAACTTCCCATCTCCTGCTTCATGTATTTAATATATTTTATAAGCTCAATATGTTCGTTACTGTATCTATGAACATTTGATTTTAGCTTTTTTGCTTCGGGCAACAAACCCTCTCTTATGTAGTATAAAATGGTAGATTTGGGAACATCAGTCTGCGCAACAAGTTCAGATATTTTATATTCCATGTATAATCCTATTAATATTAATATAAGAATTATACTCTATAATTTTAAACGTTAAGCTCTACTTAACGTTTTATAAATTTTAATCAAAATAAGATAAGGGAAAAAATGGCACATATTAAACTACCTGAATTTGAGGATATGACACCGGCTATTCAAGATAGAGCGCGTCCTATTTTAGAAAAAACTGGAAAATTGGGTGAGATATTTAAACTTTTGGCGCTTGATGAAAAGATATACTTTGCGACTGATGGGATGATTCAAAAATATCTTCTTGATGAGACGGAACTCTCTTATGATATCAAAGAGTCAATTGCTCTTCTTATATCCGTAGAAAATGGATGCAAAATGTGTGTTGATGTGCATAAAAGCATTGCTAAAATGTTGGGACTTTCAGATGAGCGTATAGCGCAGGTTTTAAACGGTGTCGATGCGATTGACACTACAGATAAAGAAAAAGCACTTCTAAACTTCTGTATAAAAGCTTCTAAAAAAGATAGTTACAAGATTTTAAAAGAAGAGATTGATGCTCTTAAAGATTTAGGTTATACGGATTTACAGATTTTAGAAGCTGTTGCAATTACGGGTTATTTTAATTATATCAATACTCTTTCAAATGTTTTTGCTCTAGGGGAGTAAATCCTAATGAAGTATCTGTTTTTAATTTTATCTCTATTTATAACGATTTTAGACGCTAAAGAGTACAAAGCCGTATTTGATTGCAGCTCAAAGAACATGCAGTATGTGGCAAGCCGAATGATGTTGGTTGAGAGAACTATGGATATGATAGAAAAAAATTCAGATACTATAAAATTTGCAATTACTATACACGGAGGGTGTGCGCCGATAGTTTCAAAAAATTATGATGAGTTAGTAAAAGATGAAGATTTAGAACATGTAAAACGCTCTCAAAATCAACTTGCTAAATTAGCAAATAAGGGTGTGGATATAGTTGTTTGTGCTATGAGTCTAAATGCAAGCACAATTCCAAATGAGGATGTTGTCTCATTCGTTACAATCTCCAAAAATAGTTTCATAGAGACAATAGGCTATCAAAATATGGGTTATGCCCTAATGACATTTGAATAAGGAAAACAATGGTAAAAGAGATAGTAACATACCCTACGACACCGAGTTTGGAGTTTGGAGCAAATGTTAGATTTTTCAATGATGAGCTTTTTAATACGATACAGGACTTAAAAGATACAATTGAGGCTAATGATTTAAATGCATTGGCGGCATTTCAGATAGGTTCTCCGCTCTCTGTCGTAGTAGTTAAGCATAACGGCGAGTTTTTGGAGTTTATAAATCCTAGGATTTTAAAAAGAGAAGGAAAGGTCACCCCGATAGAAAAAACTGCATATTTTCCGGGAATGAGTGCAAAAACGACAAGATACGAAAAAGTTACTCTTATGTATGAAGACAGAGATGCAAATCAGAAGTTTTTAGATGCAGACGGCGAGCTCTCAATAACGATTCAAAGAAAACTAGATTACGTTTTTGGTTCAAACTTAAGAGTAAGACTTGACGAGGATGAGAAAAAACTTTTTGATTCAAAACTTGAGTTTGGAACTGATGCCATAACTATGAATGACTGTCCCACGGTATTTAAAAGAGATGTTATACTTAAAGCATTTAAATATCTTTTTATTTTTGGATTGATAGGTCTGTTTTTGAGTTTTTTTGTAGGCGAAGAGACCTTGAGCGTTTTAGCTACGGCAGAAAATTATATTTTGATTTCAATGGCGGCGCTTACCGTTACCTATTTCTTTTATGCACAGTATGAGGGCAGACAGTATAAACACTGCACATCTTGTCAGATAGGCAATATAATAGGAACTACTTTTATTTTATTGTTGAAATTAGCTCTTTTATTTTTGGCTAAATTTTTTATAATTTAGAGTTAGCACTACATGTAGCGATGCCAAATAAGATATAATGATGGACTAATTTCTTAGCGGAGAATATTATTACTCAAAATATATCTAAGGGTGGCTACAAACTTTGCTCACTACTTTTTGACACCACTGGCGACTATAACGATAACCTTCAAACACTTTTGGATTTGGTAGCTAAAACATCTCAAAAATCCCTTATAGTTGCTCCTGAAGTTTGTTTAACCGGTTTTGACTATGAGAACTATGACAAAGCGGTACAATTTTCACATGTAGCTGATATTGAGCTAAAAAAAGCCTCTTTGGGAAAAATAATCATACTCACTATGCTTGAGAAAAACGGTAATGAAGTTTTTAATTTTGCCAAAATTTTTTATAACGGCGAAATAGTTTTTAAAAGAGCAAAGGCGAAATTGTTTCGTTTCGGAAACGAACATAAGTACATGTCTGAGGGTAGCGGCGAAGATGTTAAAATTGTAGAAGTGGACGGAATTAAAATAGGTATTTTAATCTGTTTTGAACTCCGTTTTAAAGAGTTTTGGCAAAAACTTGAGGGGTGTGATGTTATAGCCGTTCCTTCTTGGTGGGGAGTTTTAAGAACAGAGCATTTTAGGGTCATAACACAAACGTTAGCTATTATAAATCAATGCTACGTAGTGGCAAGCGATTCGCAAAATGATGAGTGTACAAAGATGAGCGGTATTATAAGACCTCACGGCGAAGACGAGAGAAACGGCGATAGAACTCTATTGGAGATACCATACAACAAAAAAGAGATTATAACAATGAGACGATATATGGATGTGGGCATTGGATAGAATTACAGCAATAAAAACAGCAAAACTAGCTGATGAGTGCCATAAAATATTTCCTCTAAGCGAGAGTATTAGAAATGCGATAGCCAAAACAAACAGAGAAGAGTTTGTGCCATCGGGATTTAGACAAAGTGCATATAAGCTTGATGCTCTTCCGATGAGTTCTGCGCAGTGGATAAGCTCTCCGCTGACGGTTGCAAAAATGACGCACTATCTTGAGCCAAAAAGTACGGATAAAGTTTTAGAAATAGGTTGCGGAAGCGGTTATCAGGCAGCTGTTTTATCGCATCTGTTTCGCGGAGTTTTTACCATAGAGAGAATAGAATCTTTAATGCTAGAGGCAAAATCAAGATTTAGAAAACTCGGAATTAACAACATTCACACAAGAGTAGAAGATGGACAAAACGGCTGGGTTCAATATGCTCCTTATGACAGAATTCTTTTTTCGGCAACGGCAAAAGAGATACCGGCAAAACTTTTTGAACAACTCTCAGATGGCGGGATATTGGTAGCACCTATGCAAGTAGGTTTCAAACAGATTATAACGCGTTTTAAAAAAACAGGAAAATCGATTCAAAAAGAGGAGCTTGAATATTGTGATTTTGTTCCTATCTTAAACGGTGTTCAAAAGTAAACCTGATGAAACTGATATTTTTAATACATGTAGAGATAGTAGAATAGACTAAGTTTATTATTGTAAAATAACACTAATCTAAACTAGGACGGATTATGCAAGAGACGTATGGCATAAATTACTCAAAGCCTGAAGTAGTTTTAATGCAAGATACCGGCATCGGTGTGGCTGAAGCGGCGGCAAGAACCTGCTATGATTCATTCCAAAACAGCGAAAATGAATCTGTAAAATATATCCAAAACTATATGCCCGATGACTCTACATGTAAAGAGATAAACGATATCCAAGAGTCAAGTTTATTGGATGATTTGGCATGGACACACTTCCATCACTCTATTTTAGAACATGCAAATCTGAGTTTTCTAATTAGAGGAACAAGTAGAGGCGTACTTCAAGAACATGCTCGTCACCGTATCCAAGCAATCTCCGTCAGAAGTACGCGTTATACGATGAGTTCTGTTATAAACGCTTTCGTAGCTTCGCACTTATCTAAAAACAGGGAGTTTTTTATAGATAAAATTCTTGATTTTGATATGTTTGTAACTTGCGATAAAGAGTATAATAAAATCGAAGCAGCTACAATTTATGATAAACTTGAATTTCAATTTAAAAGAGTGGAAGATTTTTACGAGATTGCCGTTGCAAAGAGTTCACTTGGATTTTTAGAAGAGTTTAAAAACAGCTCCGAGGTACTTTTTGAAGCACTAGAGAGCGGAAAAAAGAAGCGAAACGTCGGCGATGCGTTTAAGCATATTGTAACCGATAACTGGAAAGTGGATATGGTCGTAACGTTTAATCTTAGAAGTCTGAAAAACTACTTTACGCTTAGAGACAGCGGTGCGGCATATTTTCAGATAAGATGGCTGGCACAGGAGATGATGAGAGCGACACCGTCAAAATATTTAGATTTAATAATCAAAAAAAAGTAGGCAACATGTATAAATATATCTTAATGTCAAGTTTGTTATTTAGCGGGTGTTCATATTTTGAGTTTAATTATGCGATTTGCGATCAAATAGCTAATGAGCCAAATGCAGTTATGCCAAAAGAGTGTAGAAACTACAATAAAGAAGAAGCGGATAAAGCATTTAACAAAACAAAAGCAAAAACTTCTACGGATGTAGAAGATGCACTAAAGTTCAAAAAAGAGGAAAAATAGATGAGTTTAGAAAAAGAGTTAGAAACTAGAAGCGGCGGCGTATGCGAACTTTGTGGAAGCAGCGAAGGACTTAGTGCTTTTGAAGTAGCACCTTCGGATGGAAGTGCCCAGCAGTCTATCTATCTATGTTCTACATGTAAAGAGCAGATAGAAAACCCCGATAAAATGAATGAGGCACATTTTAACTGCTTAAATGACAGTATGTGGAGCGAAACTCCTGCCGTAGCGGTAATGTCGTACAGACTTTTAAAAGCTCTAGGAAGAGAAGATTTAGTTGATATGATGTATATGGAAGATGATATAAAAGCATGGGCAGATTCCGGAATAAGCGCAAACACAAGTAATATAGTCGTTAAAGATTCTAACGGAGTAATTTTAAATGCCGGTGACAGCGTAGTTATAATCAAAGACTTAGAGGTTAAAGGTGCAGGTTTTACTGCAAAGAGAGGAACCACCGTTAGAAATATCTCTATCCCATCAGACGTAGAAGGTCACATTGAAGGTCGTGTAAACGGAACTAAAATCTATCTAAAAACAGAGTTTTTGAAAAAAGCGTAAACTGAGTAGTGACACTCGATAACGAGTTAAAAAGGTATATATGAACTCTTCAAAATCAATAGCTATTAATATAGCAATACCCCTTTTTATCTCTTTTATGTTTGCGCTAATGGTATTTAATGAAGCAAAAATACCAAAAATTATATTCAATCTCGTTCCCTACCTCTTTTATGCTATCAGCGCACTTATATTATGGGTTTCATGGCACTTTAACCGAAATAGATTTATATTCGTAATTACTCCTCTTTTATTAATGCCGTTAGGGTTTGAGTATTTGGATGCAAAGAGGGCGACAAATCTCTTTTTATATGTCTCTATGCTATTTCCGCTACATTTTCTCATATTTTTATCTCTCAAAGAGAGAGGACTTTTCTCAATTTGGGGTATTATAAAAATTATCTTTTTTGTGCTTGAAATAGTTGTAGTTTTATATTTTGTTTTTTATCCAAATGATGAGTTAATCGCTCTTTTAAAGATGAAAATTTTTGCGAGTTCTTTTTATCCGCTTGAAGATATATCCGTAGTGATAGGTATATTTGTACTTATTGCAATGACATTTTTGGTGGTGTTTAATAGATACATGTTGTATAACAGCTCATTTTTAGTTATAACACTGACTTTTTATGCGGGACTATATTTTATAAAAACACCATATGCTAACAAACTTTCGCTATTGGCTATAGGTGTTATTATCTTTATTTTGCTTATACGCGAGTCCTATCGTTTGGCATTTTACGATGAGCTTACGTCTTTACCGGGAAGAAGAGCATTAGTAGAGGATATGGCAAAGTTGGGCATGAAGTATTCGCTTGCAATGATAGATATAGACCACTTTAAAAAGTTTAACGATACTTACGGACATGATACCGGCGATGAGGTTTTAAAGATGGTAGCTTCAAAACTGGCAAACGTTAGCGGAGGCGGAAAAGCTTACAGATACGGCGGAGAGGAGTTTGTTTTACTTTTTCCTTCACGTGACGCGGATGAATCATACAAACACACGGATATCTTAAGAGAGACTATAGCAAAAAGCCCTTTTAGCGTAAGAAATAAGTCAAGTCAGAAAACCATATATATAAATATCTCATCCGGCGTAGTACAAAGAAGCTCTCAAGACAAAGACCCGTTTGCAGTTATGAAAAGAGCGGATAATGCTCTTTATAAGGCTAAAAAAGCGGGAAGAAACCAAGTAGTAAAAGCATAAAAGGCAAATAATGCAACCACATGACAGATTTTACAAAATAGATGAAGATTTTAGAAATCCTTATGCAAGGGACAGAGACAGGATAATCCACTCGGGGAGTTTTAGAAAACTTGAGTATAAAACGCAGGTATTTTTAAATCAAGAGGGTGATTTTTTTCGTACACGTCTGACACACTCCATAGAAGTCTCTCAAATAGCTCGTTCTATAACTTCTCACTTAGGGTTAAACGAATCTTTGGCGGAAGCAATTGCGCTTTCACATGATTTGGGTCATACTCCTTTTGGTCATATTGGCGGCGATGCGCTTGATGAGTGTTTAAAAGAAGATGGACATAAAAATGGTTTTGAACACAATTTTCAGAGCTTTAGAGTCGTCTCTTCGCTTGAAAAACGTTATAACGGGTTTAACGGCTTAAATCTTACCTTTGCGACACTTGAGGGGATACTTAAACACTCATATCCATATAAAAAAAGTTTTCTCCCGTCTATAATAGATGAACAATTTAATTTTGATACTCATCCAAGCATAGAAGCGATGATAGTTGATAGAGCCGACGAGATAGCATATATAACTCATGATATAGATGATGGGGTAAATTCCGGCTTAATAAATTTTGATGATTTAAAAGAGAGCGAACTTATAAGAGAGATTTTGCAAAAAGTTAAAGATGAAGGGATATCCGAGAGCGAAGACGAGATGTTTAGATACCGTTTTGTTTCACATCTAATTAATCATCTGGTCTATTCGCTTATAGCCTACTCTAAAGATATGATTAAAAATGAGAGGATACTTTGCGCAACGATAGATTGTAAAACAGATATCCCTGTCGGTTTTGATAAAAAACTTGAAACAGAGTTAAAAAAGCTTAAAAAACTGTTATTTAACAAACTATATCAGCATAAAGATATCATGGTAAAGATGTATGCCGGTAAACAGGCGATTAAAGGACTTTACAAAGGACTTAACGAAGAACCCAAAATGATGCCGAAATTTTATTATAATCAACTAGAGAGCAGAAAAAAACATAGGGTAATAGCTGATTATATAGCTTCTATGAGCGATAGATACGCTTTGTCGTTTTATAACGAGATGTACGGGAAATTATAGTAAAAGTAATATTTTGATTGAAGATAAATGTAGTTATAAGCCCGAAGGCTTATACTATAGGCGTGATTCGTAACGTCTCATCATATAAAGACGTTTAAGCATTTTCTTACGAGATGCAATTAAAAACTTCTTACGTTTTTCAGTTTTCGTTTCATGGAAACGACGAGCACGAGCTTCAGTAACGATTAAGTTACGGTCAGTCTGCTTTTTGAAACGACGGTAAGATGCATCAAAATTGTCATCACTGCGTAGTACTATACCTGGCATATCACATCACCCACTTTCTGTAAAATTTGAACTGGAATTGTACCATAAATATCTTTATTTAGTGTCGTTTTGGATTCTAGAATATTAAATGCATATTTTAGACAAAAGATATATAAAGGAAAAGAGTATGAGTAATGTTCAACTAAAAACAGGGATGCTTTATAAAGAAGACGGAAATATTTTGGAAGCTATGCGATACTTGATTGCAGCGGCTCACAACAATAATGTTCAAGCCCAATCAATTATTACTTATGTAAGCAACTCATCAATAGGAGGGGCTAAAAACGAATCTTTTTATCTGCTTAGTGATTTTGCCCAAAAAAAGTTAATTCAAGACTTAATAGACACTAAGATAAGCCCGGTTCTCTTAAGCGATGGAGGAGGAGTAAAACTTGTAAACTATATTTCGGGGGAAAACCCTCAAATATGGTTGAATTATATAGGTTCATGTTCGGGATGTCACTTAGGCTCAACTTCAACGGCGGACATGTTACTAAATCATTTTGAGAGACTGATTGATAAAAATGTTGTTTTATATCTGATGTAACACAGTGGTAAGAGTGCAGAAAAAAAGATTGCTTAGAATAATTTTCTAGAACAGAAGATGCAAATTGATTATTGAACTTATATTAGGAGAAAAAAATGGCTGTAATGATAACTGATAACTGTATAAACTGTGGTGATTGTGCGTCCGAGTGTCCTGTTGCCGCAATACTAGGTGAGAGTGATGAAAAAAACCCGCATAAGGGTGAGCGTTTTTACGTCAAGGCGGAAAGTTGCGTAGAGTGTGTAGGTCATGCAAATGTGCCTAGATGTGCAGAGGCTTGTCCGACTGAAGGCTCAATCGTGTGGGATATGCCTTATACCGTCGATTTTGAAGAGTACTACATGTCAGGAAATGATAATAATGTATATAAAATCAGAGAGCATAAGAAAAAAGGTCTAATGCTTCCTTCCATCAAGGCTCAGCCTTTTATTCAAGAGATTGATATGAAGTCGCGTGAATTACATGTAAATGTATCTCTTTAAGGCAATATTATGAGAGTAGCATTTGCATCATCTGATGGAGAGTGTATAAATCAACATTTCGGCTGGTCTAAATCATTTTATCTTTACCGTGTCTCAAAAGATAGTGCGGAGTTTTTGGAAGTTATTGATGCTTCACAAGAGCCGCAGGGGGAAAAAGAGAAGCTAGACTATAAGATTGATACTCTTAAAGAGGCAGATATCATGTACTGCAATCAGATTGGTCCGACTGCGTCAAAGATGATTCAAAGTGCGGGTATCCATCCCGTGAGAGTAGCTGATGGCGAAAATATAGCAGAGGCTATTTTAAAACTGCAAGATTTGCTAAAAGATGCTCCTGCTCCTTGGTTACTTAGAATTTATCACAAAGCACAAATAAGGAGTGCATAATGGCTGTTATAATTGACGAAAGCTGTATTACATGTGATGCCTGTTTACAAAATTGTCCGCTTAATGCGATAGTTGATGATATGAGTAATCCCACGGGAGAGAGCCGTTACTATGTTCAACCTGAGAAATGTAGCGAGTGCGTCGGAGTTTTTGACAATCCTCAATGTGCGGCAATATGTCCCAGCATCGGTTGTATAACTTGGGATATGCCCTTTACTAAAGAGTTTGATAAGCACTTTTTAAATGAAGAGGTTTATAAACTAAGTCAAAAAAACGGTGTTGTTAAATCTCCTGCTTTTAGAGAGAAAAAATATCGCGAAGATATCCCATTAAGTATGCGCGGTGTAAAAAAAGAGGTTCAAGAAGAGCCTAAATGCTGTTAAAGCTTTTAGGCAACAGAGTTTGTGTAAGCATAAGTTGAAGATATGGCACGCAGCCTCTGAGCCGCTTTTTTAAATACATCGATAGTGTAATCAATCTCATCCTCGGTTGTAAATCTTGAGAGTGATAAACGTATCGCCGTATGTGCCAGTTCGGCATCTTTTCCTATTGCGCTCATGATAGGATTTGCATGAAGAGACTCAGAAGCACAGGCACTTCCCGTTGACGCCGCTACTCCTGCACGGTTTAAATCCCACAACATAGATTCGCCCTCTATACCGCGGAGCGATACCAACAGTGTGTTTGGCGTACGCATCTCTCTTTGACCGACTACGAAAGAGTCCGAAATTTCTGAAATAGCATCTTCGAGCTTATCGCGAAGAGTACGAACTTTACTATTCATAATTTCTACATGTTTCATTGCTTGTTTCATAGCTAATCCCATCCCGACAATATATGCTACGTTCAGAGTTCCTGCGCGTTTACCGCCCATCTGTTCGCCGCCGTGAAGAAGATTAGGAAGGTTTTTGCCTTTTTTTACATAGAGTCCGCCGACTCCTTTTGGTCCATGAAATTTATGAGCTGAAAATGTAAGGTAATCTACATGTACTTTTGTCAAATCCAGTTCAACTTTTCCTATGGCCTGAACAGCGTCCGTGTGAAAGAGTATTCCCGCTTCCTTTGCAAATTTGCCTATCTCTTCAATCGGAAATATCACACCGGTTTCATTATTTGCCCACATTACGGAGATAAGTATAGTTTTGTCCGTTACGGCATTTTTAATATCTTGCGCAGATATAGCGCCGTTTTCGTTCACGTCAACAAATGTTACATCAACACCGTAATCTTTTAAAAACATCAAAGTATCTAACACGGCAGGATGTTCAACCGATGTTGTAACAATATGATTTTTCAGCGGATTTTTGGCTATATACTCAAAATAGATACCTTTTAATACGCTGTTGTTGCTCTCCGTCGCACAAGAGGTAATAATGATATCATCTTCGCTAGGCGCATTAAGAGCGTCGTACATGTATCCCAGAGCTTCGTTCAAAGCAGGTCTTACTTCTATACCGTATTGATGAAGCGAGTTTGGATTTCCATACAGCTCTTCAAAAAACGGCTGCATTTTTACTTTTACAAGCGGGTCGATTTTTGTTGTGGCATTGTTGTCTAAATATACACGCATTATGCTTCCTTCTCTTCTTTGTAAGTTAAGATTGGTTTTTTTGTTTTATCTTTTATCATCGCTTCTGTAATAGTACATGTCAGCAAGTTTTCATCGGATGGACATTCAAACTGAAGAGGAAGCATTATCTCTTCTATAATTCCTCTAAGCCCTCTTGCTCCAACTCCTTTTTCCACGGCTTCTTCGGCTATTGCTTTTAACGCTTTTTCTTCAAAATTCAAAGTGATTCCATCCATCTCAAAGAGAGCTTGAAACTGTTTTATAAGAGCATTGTCGGGTTCTTTTAAGATTTGTACCATCTCATCGATGCTTAACTCTTTAAGCTGTGCAATAACCGGAATTCGACCTATAAACTCGGGAATAATTCCATAATGAACAAGCGCTCTTTGGTCAACTTTAAACTCTTTTGCATTTGCATTTTGTACCTGAGTCAGACCGACTCTGTTTGATTTTTTCGTATGAGTATCGGGTACTAATCCTACAAACGCACCGCCGCAGACAAAAAGTACATGTTTTGTATCAAAAAGCACCGTCTCGGTCGTAGAGTTTTTACGGCTCCCTTTTAGAGGAACATAGACTTCCGCACCCTCTAGTATTTTTAAAAGTCCCTGCTGTACGCCTTCGCCCGACACGTCGCGCCCCATAGTAGAGGATTCTGTTTTTTTTGCTATTTTATCAATCTCGTCTATATAGACTATGCCTCTTTGAGCCAGTTCTATGTCATAGTTTGCCGCGGCAAGCAGACGGGATAAGATGCTCTCGACATCCTCGCCTACATAACCGGCTTCCGTTAGTGCCGTAGCATCTGCTATTGCAAAGGGTACATTCATAATACGAGCCAATGATTTTGCCAAAAGTGTTTTTCCGCTTCCTGTGGGTCCTAGCAGTAAAATATTGCTTTTTTCAAGTTCAATGTTGTTATAGATAGGATTTTCTATCCTTTTGTAGTGATTGTAAAGCGCTACTGCCAGAACTTTTTTTGCATCCTCTTGAGCGATGATATGTTTGTTTAGGTACTCGACTATTTCTTGAGGTTTAGGCAGTTTTTCGTGCATCTGTGCGCGTTGTTCATACTTTATCTCTTTTTGCAAAATATTTGAACATGTAGTTACACACTCATTGCAGATATGTGTCTTTTCGGATGAAAATATTTTTTTGACTTCGCTTTGTCTGCGTCCGCAAAACGAACAACTTTTTTCCTGATTCATTGTTCGTCCTTTTTAGTGATTTTTTCTAATAATTTGTCGGCCAATCCAAATTTAATCGCTTCACGTGCTTCATAATAGTTATCACGATCACTCTGCTTCTCAATAGTTTTAACATGTTGTCCCGTTGCCTTTGCAAGAATTTTATAAACTCTTTTTTTGAGATTTAAAATATGATTTGCTTGAATCTCTATATCGCTTGCCTGCCCTGAAGCTCCGCCTAGTGGCTGATGAATCATAACTTCGGCATTTGGCATAATATATCTATGACCCTTTTGTCCACATGTAAAAAGAATTGCCGCCATAGAAGCAACCATTCCCATGGCATAAGTATAAACAGGTGCGTTTATAAGCTCCATAGTATCAAGAATCGCAAGTCCCGCCATAACGGAACCGCCGGGAGAACTAATGTACATGTGAATCGGTTCGTCTGAATCCTCAGCTTCAAGATAGAGCAGTTGAGAGACGATTATGCCCATCATATAATCATCAATCGGTTCGGTTATCATAATAACTCGGTCATTCATAAGCTTTGAAAAGAGATCAAAATAGCGTTCGCCCTTTTGTGAGCGGTCTTTTACTGTCGGAATCATCGGCATTGTAAATCCTTATTTATATAAATGCTTGAGTAAACTCTTCAAGCGACATACTTAAAACTTCAAGATTATGTTTTTCGATAAAGTTTTTCTCTTTTTTACCGAGTTTTTTATCACTAATTACATAACCGCCTTCCAAGTTCAACGTAAGTTCGTTGGCTACCATTCTGTCGGTGTCTCTGTCAAACGAAGTGCCTAAAAAAAGGTACTTTTTTGTTTTTCTGTAAGTTTTAAGTATGGGTGGCAGTGCAAATCCGCCCATGGCTTCTGTTAGCCAGTCAACGTAGTCTGCATCTGAAATTATGAAAATTGGCTCAGGCAGAGTTGAACCCATCGGTTTAAATAGAATTTTTTTGGCATCATCTAGCACTTCGTCGTCAACTAAAAAATATTTTTTGTTTTCTACGTCATAGTCATATACTTCATAGCGGTTTTTATCTGCCATAATTCGAGCTTTTCCGACTACCAAAGAGTGCGGTTCGTAAGCTAACAGCTCTTGAATTTTAGAATCGCGGTTGGTGTCTATGATATATCTAGGCAACATGTCAACTATGGCTTTTTGCAAAGGTGTGGGTGTAAAATCTTTTGTATATATATGGTTTGTAAGTTGAACTATATAATCAACACCCCGCCTTTGTTCTAGGTGCATAGCCGCGCGAGAGTACTCAAACATAAGCCTTTGGCTCATAGGACGATTGTTATTCATCATAAGTATCATCGAATCGGAATCATAAGGCATCTGCTCGCCCTCTTTTGTTTTTGTGTTATAAAATATACCAAGCCCGAAATATGGAACTGTCGTATGATTTCTCAACTCTTTTTTTATAGTTTGTATAACATCACTCATTAGTGGCATCCTTTTTTGTCGGTAATTGTCATTTTTTGTGAGCCGTAATCGATGTCCTCAAGATGCATCATGTATGCTTTGAATTTTATTTGCAAAGGAAGCTCCTATAAGAAAATTTTTTATAGCTATTTCAGTTTTTTTGATAATAGAGGGGATTTTAAAGATTTTAATACCGCCGTTTTTTAGTGTTTTGTAGGTATTATGACAATACTTTGCAGCCAGTAGATAGCTGCAGTTGCCGATAGTTTCAAGAATCGAGTAGTGTTCACAGATGTGCTGCATATCGGTTTGACGCTCTATGTTGCAGTCGCATTTTTTTTGAATTTCTTCAACTCCCTCACTTACATCAAGATATCTGGGATTGTCTAAAATCTTGAGAATCTTGAAGCTTATATCTGAGTGATTGCCTTCAATAAAATAGATAGCAAATTTCGGCGCAGTATATGGGTTTTCGTTATAAAACATCATATTTTTATCAAGCGGAATAGCGATTCTCATAAGATACCCTTTCATTGTTTAACTCATCTTGTGCATATTGTGTTCTATTCGTATATGAATTTAATTATTTGTTGTATGTTATAATACTGTATTACAAAATACAAAAGGATTTAATATGACGGCGACAGTTAGACTTGATGAATCATTGGAAAAAAAGCTTGAATTTCTTAGTAAGTCACTACATAAAAAGAAGAGTGATGTCATTCGTGAAGCTATCTCTTTTTATGCCAAAAGTTTTGAAAATTCTCAAAAGAAAAGAATGTTAAGTGCGGTCGAAAAGACATTAAAAGCAGATAGCAAAGAAGCAAAACTGCTAGATGGAACTCTAAATGACGGCTTATAGAGGTGAAATCTGGCTGGCAAATCTTAATCCTGTAAAGAAAAACAATGAAGTGGGTAAAGTAAGACCCGTACTGATTTTACAAAATGATGATTTAAATGAAAGCTCTTACCCGACTACTGTAATCCTACCGCTAACTACTTCGCTCGTAGAAGATGCACAGCCTCTAAGAATGCGAATTGGCAAACGAGAAAACCTCAAAGAGGACTCAGACATACTTATAGCACAAATCAGAGCCATCGATAATGAGAGACTGATAGAAAAATTATGTGTATTGAGTGCAAAAGAGCTGAAAATCGTAAAACAGCTTTTGGATGAAGTTTTGACTTGAGTTTGTTCGTTAAGCCGTAGCCTGAAGCTTTACGCCTAAAGAGTTTAAAACTTTCATAACAGTTTCAAACTTTGGCTTATATCAAAGTAGTAGTAAAGTGCAATTTTGACCACTGGGAAATATCTAAAAGTTCCATTATTATCCTAACGTTTGTCTTGAGAAATAAGTCGCCGCTAGGCTACTTATTTCTCTCCTAGTACTTGTTAGGACTTACAGCCAATCGCCATCAGTTTTTTTAACTCTAAAGTTTTTTACAAAATCCATGATTATCTCATTGTTTGTTATATTTAGCCAATTATTCAAGCTTCTTATTAATATCATTAATGCATCTACATACTTATCTAAGTAATCATTATTGAATTGATAATAATTGATTAGATTTTCAATATGACCTGGATAAAAATCTCCAAAATCATGTACTCGACCTTTACCTTCTTCTCCAACCTTTTCCATAAGCAAATATCTCTTATCAAGTTTATTATCTGGAGAAACTTGATTACTATGAATTACAAATAATTTATCTTCTTTTTTATCAAGTTTGATAAATAAATCAGAAGAATATTTTGTCCACATATCACTATATGCAGAAAACCACTCATAAATGTCAATAAGTGCATTTAATATTTCTCTATTATAGTATTGAGAACCCATTGCTTGATTAATAAATGTATTAAACTTATTTTCATGCTCAAAAAAACTTTTTAGTATATAAAAGCCTATTACTTTTTTATCTTTTAATATTTTTATTATGTCCTCTTTTTCATAATTTAAAAAAGCTGTTATTTCATCAAAGAAGTTAATAGATTCACTTTGTTTATTAATGAATCTAATCAAGTGAGATAATAATGCTAGCATTTCTTGGTCGATTTCTTTTTTTAGAAAATCTAAAATTTTATCTGTTAAAATTCCTTTAGATTGCATTTCAATAATAGATTTTTTAATTTGACTTGATAAACCTTTTTTAATATCAAGCTTAACTTTATCATTTAAACTATAAGTCATTATTCTTCTATTTCTTAAGTCAAATGGTAAATCATCAAAGCTCCCAAAATCTGTATTATATATACAAATAATTTTTTCCCAACCTAAGGTTCTTGCCGCATACCCTAGTTCAATTAATACATTTGGGTTGGGTGTTTTTCTAATATTTTCATCTGAATTATTTACTATTGATATATCAGCAATAAATACACTGCTATTACTTATTTTGCTAAATATGGATTCTGTAATATCAGGAGAACCTGTATCTTCTCTTGTTGCTCTATCAACATTTATATTAATAGAAATAGGCTTGTTTTTTTTGAGCTCTTTTGTAGATAAAACAATACTATCTTCGATAAAAGTCCAATTTGTATTATTTGGTAAATCAGATTGCCATGAATAAAATATTGTTCTTTTCAATTTATATATCCTTGTATCCTAACTATTTATTCAAACACATTATATATACATCAACTTAAAAAAACAAAAATAACTTACATGTTAAATGTGTGTTAATTATTAAATATTTGTATAAAACATGATGAATTGCAAGGTTTTTTAACTTTAAGAGAAAAAATACATATTATTCTTAAATATTTAGTGTGTGTTAAATGTCACATGAAGAAATAACACACACGATGTAGCTTAAATCCAACTACTCGAAAAATTAGAGTAGTCTCAAATGAAGCAGATGAAAGTATTACAAAAAGCCAAAATTGTCACTCTTCGTACAAAACCGCAAAAACAGTGCTAGAACACAACTTGCAATATCATTATTAATAAATGATTGTCGCTACATGTTGCAAGATCATTATAACTTTAAAAGTTTAAAGGAATTAAGATGAGCTGTAGTTCAAGTAATCTATCAGAGGCTTTTATGCCGCAGGATATTAAAGATAAGATTCATAATCATCCGTGTTATTCAGAGGGTGCGCACCATCATTATGCACGTATACATGTAGCGGTTGCACCTGCATGTAATATTCAGTGCAACTACTGTAACCGTAAATATGACTGTTCAAACGAGAGTCGTCCGGGAGTTACAAGCGAGCGTTTAACTCCTGAAGAGTCTGCAAAAAAAGTGATGTATGTCGGCGGTGAAGTTCAGCGTCTGAGCGTACTTGGCATTGCGGGGCCGGGAGATGCACTTGCAAATCCTAAAAAGACATTTGAGACTTTTAGACTTGTTCGTGAAAAAGCATCTGACTTGAAACTTTGTCTCTCAACTAACGGTTTAGAGCTTCCAAAGTTTGTTGACGAGATGGTTAAATACAACATTGACCATGTGACAGTAACTATAAACAGTGTTGATGAAACGGGCGAAATCGGTTCAAAAATTTACCCGTGGATTTTTTATGAAAACAAAAGAATCTATGGGAAAGAAGCTTCTAAAATACTTTTGCAGCGTCAGCTAGAAGGCATGGAAAAGTGTGTCGAAAAGGGCATCCTTATCAAAGCAAACTCTGTTTTAATCCCGGGAATCAATGATAAACATCTTGTCGAGGTTTCTAAAAAACTTAAAGAGATAGGAGTTTTTTTGCATAACATCATGCCGATTATCTCAGCGCCCCAACATGGAACTGCATTTGGGCTTAGCGGTGTGCCGAGTGCAACAGATGAGCAGCAGATGGAAGTTCAAGAAGCATGCGGTATGGATATGAAACTTATGCAGCATTGTCGTCAGTGCCGCGCCGATGCGGTTGGGCTTATAGGAGAAGACAGAGGTCAGGAGTTTACTAAGGATGTCTTTTCTCAGATGTCGTTTGATGCACTAGAAGAGCATTACAATATTAAAGCACGTCAAGAGTCTCAGGCAAAAATCGAAGAGTTCCGTTTCTTTTTGGACAGAGCCAACGAGAGGGTAAGACAGGAAAAAGAGAACCTAAGCTCTGAGGGGCAGACTATTTTAGTTGCCGTTACAACAGCAGGCGAAGGTATGATAAACCAACATTTCGGTTCTGTTAGAGAGTTTTTGATTTATGAGGCGGGAGATAAAGGCATACGTTTTATTCATCATCGTAAACTCGATTATGAGTATTGTGCAGGACCTGATGGTGCAAATCCGATAGAGCCGATACTAAGAAAGCTAAAAGATTGTAAGTTGATATTGACTGCTAAAATCGGCGGATGTCCGCAGGATGATTTAAAAGCCGCAGGGCTTATTGCAGACCAGAGTTACGCATATCAGCCAATTGAAGCTTCTGTTTTAAAAGCTGCTAGAAAATACTTTAATCTTAGTGAAGAGTTGGAAGGGAATTAGTCCTATGGCACTGATTAACGATACCACTTTGCGCGACGGAGAACAAGCACCTTACGTTGCGTTTAACACTAAAGAAAAACTATCTATCGCTAAAGGTCTTGTAGAGTGCGGTGCGGATGAACTTGAAATCGGCATCCCTGCAATGGGCAAACGTGAACAAGAGGATATAAAAGAGTTACTTTCTTTGGGACTAAACGCACGTATGATGACTTGGAACCGTGCAAAGATGAGTGACTTGGAAGCTTCATTGAAATGCGGTGTTCGAGCAGTTGATTTGTCCGTTCCCGTATCTGATATTCTCATAGATATAAAATTCGGCGGCAGTAAATCTTACATGTTAAAAGAGTTAGAGCGAGTTATAACAGAGGCAAAAAAAGAAGGTTTGTTTGTTTGTATCGGCGGCGAAGACAGCTCACGCGGTTCATTGGAGTTTATAAAAGAGATTATGACTTTAGGAAACGAACTTGGAGCACAAAGATTTAGATATTGTGACACGGTAGGGATTTTAACTCCGAGCGTAACGTATCAAAATATAAAACATCTGACATCGCTGAATCTTCTTGATATCGAGATGCACACGCATAACGACTTTGGATTGGCAAATGCAAATGCTTTGAGCGGACTTGATGCGGGAGCCGTTAGTGTAAATACAACCGTTATAGGTTTGGGTGAACGTGCAGGCAACGCTTCGTTTGAACAGCTCTCTATGGCGTTAAAACATCTATACGGTCAATCACGTCAAATAGATTCGTTTAAGATAAAAAACCTTGTAACTTTGGTTGCCGATGCCGCAGGAGTAACTCTCTCGCCGAGTGCTCCTATCGTCGGAGAGCATATATTTTCTCATGAAAGCGGTATCCATGCCGATGGGATGATGAAAAACTCACATGCTTATGAGCCGTTTGACGCTGATGAGGTTGGATGCATCAGAGAATTTCCAATCGGAAAACACTCAGGTACGGGAACAATTTTATACCATTTAAAGCAGTTAGGAATAAGTGCGGACAAAGCTTCGCTTCAAAATCTGCTTCCGAGTATTCGTGAGATTGTGACGTCTAGGAAAAAAGTACTAAACGATAATGAGTTAGTTCATCTGTATATGGAGAGTTTATGTTTATAGGGTGGCTGAAATTTGCGGATGTGAGCAAACTTGTATCTATCGCTGATGAGGTAGGTTGGTTAATCGACGGTTATCATGTAAAACTTATGATGATGCACTCGGCACATCTTTGTTACGGCGCATACGAAGAGGACAATCTTGTCGGAGCCGTAATGGCGATAGAGTTTGAAAACTCCGCAATGATTAAGTACTTTATGGTCTCAAGCAGTTATCAAGGCAGAGGAATCGGCAAAAGATTGTTTGAAACACTCTTAGGTTCTCTCTCAAGCGAGTATCAAAATATCTACATTCATGCAAATCCAGATATGGTCTCTTTTTTTGAACGTTACGGTTTTGAGTCAAAAATGGAAGTGGGACGCTTTATAAATGTAGGTAAAGTACCGCCTTTTAATTTTACAAATGCAAACGCAAAAGAGCTTGACGGAGAAAATTTTGAGTCGGTTATTTCCAAAATAGACAAAGAGACGTTCGCTGAAAACAGAATGGATTTTTTGATGCAAGAGATGGATAGAAACTCCTCGCTAAAGTTTACTCTGCCAAATAGTTTTCAGCACTCAAGCGTTGTAAATTCACGCAATGTTTATTTAGGTCCTTGGCAGGTAAGAGAGGGGCATTTGGAAGAAGCCCAGAAGATGATGCGCGGTATTTTGTATTTTCGCGGACTTAAAAAAGTTGTTGCCGATATCCCGCTTGGCGAACAACATGTAGTTGATTTGTATAAAAAATATCACTTTGAACAAAAGCAGCGTTTTGTTCACATGGTAAGAGGCAAAAGCAGCGTTAAGTTTGGAAATATTTACGCATTTTCGTTGTGATATTTAAAACTATTTCAATTAAATGAGTTTAAATCAGAAAATAGTTTATAGTTACAAATATTCTAATCGACCTTCTGCATAATCCATTCTTACAAAATTGTTCCTTTTTAGCTCCTTTGTAACTATTAATCGCAAATTGTCTCCTTTTAGTGTTTTAAAAACCTAGAACACACAATGCACTAACAAAAGTGAAGTACATAAGTGCCTGATAAAGGTATTTAAACTAAAGGAGAAAAAATGGCAGAACTTCGTCAAATTGCGTTTTACGGAAAAGGTGGGATTGGTAAATCAACTACATCTCAAAACACGTTGGCTTCAATGGCTCACTACTTTGACAAAAATATATTAATTGTCGGTTGTGACCCTAAAGCGGACTCGACTCGTCTTATTCTTCATGAAAAGGCACAAAATACTATTTTACAACTTGCCGCTGAAATGGGTACGGTTGAAGATTTAGAGCTTGAAGATGCATGTAAACCGGGTGCAGGTATATTTTCGCGTGATACGTCGGGCGGTTGGATAAATTGTACCGAGTCAGGCGGACCTGAGCCGGGAGTAGGTTGTGCAGGTCGCGGTGTTATTACGGCGATAAACTTTCTTGAAGAAGAGGGTGCTTATGAAGAGGAAGGTTTAGACTTCGTCTCTTACGACGTTTTAGGTGACGTTGTTTGCGGCGGATTTGCTATGCCGATTCGTGAAGGTAAAGCACAAGAGATATATATAGTTATGTCGGGTGAGATGATGGCTATGTATGCGGCTAACAATATATCTAAGGGTATTTTGAAGTATGCAAATACCGGCGGTGTTCGTCTTGCAGGTCTTATCTGTAACGCTCGTATGACCGACCGTGAGTATGACCTTGCATGGGCGCTTGCTCGTGAGCTTGGAACTCAGATGATTCACTTTGTACCGCGTAACAATATTGTTCAGCATGCAGAGCTTCGTCGTATGACGGTTGTAGAGTATAGCCCAAAATCAGATCAGGCAATAGAGTATAAAGAGCTTGCTCGTAAAATTATTGCAAATGATATGAAGATAATTCCTACTCCGCTTGAGATGGATGATCTTGAAGACCTTCTTATGGAATTCGGTCTTGAAGAAGAGGTTATCGAAGATGAAATCGGTAAAGCAGCCGAGGCTTAAAAAAAGAAAATAGTATATAAATAAGGAGAATAAGAATGTTTATTTTAGGTTTTCACTTTCCTGCAGATATGGGAAACAATATTCCGGATGAAAAAGTAGTTGAAAAATTAGACAACTCAGGTGTTGATTTTAGCGATATAAGTGAGATTAAAATGGTTAGTGAGTCTCACGGTGTAAAAGAGAATCTCTCTTATACGAACAAAGATACTTTCATGTTTAAGGCATTGGTTCATTACGCTAAAACAGCGGCAACAGATTATATGATTTATACAAATCGTTACCAAATCTCCGAACTCTCAAAAAGATTGGACAGTGATGATGAGACTATGGCTCTTTGTAAAAAATTTGACTCTATGGCTCAATTTAAGATTGTTGCAGCGTAAATAAAAAAATAAAAACATAGAGGAGAAGAAAATGGGTCCAGAATCATTGGAAGCAAGACAAAAAGCAGCCGTTGAGGAAGTTTTAAAAGCTTATCCCGAAAAAGCTGCAAATAATCGTGCTAAGCACTTAGGTGTAGGCTCTCCTGAAGATGAGAGTCAAAAAACATGCGGAAATGTACGTTCAAACAAGAAAACAGTTCCGGGTGTTATGAGTCAGCGCGGTTGTGCTTATGCAGGTAGTAAAGGTGTTGTATGGGGACCTGTTAAAGATATGGTTCATATCTCTCACGGTCCTATCGGCTGCGGTCAATACAGCCGTGCCGGTCGTCGTAATTACTATATAGGTACAACAGGCGTTGATACGTTTGTTACAATGAATTTTTCTTCAGATTTTCAAGAAAAAGATATTGTATTCGGCGGCGATAAAAAACTTACTAAGTGTTTGGAAGAGATTGATGAGCTGTTTCCGTTAAATAACGGAATTACGGTTCAGTCAGAGTGTCCGATAGGTCTTATCGGAGACGATATAAATGCAACGTCAAAACAGTATGCAAACAGTACGGGCAACACTATCGTTCCTGTAAATTGTGAAGGTTTCCGTGGGGTTTCCCAATCACTCGGTCATCACATTGCAAACGATACGGTTCGTGATTATGTATTTGATGCAAATCCAAAAATATTAGGCGAAAAGTTAGTACCAACAGAGTATGATGTTGCAATTATCGGTGACTACAATATCGGCGGTGATACGTGGTCGAGCCGTATTTTACTTGAAGAGATGGGTCTGCGTGTTGTGGCTCAATGGTCGGGAGATGCGACTCTAAAAGAGATGGCACAAACGACAAAAGTAAAGTTAAATCTGCTTCACTGTTACCGTTCTATGAACTATATCTCTCGTCATATGGAGAAAGAGTACGGTATTCCTTGGATAGAGTATAACTTTTTTGGTCCTAGCCAAACTATTAAATCTCTACGCAAGATTGCCGCATTTTTTGATGAGAGTATTCAAGCTAAATGTGAAGAAGTTATTGCAAAATACCAACCGATGGTTGATGCGATTACAAATAAATTTCGTCCTCGCTTAGAAGGCAAAACGGTAATGTTATTCGTTGGCGGTTTGCGTCCTCGACATGTTATCGGTGCTTATGAAGATTTAGGTATGGAAGTTATCGGTACGGGTTATGAGTTTGCTCATGATGATGATTACAAAAGAACAAAAGATGAGATATTCCGCTCAACCGTAATTTATGATGACGTCAATGAATATGAGCTAGAAGCATTTGTTAAAAAATTGCAGCCTGATTTAGTTGCTTCGGGTATTAAAGAGAAATACGTATTCCAAAAAATGGGTCTGCCTTATCGTCAGATGCACTCATGGGATTACAGCGGACCTTATCATGGATATGACGGTTTTGCAATTTTTGCAGCAGACATGGATTTGGCGATTAACTCACCTGTGTGGGCTCACACTAAAGCACCATGGGATAAAGAAGGAGAAGCATAATGCAAGAAGTACAAGATATTGTAAACGGTCAAAAACTCTTTTTGCGTCCTGAATATAAAGAGGTTTTAGAGAACAAAAAAGAGTTTGAAGGCAGCATGGGTGCTATCGACCCTGCTAAAGTTGAAGAGATTTCCGATTGGACAAAATCGTGGGACTATCGCGAGAAAAATTTAGCTCGTGAGGCTATTACGGTAAATCCTGCAAAAGCATGTCAACCTTTAGGGGCTGTCATGGTGGCGCTTGGTTTTGAAAATACTATGCCTTACGTTCACGGAAGTCACGGATGTGTTGCATATTTTCGTTCATATTTCACAAAACACTTTAAAGAGCCTACGCCTTGTGTAAGTGATTCTATGACTGAAGATGCGGCAGTTTTCGGCGGTCTTGCAAATATGAAAGACGGTCTGAAAAACTGTGCGGCTTTGTATAAACCTGAAATGATTGCGGTCTCTACTACATGTATGGCGGAAGTTATCGGTGATGACCTTTTTGCATTTGCTTTGGCGGCGAAAGAGGAAGACGGCGGAGAGTTTTTATCTGCAGATTTCCCGATTACTTACGCGCATACTCCTTCATTTGTAGGTAGCCATATTACCGGTTATGACAATATGATGCACGGTATTTTAGAGCAGCTCAGTGAAGGTCAAAAATCTGAAGTTAAAAAAGAGCGTATCAACATTATTCCGGGATTTGAGACATATATCGGTTCTATCCGCTCGGTTAAGTCGATAGTTGAGGCTTTCGGTGCTTCGTATTTGATGATAGGCGATCACTCTGACCAGTGGGATATGCCTGCGGGTGATTACAGTATGTTTGCAGGAGGTACGTCTATAGCGGATGCTAAAGATGCTATCAACTCGACAGCTACTATTTCACTGCAAAAGTATTCAACGGTTAAAACCATGAAAATGGTTCAAAAAAGATGGAAGCATAAAGGTGGATTTTCAAATCCAATCGGTCTTAAAGGTACGGATGAGTTTATTATGAAACTCTCAGAACTAACGGGCAAAGATGTTCCTCAAAAACTAAAAATCGAGCGTGGTCGCCTTGTGGATGCTATGCAGGACTCTTACCCGTATATGCACGGTAAAAAGTTCGCTATCTGGGGAGACCCTGACTTTCTAATCGGTATGGTCTCATTCCTTTTAGAGATGGGTGCAGAACCGACACATGTACTTTGCCACAATGCACCGCGCGGCTGGGAAGAGGAGATGAGAGCACTTCTTGATACTTCTCCTGCAGCACACGAGTGTCATGTATGGGCGGGTAAAGATTTATGGCATATGCGTTCATTGCTCTTTACGGAGCCTGTTGATTTTATGATTGGCAACAGTTACGGCAAAGAGCTTATGCGTGATACAAGAACACCGTTAATTTATATCGGATTTCCTATATTTGACCGTCACCACTTACACAGATATTCAATATCAGGATATGACGGTGCTCTTAATTTGTTGACTTGGATTACAAACAAAATTCTTGATCAGCTTGATGAAGAGACAAAAAGTACGGCTTCAACAGACTACTTCTTCGATTTAGTTCGTTAATTTTTTATTCTATTCTCCTTCAGCCGTCCTTGTTCAAAGGCGGCTGTCCTCCAAACTTCGATTTAAAGTAAAATAATGGTGTCTAAAAAGTGCCTAAAAGTACTGTATAGTAATGATTAAAAAGGTTTTGCATTTGAAGAAGCTGTAAAAAAAGCTCAACAAAACGCCGATGAGCTAAAAGCTTTGGAAGAGCAGTTTAAAGTTAAGAAGTAGATATTTATCTAAAATATTGCAATTTGTCATATTTTTTTGTTTTTTTGATTCTTTGGTGGTATAATTTATGAAAATTTAAAGGCTAAATATGTTTTATAAAAGCTTAACAACTATAGTTTTATTGATTATATTAGCAACTTTGCTTATCATTGTCGGCATATTGAATTATTTGTCAATTATTAATTTTTCAAGTAATTATATTACAGCTATTGCAACAGTAATACTTGCTGTAATAACAACATGGTATGTAATACTTACGCATAAAATGTTAGAAGAAACGAAAAAAGCTGATGGAGCTAAAATATACTTAGACTTAGAAATATATCAGAATACTTTAGAATTGAATATTGGAAATACGGGGAAAACTTCTGCTACGGATATAAAAATAAATCTTAAAGAGAATCTTGAATTGCGAGAAAAATGTAATAATTTAGATAAGATTAAAGAGTTGTTTCCCATAAAAAATGGGATATCTTACTTAGCACCTGATAGACTTTTTAAATTTGATATTAAAGGGTTTGATAACAGTAAAATAGACGAAAATAATAGCATAATTGAATTTGAAATTTTTTATAAAGATTACTTGAGTAATAAAAACTATTTACTATACAAACTTGATTTAAGACAATATGAAGGTTCAAGAATATCTTCATTTCAAAATAAATCTGCTAATACCATCGCTAATTCAATCTATTCTCTAGAGCGAAATCTTAAATTAAATACCGATAATACAAAATTTTTAAAAATATCTTGTCCAATGTGTAAAGAACTAATAAACAGAGATGCTAAAAAGTGTCCACATTGTTTAGAGTATATTTCAAAAGAAAAAGATAAAAAATAAAAGGGAGTTGCAGTGAATATTATTAACCCAATTTTTGAATCAATTTTATATAATGAACCTTTTATAAAAAGTTTAATAACTACATAAAATTGTTACGTCTTTTGTCATCTACTTGAGAGAATATTTTTTAGTCGAATATTTCGTTATAATTTTGCACATTCAATTTTACCATTAAAAAAATATAGATAGATAAAAAAGGATTTTCAATGAATGCAAATGAGTTATTAAAAAAATCACAAAAATTTCATAACAAATTTTTAGAAGATAATAAAGATAAGATAGATAAACTACAAAAAGATGCAGAAAAAGTCTTAGAGAACACGAAAATTGAAAGAGATGAATTATTAAAAAAAGCAATTGATGTGCAAAAAAAATTATAAATCTTACTTTATATAAAAGCTCTATCTTAAAATATAACTCACATAAACCCTATCTTCTTCGTTCCCTTTCTGGCTTCAGCATGGATACTCTGCATATTTGAAACCACTTGCATCTTATATATTTTTTAGCAAATCATTTACCGATATAGCGATTTTATTGACTGAAAATACTTTGTTGCCAAGATCCTTGAAACTTGCTCCAAAATGATATACGGTTTCATCACAGATTAGAAATCTATCATGAAAATTTTTAGTGATTTTTACTTCAAGATTGCAGTATTGTTTGTTGTATTTTTCTATATCAAGTTGTAGTTTTTTAGATCTGTTTTGAGTATAAAGAGTAAATTGTACATTTTGATTTTTTGACAAGAGAGTCAATATAGACTCATCTATATAGTTGTCAATTAAAATGACTGAAACTTTTGCACTTTTTATTAAATCCGATAACAGTACATAAGCATCAAATATTTGTCCGTTAAAAAATATTCCGTATTTGATTTCTATTGTATTATTTTTAATATGAGATTTGATAATCTTTACATCATTTTCAAGAATATTTAATCTTTGTTCTGTAATTTTGTGCGTATTGATAGCATATCCGTTTTGGATATAATTTTTAAGTACAGATGTTGCCCATTGTCTAAATTTTGTTGCAGTAATAGAATTGACTCTATATCCAATAGAAATTATCATGTCAAGATTATAATGTTCAACATTCCTTTGAATCTCTCTATTTCCTTCTTTTTGAACTATCAAGTAAAACTTGACAGTTGAATTTTTATCAAGTTCCTTCTCTTTAAAAATATTGTTGACATGTAAACTTATATTTTGTTTTGTTACATCAAAAAGCTCCGCAAGTTGTTTTTGAGTAAGCCAAATTGTCTCTTCATTAACTGAGATTCTTAACTCTAATTCTCCATCATTATAAACCACTACATCATACATACATACCCTGCTAATATCAGATTTACACAACTATAATACAAAATAAAAATTTGATTTAAAAATATTGCATTTTGAAATATTATTTTACTTTATGATTTAGTACGCTAAAAAACTAATTTCATTTTTTAGATTGCTTCGTCGTTCCTCCTCGCAATGACAAAAGTTGTTGTCTAGCGAGAAGTGAAACGACGAAGCAATCTATGTTATTAAAGAGATATATTCCTCTCTTTTAGAAACATTGCGAGCTGTGAATCTATGTTTATGATGTGGCGTTGAAACTTTTCGTATGCGTAATCGTTGATGTAGGATTTTCCAAAGGCAGGAGTTTTTTTGGCTTTGTCGTAAAAGTATTCCATTTCGCCCAAAAGATTTGCATGTTCTTCAAAATGCTCTGTTTTTGCATAAAAATTATGTTCATTCATTATAGACTCTTCAAAAGCAAAATGCTCTTTTGTATGTTTAATCATCTCCTCAAAAAGATGCATAAACTCATCACTGGAGCAGGATTGTATTTGTAAAAGCAGTGCTAAAAACTCATCATGTTTCTCATCCATTGCCTCTATACCGATGTGCAGACTATTATTCATAAAAACTCTCTTTGTATGTAGGATATTTTTATGGTTGCATATAATGTGCTATGACAGCTTCTCGAATAGAAATTGCAACACTGGTTTCATATAACTCCAAAGGAGTGGATGATGGTTAGTCGCGCAAAGATAAAAGAGTTGATGAACGAGAGTGCTTGTTCGCACTCCAAAGAGAAAAAAAAGGGTGAGGGTTGTGATATGCCAAAACCGGGCATGGTGGCTGGAGGATGTGCCTTTGACGGGGCGCAGATTTCGCTTTTTCCTTATGCCGATGCAGTGCATTTGGTTCACGGTCCGCAAACTTGTCTAGGTGCTTCGTGGGAGACTAGAGAGACTCTTAGTTCATACGAAGGGCGTAACCATACCGTTATGGGTTTTACGACAGGCATAACTACAAACGACGTAATATTCGGCGGAGATAAACGTCTTGATGCTTCACTGGATTACATACTCAAACATTATGCTCCCGAAGCAATCTTTGTCTATTCTACATGTGTAACTGCAATGGTCGGCGATGATATAGATATGACATGTAAACTCTCAAGCCAAAAACATGGAGTTCCTATAGTTCCCGTTCATGCTGCTGGTTTTGTAGGGGGTAAAAATTTAGGCTCACGTTTAGCGGGCGAGGCTGTGCTTGAACATCTAATAGGCACAAAAGAGCCTGAATTTACGACACCTTACGACATAAATTTGATAGGCGATTACAACGTAACGGGCGACATGTGGCAGTATCTTCCTCTGTTTGAGCAGATAGGTATTCGAGTGCTAAGCTCACTGAGCGGCGACGGAAGAGTCGGCAGTATAAGAAGCGCTCATCGTGCAAAACTCAATGTTATAGTGTGTGCTAAATCACTCGTTACATTGTGTCGCAAAATGCAGGAGAGTTACGGGATTCCTTGGGTCTCTGTCTCATTTTACGGCAAGCGCGATACGGGTTTTGCGATAATGGAGATAGTAAATGCACTCGGTGACAAAGCTCTCATAGAAAGAGCAAAAGAGGTTATACAAGAGCATGAAGCAAAGCTAGAAGAGAAACTACTGCCTTATAAAAAGATGTTTAGGGGTAAAAAAGCTGTTTTAAATACCGGCGGAAATAAAGCTTGGTCGATAGCTTCAGGACTGCAAGATTTGGGCATAGAGGTAGTTGCAACATCCATCCGTAAATCAACCGCAGACGACATTGAAAAAGCAAAAGAGTATCTGGGTGAAGGAGGTGTTCTTATGAGGGCACCCGCAAGTGAACAAGCAAAAATCATAGATGAGCGCGGCGCCGATATTTTGCTTGCGGGTGGACGAAGTCTATATACGGCCATCAAGAAAAAGATATCCTTTATCGATGTAAATCAGGAGAAAAAGGTAAGCTACGGCGGTTATGAGGGACTTTTAAATTTGGCAGAAGATTTGAGATGCGCTTTTTTAAATCCAGTATTTAAAAATGTCTCAACTCCTGCTCCTTGGGAGACTAAATAATGAAATCGATACCATTAAGCAAACATGAACACAAACCGCTTCAGGTAAACCCCATAAAACACTCTCAGCCGATGGGTGCCGCACTTGCATTTATGGGTATAAAGAATTGTTTGCCTTTAATGCACGGTTCACAAGGCTGCGCCTCTTATACAAAAGTTTTTTTTACTCGTCATTTTAACGAGCCTATTGCAATGTATAACACATCCGTTAGTGATATAACTGCCGTGCTTGACGGCGGAGACTACTCAATATTGATGGCGATTGAAAACATCACCCAAAAAAACAAAACTATGAAACCGGAACTCATAGGTCTTCACACAACAGGACTTACCGAAACAAAAGGCGATGATATAAGGAGTGTCGGCGTACATGTAGAGATACCGTATTGTTATGTTCATACGCCCGATTATGAGGGCGGTATGGAGAGCGGTTGGGCGCTTGCGACAAAAGCCTTAATCAGTCAGCATACAAAAGAGTCAACCGATATAAAACAAGGCAAACTTTTAATTCTTCCGCATGTAAGTATGCAGCCCGTAGAAGTTGAAAAAGTAAAAGAGTTTTGTGAGAGTTTCGGGTTTGAAGTTTTGGCACTTCCCGACTTGTCAACTTCGCTTGACGGATATCTGAGTGAGGGGCAGGGAAAATTAGGAGCAGGAGCTATATCAATAGAGGAGATAACAAACCTTGCTAATAGTTCACATGTAATAAGCATAGGCGAATCTATGAAAATTGCGGCAACGGAGCTTATTGGCAAAAATGACAAAATAGTTCATTTACATTTTGATTCGCTTATGGGACTGGCAAATAGTGACAATTTTGTAAGCGAATTGATAAAAATAGGACAAAAAGAGCCGCCGTCGCCAATTAAAAGATACAGAGGAAGGCTTCAAGATGCGATGCTTGATACGCATTTTCTGATAGGGTCGTCTAGTTTTGTCATAACGGGTGAGCCTGACATGTGCGTTGGAATGTGTGAACTGCTTCAGAGTGTAGGAGGCACTGTAAAGGCCGTTATTTCAACGGTATATAGTCCGATTTTAAATAGGATAAAAGCGGATAACGTATTTGTAGGAGACCTTGAAGATGCGGCTGATTATTTTGCAAAAGCTGATTTGGTTATTAGCAATTTTCATGCAGAACGATTATTGCACATGCAAGAGAAGAGAAGTGCTTTGGCAATCCGCGGATTTCCGAATTATGAAGAGCTGGGCAATCAGCTAAAGAACGACATATTGTATGAGGGAAGTACATACTTCCTTTTTGAGATAGCAAATAAATTGAGAGAGGTAAAACATCATGAGTGAATCAACAAAAATAACGGTAGAAGGCAATAGTTCAATAGAAAATGCTATTAAAGTCGCATTTGCTTCAAATGACATGCAAAAGATTAATTCACACTTTGGGGGCGCTAAAGAGTTTTGTGTTTACAGAGTTTCAAAAGATGGATTTGAATTAGAGGGCATAGTTAAGACCGATACATCTGATTTAGAAGGCGATGATAAAACGGATTTTAAAATAAAAGCACTTGATGGAGTTAATATCATGTACTGCGAATCAATAGGCCCTACGGCGGCGGCAAAAGTAATCAGAAGCGGTATGCATCCCATGAAAGATGAGCAAGAGAGAAAGATAGAGGATGTTTTAAAAGAGCTGGTATTTATGATTAACGCCAACCCTCCGCCGTGGATAAAAAAAATAATACATGTACAAAACAGCCAAGATATACGATTAGCAAGATGGGCAAAATAAAAGGAAAAAATGATGAGTCAAAGTACAGAGTCAAATGATTTTACAAAAGAGCTGATTCGCCAGTTAAGAGCGGCTGATCAGTTTGGAAACTGGTCTAAAATGAGTGATGAAGAACTTCTTGTAAAAAAGTTTGTCAAAACAAAAGAGGATTTAAAAAAGATACCAATCATAGCAGATATCGATGAGATGCTCATAAGCGAGATTAAGATGCTATTTAAGGCGGTTGCACTTCAGTTTGAACGTAAAACAGGAGTTATGTGCAATGTTGTTATGGAGATGAGTCATGAGGGATTCGGTCGTTGTATCGTTATAGCCGACAGAGTAGTTTTGGTTGACAAATATTTCAAAGATGCACACCGTTTCGGATACAGAACATTGGATAAGCTTTATGAAGAGGGGCAGAAATATCTTGAAAAATCTTATGAGGTTTATGAGTGTTATAAACCTTGTAAAAATAGCAACTAGGAGAAAAAATGGCAAAGATAGGTATTTTTGTAGGCAGCAGCGGCGGAGTTACTCTGGGTGCGGCAGAAAAACTTAAAGAGCTTTTTGAAGATGCCTCTCTTATTAACATGGAAGAAGATTATGAAGATTTGGAGCAGTTTGAAGAGTTTGATGTTTTACTAATCGGCTCATCTACGTGGGGACAGGGCGATCCTCAGAGAGACTGGATAGATCCGCTTTATGAGATGGAAAATGAGAAACCCGATTTATCAGGCAAATATGTTGCATTTTTCGGAGCAGGAGACCAAGTAACTCACGGCGAACACTTTGTAAGCGCATTGGCGAAAATGAAAGATGTTTTTACAAAACTCGGCGCTGATACAGAGTATGGATATACATCAACGAAGGGGTATGAGTATAAATTTTCATTGGCACAAAGAGACGGTAAATTTTGCGGTCTTGCCATAGATAATATCAATCAAGAAGATTTAACAAACGAGAGAGTTCTTAACTGGGCAAAACAGTTAAAAAAAGAGATGGGTATTTAAAGGATATGTCATGAGCAGACTTGAAGAGTTTGAAAAATTGAGCGATACGGAAGAGTTTTTTGATTTCTTTGACCTTGAATATGATGAGCGTTTGGTTTACGTAAAGCGTTTTCATATTATGAAAAAATACGGCGAGATGCTTGATAGGGCTGTGCAAGCTAAGTTTGAATCTGATGAAAAGCTGTTGGATTATTATAAATTTGCACTTATCTCCGTATATAAAAACTTTGAAAACGGGTATTCGCCATCTGCCGCAGAGATTTGGGATACTTTTGATAAACCAAGCGCTTGTAGCACATGTTCGACATCAACTACATGTAATGATATAGAGGAGGTTAGCAATGGAGTTCACGCATGCACAAGCCAATCAAATCTCAGCTTCGACTAAAGATGAGATTCTCCCCGTATTTAGGCTCGGAGAGCGAGTCAGGATTAAAAAACCTATAAAAAACGACGGCTCAAATCCGTTTCGCGCACCTGATGAAATCTTAGTCTATCCCGGCGCTGAGGGGTATGTAAAATATATAGGAGATTGGCTTCAGGTCATTCGCATATATGAGGTTCATTTTATAGAGGAGGGCGAGACTTACGGATGTCGTGAGGCTGAGTTAGAGTCTATAAGTGATATTGACGGTTATGATGAGGTAGAAGAGGAGTTGCGCTGGTTAAGAGAGCATAGAAAACAGCGTGATACTCTAAAAGCAAACAGAGAAAAATCTCAAAGAGAAGGAGAGTAATGGTCAAAGAGCAATTTTCATTACAGATAACGCTTTATTAACGGTGATATATCAATCAAAGAATTTAAAACAGAAACAAGGAAAAAAAAGATGACGACACGCGTAGAGATAATAAATGACTTTTTAGCAATTAATGCAAAACCGGGCAAGACGATTCAAGATGTGGTTGAAGCATCGGGAAGTGCGCTTCCTTTTGGATGTCGAGACGGAGAGTGCGGTACATGTATCGTGAGCATAGAATCGGGTATGGAGTTTTTAAGCGGCGTAACCGATAAAGAAAAGGCAGTCATGAAAATGTTAAATGAAACAAGCCCGAAAGCTCGTCTTTCATGTCAGATGAAGGTAATTCAACCAAACGGTTTGGTTCGTTTAAAATACTAATTTGCTCTTGTCCTTTTTTTGGGCAAGAGACTCTCTCTAACCTCTAAGTTTTCAATTATAATTTATCTAGAACAAAATATGCAGTTAATTAAAGAAAGAAATATTTATTAAGAAGTTTATAATGAAACAAAATTACAATTTTAAACAAAAACAGCTCCCAAGACTCTCTATGCAGACCTGGTTGCCACTGCTGCAGTGTTCACTAAGCGAATTAGAAAAACATATTCAAGTAATAACAAATGAAAACCCGTGCCTTGAAGTCAAATCAGGTTTTGAGATTTCGGAAGGCTCATCCAAAAGAAGCCACTTTGCATATCTGGAGTCGCAAAATAGGGTTTCAAATGCCTCTAGCGATGAAATAGAGTGGATGAGCGTATCAAACGAATCGTTGTACGAAAAACTAGATTTTCAGATTACGGCACCGCTTTTTCCGACGCCTATCTCACAAAAAATTGCCCGTCAGATAATACTCTATATCAGTGAAGAGGGTTATTTTGAAGGCGACGTAAAAGAGATTGCAAAAGAGGTTGGTACAGACGCATATAAAGTAGAACAGGTTCGCCAGCGTTTTGCCTACTTAGAGCCTTCAGGAGTCGGAGCGGTTGACTATAAAGAGTCTTTTTTATTTCAGCTAAATGATTATACGCTTGATGATGAGTTGAGTATTTTAATGAGTACTCTGATTATAAATTTTGAAAAGATTGAGAAGTTTTTAAATCATCCAAGACTTCATGATGCCAAAGATATTTTAAGACATCTTAAAAACCCTCCTGCACTAGCTTACATGGAAGAGGAGAAACAGATATTTGCCGACATGTTTATCGAGTTTAACGATAATGATTTGACTATAAAAATTAATCATGACTTTTATCCTGATTTGATAGTCAATCAAATTGATAAATATGATAATTTCGCAAAACAGAAATTTAAAGAAGCAAGAGAGCTTGTAAAGTTACTAGAGCTTAGAAAAGCAACGCTTTATAATATAGGGCTAGTACTTATTGAGAAACAGTACGCCTTTTTTATGGGAGGAGAACTAAAACCTCTCAGGCTTCAAGATGTCGCGGATGAACTGGGTTTTAACGAATCCACGATATCGCGGGCAATCAGTGATAAATATCTTGAGTGTGAACATGGCGTGTTTGCATTTAAAGACTTTTTCTCAAATGCGATTAGCGATACTTCAACATCAGAGATTAAAAATTTTATTCAAAGACTAGTGGGCAGTGAAGATAAAAACAGCCCTCTAAGCGATAAAGATTTACATGAAAAAGTTGAGGAGCGATTCGGTATAAAAATGGTTCGCCGCTCAATCGCAAAGTACCGACAAGAACTTGACGTTCCGTCTTTTAAAGAGAGACTGTTTTTGTATAAATTGGCAATGATTTAGAATGAGTAAATTTTTTAATATTTTTAACATAGGTCTAAAGCTATGAGTAAAATAATTTATTTTTTACTCATAACTTATACTGTATAGGTAAATTCTTATCTTTTTTACTTATATTCCTTTTTTTAAAATATTAAATAATTCAAGATTGATAAAAAATTTACTATTTTTTATTTGTATACTTGTTGCATAAATATCAAGCACCTTTGCCCAAAAGACTTTTTCACTACTTCGTATATCTCGTATGCAAGCAAGTAACTCTTCAAAATAGTTGCTCTTACCACCATTTTTGAGCAACTCATCATTCATACTAAAACCTTTTACAATGTACTCTTTGAGCCTTGGTGTTGCCCATTGACGAAACTTTGTGCCTTGGAGTGATTTTACTCTGTAGCCTACGGAGATGATGACATCGAGGTTGTAGAAGTTTGTAGGTTTTTTAGCAAATTCGGAATTTCCGAATTTCTTCATCGTAGCTATCTCTTCAAGCTCTTTTTCTTCATAAATATTTTTAATATGTTCATTAATAGTAGAGCGACTTTTTTGAAAAAGCTCTGACATTTGCTCTTGAGTAAGCCAAACTGTCTCATCTTCAAGCTTTGTTTCTATTTTTGTTTTGCCGTCTTCTGTTTGGTAGATAAGGATTTGGTTGTTTTGGTTTTGGGTCATTGATTGTTATCCCATTTTTTTCTCTCTTTAAGCATTTTAAATCCAGTTGGAACTGGCTTAAAATCTTTATTTGGAGAAATATTATGTGATTGAAACTCTCTAAGTTTTTCAATATTTATTTCTCCAACAATTAGATAATCATGCTTTCCACCTCTAACTTGAACAACATCTCTATCCCAATCATCTTTATAAGGTGCACGAATTCTACTATCTCCATAGTTTCTATTATTAACTTGAACTATATATGAGTGAATATCTAAAGATGATGACTCTACTAAGGCATTAAAAGATTTAATATCTCTATTCCATTCAATAGCAAATAAACAATCAATATTGCCTCTTAAGTCAAATCTATTTTCAATATCAGTTAATTCATTACATATCAAAGAAGAAAAATAAAAATCACCATGCTTGTAAATTTTTTTCTCTTTATGTTTATCATCAGGCTTTAAGTCGATATTTGCAATATTTTTCAACTCAATAGATTCAAGATATGCACCTACTAACTTATCCTGTCTGAAGTATTTCATATAATTAAAACCGATATTATCAGATATCAAAAACATCATTATTGAATTATGCACTATTTTTTGATTAAGTTCTGAAGTTTTTTCAACAGTATGAATGTATTCAACTCCAGTAATTAAAGAGATATTATTAGCTAAAAGTTTTTGAGAAATAAACCATGCCCATTCTTGTGGCATTGATAGTTCAGGGAAAATCAAATAATTAGGTTTTTTTCTTACTGCCTCATTAACCATGTGTTGAATTGTGATAAATCGATCTAAATTTTTTATCGGCTGTTCTCTAACTGATTTTTTCCAATACTCATCTTTTACTTCAAAGTTTGTAATAGCCACATCTACTGATTTACAATGAGTTAGTTTTTTGTTACGAACTTCTACAACACTTAATTTACATTCGTACTTTTTATTTTTATCTGAAACTTCACTACGAGTTCCACGAAGAGAATTTACAAGATTTATAAACTTTTCTGAATCTAAATCTGGTAATACAATTGAAATATCTAATGGTGTGAATAATCTAGTAGAAAATATCAATGTATTTAATCTTAAATGCTTATCATTTTGCTTAGTTTCTTCCAATAACTGTTTATGAAAGTCGGATATATTTTTTAAATAATCTTCATTAAGTGTATCTATTAAGTCCAAATCATCACAATTTACATCTTCTTGTTTATCAAGAATAGTTTTAAATAAACTTTTATCATTTTTGGTCAATATGTATTCAGTAATGAGCTTTGAATAACTATCAAAACCTAAGTCAGACATTATTAAATGAGAATTTTTTTCTTCTATTTTTTCTTTAGAAATTTCAATATCAAAATCCAAAAGTTCTTTGATTTTATTGAAATATTTCCCAGATATAGTATTTTGAATATTATATGTTTCAAAAAATACTTCTTGGAATTTTTTCAGATAATAACTCCCAAATTTTTCAAAAATCACATCTTTTTTATTTGAAGACTCAGTTTGTTTTATATCTTTAAATTTCTTCATTAAATCATCTATTTTTTGCAGAAAACAATACGCTCTTTCACCATCTCCACTATGAATCATTAAAGCAAATATTCTTGGCAGAAAAGTATAATTTTCAAATAAATTTTTTGGTATAAAAATATGGTTTTCTATTAAGTCATATATCTTAAGTCTTTGATCTATCCAATTTTTTGGACTGATATATTGATTTAAAGAATGAGAATGACTAACAAGTAAAGATAATCCCAATCTCTTAATAGTTGTAGCATCTATTTTTCTAAGAGCATCATTAAACTCTTTTCCATCTGCATAAAAACCTACCACTTTTTGAAGTAGTGATGAATTTTCATCTGCTATATCAGGTAAAAATCTCCACTCACTTGAAATAGAATTTATCTCAGCTTCAATCCCATCAATAATACTTAAATCAGCATTTTTATCCAAATAAAATATTTTTTGTTTGGATTCTTTTAAAATTAGATTTTTATATTTTAATTCTTTTGAATTAAACTTTCTAAATTCATGTTGGTACTGATAATCTTTGGTTGTTAATTTAACTACTTTATCTGTCCATTTTAATTTATTTAAAATTTTATTATCATTACGAGTTACAATATCTTTATTTATAAAATACTCTATAATCTCTTTTCCACTATTTAGATTTCCATTGTCTGGAAATACCAATAAAATATCATCAACATATCTACCGTAATAAGTTGGAGCAAGATTTTTCGTAACTTCTGTATCAAAATCTTTCATAACTGCATTTGCTAAAACGGAAGATGCAGACAACCCTATGGGCAATCCATTTTCGGACTCTATTGCATTATTCCAAAGTGCCAATAAGCCAATAAAAGATTCATGAAATTGTTTTAATTTTGGATTTTCTTTAAATTTAATATCTAAAGAAAACTTCTCATAAAATTTCACCTCTTTAAATCCATTTAGCTCTATGCTGTGATAAAAACTTGTTATATCCATTGTGACTGCAACAACTGAAGAAGTTTTGTGTAATTCTCTTATTGCTTTAAAACTATTATTTCTCCAAGCTTGATATTTATGATGATAAGATTCAAATATTTTTGGGCTTTCTTCATTGTATTTTTGACTTGATAAATCATATTCACAAGAACTAGTATCAACAGGCTTAATTCTTGTTAATCTTGAGCCATAAATATTAGCATCAAATTTTTCATCAATAAATTGCCCGATTTTTAAAATCCATAATGCTGATATTATATGAAAATCTATATCAGCATCTATTACTTTGCGAAATTTAAGAGTAATTGATTCAGGTTTAAAATCATGATGCTTTAAAGAACTAGAAAAAAAATGGATTTCATATTTGTTGCTATTGCTATCAAAAGATTTTGGAATTTCAAAGAAACCTTTACATTCTAAATCTTTTCCTAAAAGATTACCATCTTTTATTTTTTCAAATAAAGAGTCAATATTATTATTTAAATTTTTTTCATATTCATATAGCTTCAATGTTGCAATAGTATTTTTATCATTAAATAATTCAAATTTGACTTTTTTATATGCAATATATAAATCTTTTTTAGTAAATAAACTTTCATCTTCCATTTTTATCTCCATTTTGATTGACTAACTTTTTTTCATCCTTCATCATCCCAATCTCCAAAACATCCCCTTCCACCTCTCGTATAAGCTCCTCTTCCGTTGGTAAAACCATCTGATACTTTGATACAAAAAGATTATCTCTATCGTTTATGTGAGAGTATTTTACGACCGTTTCATCTTTGTCTGTGCAGAGGATTATCCCGATGGTCGGGTTATCGCTTGTATCTTTTTCCAAATCATCGTACATGTTTACATACATATCTATTTGCCCTATATCTTGATGGGTGAGTTTGCCTATTTTGAGGTCTATGAGCACGAAACATTTTAAAAGATAGTTGTAAAAAACTAGGTCTATATAAAAATCACTCGTCTGGGTTTTGATGCGTTTTTGTCGTGCCACAAATGCAAAACCTCGCCCAAGCTCTAGTAAAAACTCTTGTATTTTTTCTAGCAATGCACTTTCAAGGTCATTTTCTCTAAATGATTTGTTATCTTTTAGCTCTAAAAACTCCAAGACATAAGGGTCTTTGATGATATCTTTTGGTGTGAGTTGGAGATTTTTTGTATTTTCTTTGGCTTCTTCTATAATTGGCTGTTTTTCTTTGCTTGATAAAAGTCTTTCATAATATAGGCTGTTTATCTGTCGTTCTAAAGCTCTTACGCTCCAGTTTGCTTTGGCTGATTCTTCCATGTACCAAAGCCGTGCTTGTGGATTCTCAACTCTTAAAATAAATACATAATGACTCCAACTCAATTCGGCAGACACTGTCTGCCAGATTGGAAAAGAGTTATAAAAAAGTCTCATATTTCTAATATTTCTTTGGCTAAAACCCTTTCCAAACTCCGTAGTTAGTTGGGCTGAAAGCTCTTTGATAAGATAAGTGCCATACTCGGCTCTATAGTTGCCGCTTTGTTCCTCTTCAACTATCTTCTTGCCAATATTCCAGTAAGCTTCTACCATGATAAAATTTACAGATTTATAGGCATTGTCTCTTGCAAGTTGTAAGATGGATTTTATATCTTGATAAAAATTATTATTGTCTTGTTGTGGTATTTTAATCATCTATAGAACTCCTTTTTATTTTCCATCATCTGATATGTCAAATTTTCGCTCTTTTTTTAACACATCACACACTACATGTAAAAATTTATCCATTTTATTTAGATTTATTATAACTTGAAATTGTGGGGATGAGGTTTAAAATGCAAAAAAACGACAAATCACTGTTAAAAATGTCGTTTTTTTATTGTAGGGTTTTTAGCTTGCAGGAGTGTCAACATTTGTAAAATAGTTACTGTTGCTGCTTTTTTTTCTGCTTATGTAAGATTGAGTAAGAGCAGCCTCATTTTTTTCTCCGGTGCGGATACGTTCAACCTCCAAAACAGGGATTACCCACATTTTGCCTGCTCCGTGACCTAGGTCTTGAGTGTTTGCTCTTATCGCCTCTTTTGCTATCTCTTTGAAAGCCTCAGATGAAAGAATTATTTCAACTTTCACTTTTGGATCCAAATCAGGAGTTCCGCCCTCCTCAGTAATTCCAATGCCGCCTTTTCCTATAACATCTATAACTGTTATACCCTCTATTTTTTTCTCATAAAGGTCTTGCAAGACGTCATTTAGACAGATTTTGTTAAATATCGCAGTAAGTTGATACATGTAAATCCTTTTGTTTTTTTATATTTCATAAATCAGAATGCAAGTTTTGTTCTAGCAAAATTTTTTATGTCAAGAATAGTAATTGCATTGCCCTTTTTAAACTATTTACAAAGAGGATTCTATGGCAAGAGATGATTTAATCGGCGGCGCACTTTGGGAAGAGTATTCGCAAGAGGTACAAAAAAGGATGAATCAACCGACAAATATGGGAGAGATAACCGAATCTGAAGCAGGACAAAACAGACTTATAATCGCAGATTTCGGAGCTGAGAGCTGTGGGGATGCGGTAAGACTGTACTGGTTGATAGACCCAAAAACAGATGAGATTAAAAAAAGCAAGTTTAAGAGTTTTGGTTGCGGAACTGCCATAGCGTCATCCGATATGATGGCAGAGTTATGTTTGAACAAAACTGTTGACGATGCTTTAAAAATCACAAATATCGATGTTGAAAAAGCACTCCGTGACAATCCCGATATTCCTGCCGTACCGGGGCAAAAAATGCACTGCTCCGTCATGGCATACGATGTTATAAAAAAAGCGGCATCAATCTATAAAAATGTTGATATGGAGAGTCTTGAGAGCGAGTTTATCGTATGTGAGTGCGCCAGAGTATCGCAAGATACGCTAAAAGAGGTTATAAAGCTAAATAAATTGTCTTTCATAGAGGAGATTATCGACTATACCAAAGCAGGCGGATTTTGTAAGTCATGTATAAAACCGGGCGGACATGAAGCCAAAGATGTTTACTTGATTGATTTACTTAACGAGATTCTCCAAGAGCGAACAGCCGAAGAGAATGCACGCAAAATTATTGAAGCAAAGGGCGAGGGAAGATTTGAATCTATGAGTCTTGTTCAAAAAATCAAGAGCGTAGAGTCCATTTTAGAGGAGTATATCCGCCCGACGCTAAAGGCTGACGGCGGCAACGTAGAGCTGATAGATATCAACGACGAGAATTCAGCTTTGAATATTCTTATAAAATATCAAGGCGAATGCATGAGCTGTTCTATGAATACGACTACTACTCTAGCGGGTATAGAAGACATGTTAAGCTTTAAATTAAAAGCTCCTATAAAAGTGGTTGTAACTTAAAATGAACACTTATGCAACAAAAGAGGCAACCTTCGCTTATCTAAAACAGTTCAAAAAATATAGTAAAGATTTTTACCGTTTTGATGGAGAAGTTTTTGTATCTTCACTGGGTCTGGGTACTTTTCGTAAAGAGCCATACAGAGAAGAGAACTATGTTATCAACTATAAAGAGTCGGTAAAACTTGCCGTACTAAAGGGAATAAATTTGATAGATACGGCAATAAACTACCGTTATCAGACTAGCGAAAGAGAGATAGGAGAGGCTTTAAGTGAACTATTTTATGAGAAAAAAGCTACCAGAGAGCAGTTGGTTATTACCTCAAAAGCAGGATTTGTGCCGCTTGATTTTCCTTTCCCGAAAAATCCTTATACATGGATTGAGCAGAATGTGATTGATAAAAATTTAGCTTCTAAAGAAGAGATTATCGTAGATCAGCACTGTATGACTCCGGATTATTTAAGATGGAGCGTTGAGAACTCTTTGAAAAACTTAGGGTTGAAAACATTAGATATTTTATTTTTACACAATCCTGAGATGCAACTCGGATATATTGATTATGAAGAGTTGAAAAAAAGAGTCAAAAAAGCGTTTGAGCTTTTTGAACAACTTGTAAAAGAGGGAAAAATAAGAAACTACGGAATTGCTACTTGGAACGGTTTTTTATATGATGAGACACACAAGGAGTATCTATCGCTTAAAGATATGGTAGAAATTGCACTAGAAGCAGGGGGAGCAAACCATCATTTTAAATATATTCAAGCACCTTATAGTATCGCTAAAACACAGGCATACGGTTTTTCAAATCAAATGGGAGCCGATGGAAAATACTATACGCTTATGCAGGCGGTTTATGGTTATGGCTTGAAAATAATAGGCTCATCTTCGCTTCTTCAAGCAAATATTTTTCAAAAAAAGTTTGATGAGAGCCTCGGCAAGTCACTCGGCACAAATGATTTTAATGATGTTATAACCGCTTTGCAGTTTGCAAGAAGCAGTAGCGTAGTCAGTTCGCTTTTTGGAGCGATTGACCCACAACATGTAGAAGATAATTTATTGCTTGCTTATCTGCCTAAAGCAGATAAAGAGACAATATCTAAACTGTACGGAGAAAACAATGTTATATGATGTAATAGTAATAGGAAGCGGTATTTCAGGACTTTATGCAGCGTTATACGCTAAGCGAAGCGGCTTAAAAGTTGCGGTAATTACTAAAGGCAATCCTTTTCGTTCAAACTCATCCGTAGCATCAGGGGGCATTAATGCTGTTATCGATTTGTCCGCTTATGACTCTATAGACAGACATGTAAACGATACCATTAGCGGTTCTGACGGTTTGTCTCACAAGGCTAATATACAGAGTATGTGCGCAGAAGCTCCAAATATAATAGACGAATTAAAAGCAATGGGTGTCGGTTTTGACTCAGACGATAACGGCAATATAAAACAGCGTCCATTTGGCGGAGCAAGTGCAAATCGTACATGTTATATTGCCGATAGAACAGGCGCTTCAATAGTTCAAACTCTGTTTTTAAAATGCAGAAAAGAAGGCGTAGATATTCTTTCAAATCATAAGTTTTTAAATATTACAAAGTATAAAGGCAAATTATCAGGCATAACAGTTCTTCGCCGCCGTAATTCACAAGTTATAGCTTTTGCATGTAAATCATTGGTTTTAGCAGGCGGCGGCTATGCAGGAATTTTTCGCTCTCATACCACAAACTCTCAGGAGAGTTCAGGCGATGTTATAGCCGCCGCGCTTCGTGCAAATATGCGGCTTAGTAACATGGAGTTTGTACAGTTTCATCCCACAACATTAGTTAATAGCGGTTCACTTATAAGCGAAGCGGCGCGTGGAGAAGGCGGATATATTATCGATGAAGAGGGGGAGCGTTTTACCGATGAGCTTCAAACACGTGATAGATTGTCTCGTGCCATTGTTAAGCATATGAGTGAGGGTCATAAAGTATATTTGGATTTACGTCATTTTGGCGAAAAAGTTATAGACGAAAAACTTCCCTCTGCTAAAAAAACGGCACTTAGCAGTGCCGGAGTAGATATAACAAAAGAGCTGTTAGCTATAACGCCATCGGCACACTACAGTATAGGAGGGATATGGACAAGAGGCGATACTTCCACCGATATGCCTTATGTTTTTGCATGTGGAGAGTGCGCCGTTACCGGTGTGCACGGTGCTAACAGATTAGGGGGAAATTCACTTTTAGAGGGTGCTTATTTTGGCAGACTTGCAGGAAAAGAGGCAGCACATGTAGCACTTAGAAGAGATTTTTTGCCGATTGATTATGCGTATGTTGAAAAAGAGTCCCGCAAAGTAGATTTGATACTAAGCGAAGAGGGTCTCTTTAATATAAATGCCATGAGAAAAAATCTCGGCGGCTTTTTATTTAAAAATGCAGGAGTGTTTAGAAGTGAAGATTCATTATCGTCTGCATTAGAGTATGTACATTATCTGATGCAGCAGCAATACGGACTGCATTGTGTAAACAAAGATTTACATGACAATGTGGAACTAGCTTCGATTATAGAGTTTAAAAATGCACTTTTAATTGCCGAAGCAATGGTACTTAGTGCGTTAGGCAGAAAGGAGAGCAGAGGCGTTCACTACAGAGATGATTATCCCCAAAAGGATGATAAGAATTTTGGCAGTGAATCATATATAGAGCAGATGAATGAAAGTAATTTCAAAGTAAGTTTTAAAAATAGCGCTCGTAATGGTTTATGGCACTATTTAAGTAAATTATTTAAAACAAGGAGTTTGTAATGGCAAAAGTTATGTTAAGAGAAAATGATGAGGGTAAGGTGCTATTTTACGTAGCTAAAAAAGATATGGAAGAGATTATAGAGTCGTTAGAGTTTGATAGCGAGGAAAAATGGGGCGGAAATATTAATTTGACCAACGGCGATATATGGTATATAGAGCCACATGTAAAAAAACTTCCAAATGAGGTAAACGCTAAAATAATATCAAGAGGAGATAGTTAAAATAGACTATTTTATTTGGGTTTCCAAAGTATTAAATCTTAAAATTCTATATTATATTTTTTGATTTTATATGTAATCTGTCTGGTACTCATCCCAAGTTGTGCCGCTGCTTTTGTTTTTATGCCGCGGTTATCAACCAATGCTTTAATAATCGACTCTTTTTCAATCTCTAAAATTCTATTTTTAGTCATAGTCTGCGGTATCGCTATTTCCTCTATATTTTGAGCAGGCAGATTCTCTTGCAGTATGACTGTTTTTTCACTCTCCATGCTCATGTGCATTTTTTGATAGTTAAAAGGGAGTACGTGATTTAACATCTCTGGATTGATAACTCCGTTTGGGCATATTAAAACTATTCTCTCCATTGTGTTTTGAAGTTCACGAATATTTCCCGGCCATGGATAGTCAAGCAAAACCTCAAGTGCTTGTTTAGAAAAAGACATCTCTTTTCTATGTTCTTTTGTAAAGTTATGAAGATAGTGCTCAATCAAAAGTTTGACGTCTTCATACCTTTCGCGAAGCGGCGGCAGATTGATTGGAATGACATTTAAGCGGTAAAACAAATCCTCTCTAAATTCGCCGCTTTTGACCATTTTTTCTAAATTTCTGTTTGTCGCAGCTACTAACCTAACGTTTGTTTTAATTGTTTTAGTACCGCCGACACGTTCAAACTCCTGCTCTTGAAGGATTCTAAGAAGTTTTACTTGAAGAGCGGGTGTTATATCGCCTATTTCATCCAAAAACAGCGTTCCTCCGTCAGCTAACTCAAATCTTCCTTTTCTAGTCTCCCTAGCATCTGTAAAAGCACCTTTTTCATGCCCAAAAAGCTCACTCTCAAGCAGGGTCTCACTTATTGCCGCGCAGTTTAGTTTTATGAAGGGAGCATTTTTACGTCTGCTTAGATTGTGTACCGCCGTAGCGATTAGCTCTTTACCCGTACCTGTTTCGCCTCTTACTAAAATGGTGGCATCAGATGGCGAAACGGTCTCTAACATGTTAAATATCTGTTTCATTTTAGAGCTTTTACCGATTATATTTTCAAACCTGTACTCGCTAAGCGCTTGGTCTTTATAGTATGTTTTTAGCTCTACCAAACTCTCTTTTTCCTGCGCAAATCTCTTTTGCATAGATATATTGCCGCCAAAGAGTGAACCCACTATTGTAAGCATGTGAACAATATTGTCAAAATCTATTATACTTGACTCATCAATGTTAGCGGATAAGACGCCTATCACTCCGCTGTCTTGAATAATCGGGGTAGCAACATAAGATATAGATTTTGTATTTGCAGTGCCAATTTTATTTAAGTAGTTAATATTGTTATGAATATTTTCTATTACGATGGGTTCTGCGCTTTTTGCGGCAAGACCGGTTGCTCCTTCGCCTATTTTATATCTTGCCATTTTTTGTTGAGCAGGTGTTATATTTATAGAAGCAAAAAGTTCTAAGTACTCGCCATCATCATTAATAAGGAACAGCGCACATCTCTCAAGATATGATTTTCGCTTAAGCATCATCATCGCTTTTTCTATGCACTCTTTCGTATCTACCGTATTTGTGAGCATTACTGCTATCTCATAGAGTATATTAATCTCATCGTAGGCAAATTTTAGAGTACATGTTTGACAATCTTCATCTTCTGGGGTATGAATTTTTTTTGACATGAAAACTACTCTTTTTTCAAATTATACTATTTAAGTAGGCAGTTAATTGTATAAAAAATAGTCAATAGAGTAATCTTTTATATTAGAACAGGTTATGCATATAGCTTTTTAATATATTAGAAAAAATGGATTATATATGAATATAACTGTAAATGGAGTGCTAACTAGGCTTGAGGGAAAAGAGATAGATGTAGGTCGTGAAGCACCTGCTGCACGAATTACAAAGTTAGACGGCAGTAAAAATGTAATCGGAATGATAGCTCAAAATCTACAGCTTATTGTTTCTATACCTTCTCTTAAAACAGAGGTATGCTCGCTTGGGGCTAAAAAATTTAACAAGCTTGTAGAGCAGTTTAAAAAACTAGAGACGATTATGGTAACAACCGATGATATCGAATTTGTAAAAGAGTATGTAAAAAACGAGAATATCGACAGCGCAGAGCTTGTAATAGATGCTGATTTGAATTTTGCAAAAAAATACGGTCTCTTAATCAAAGAAGGCAAACTTAAAAATCGTCTTGCTAGAGCAGTGTATTTAATTGATAGTGATGGCAAAGTAGCATACAAAGAGCTAGTCGGAGAAATAGTTGATGAAGTTGATTATGATGCTTGTATAAAAGCAGTTCATAAAATTTTGAGCGAAGAGAAAAAGGGTCATACACATGAAAACTGGATGAGTGTTTAATAGTTTTATTTGCAACACAATAGGACAAAATATGACAATTTTGTTATTTAAAAACAGTTGAGATGGAGATTTATCATGAAAATGGATTTAAAAATAGTAGAAAAAGAGGTTTGTGATTTGCTCCAAAAGCATTCTGTAAACTCTCTTGCACATGATGTTTTAGCTCCTTGGGTAGCATATAAATCATTGGCGATGGGACATTTATATAGTGATTTGGGGCTTAAAAGCAGAACAGAGATGGGTAGATTTATGCAAAGAAATTTTCCGACTTTAGCACAAGATAAACCAAAGGATAAGTTATGGAAAAAATTTATATACGACGAGATAGGTAAAATAGCTCCTGCATGTAAAAACTGCAGCGATAATATTTCATGCTTTAGCTGTATAAGCGTAAATATATGAATATTTATGATGTTGTAGTAAAAATATACTACTTTTTTATTACAAATTGACACAAATCAATAACTAAAATTTTTAAATCGGATAAAATTTCTCCGATTTAAAAATTTAGAGCGTAATGCGTTCTTACCAAGGAATACAAAATGAAAATAATTTTAACTATAATGTTAATATTAGGTGCCATCCAAGCTGACAACATTGTACACTATGACATTAAAGATGTACAAACACCGATTAGTAAACCTAATCACCCAAGCACAGATATTTACTAATATCTAAAAAACTATTTCTCCTTCTAAGACAGGTATTACCGTTCCTGTCTTAGTGACAACTATTTAAAAAATCCCAAACTCTCTTTAACTAACATTTTTGTATAATCTATTTATGATTACTCAAGATTCTATTGAAGCCCTCAAAGCGCGCATTGATATTGTTGATGTTATTGGTTCGTACATTGAGCTTAAAAAAGCCGGTGCAAACTATAAAGCGCCATGTCCTTTTCATGGCGAAAAAACCGCTTCATTTGTAGTAAGTCCGGCAAAACAGATATATCACTGTTTTGGATGCGGGGTAGGCGGTGACAGTATAAAATTTGTTATTGAACATGAAAAATTAACTTATCCAGAAGCACTGGAAAAGCTTGCATCCACATATAATTTCTCTCTCTCGTACAGCGACAAAAAAAACAGCAAACCTCGTTCAAATCTTATGGAAAAAATTAATGAGCGGTATCAATACCTTTTTACTAAAAATCCTCAGGCAATCTCTTACATAAAAGAGCGCGGTATTTATGAGAGCAGTGTAGAAAAATTCGGTATCGGATATGCACCTGATTCAAATGCAACGATTAATTTTATAAAATCTGAACTTTTCAGTATGAGCGAAGCGGTTGAGATGGGAGTTATAGGGTATGAAGGCGGAAGGAATTTTGCAAGATTTATAGAGCGTATAACATTTCCTATTCATTCGGCTAACGGCTCTATTGTCGGGTTTGGCGGGAGAACCATAAGCGGACATCAGGCAAAGTACGTAAATTCGCCCGAAACGCCTTTTTTTAATAAATCGCGTCTTTTATATGCCTACCATCATGCAAAACAGAGTATTCATAAAACAAAACAGATAGTTATAACAGAGGGTTATCTTGATGTTATAATGCTTCATCAAGCAGGTTTTACAAATGCGGTTGCTACTTTGGGAACGGCGCTTACTACAGAGCATTTGCCGCTATTACGTAAAGGCGAGCCAAAAGTTATAATGGCATATGACGGAGACAAGGCAGGACGCGCGGCTGCTTTAAAAGCATCAAAACTTTTAAGTGCAAGCGGATTTAACGGCGGCGTTGTTATTTTCAAAGAGGGTTTAGACCCTGCGGATATGGTAAAAAATGGTGAAGTTGAGGAACTATCAACTATGTTTAGAACTCCTCAAGCGTTTATAGAGTTTGTTTTAGACGAGATTTTATCGCTTTACAATCTTTTAGACCCTAAGGCTAAAGAAGCTTGTATGCAAGAGGCTATCGGATATCTTAAAACTCTCTCCCCAATGCTTCAGGATAAATATAAAACATATTTGGCACAACGATTGGGAATTAATCCTTCATTTGTAAGATTGGCTAACCAAGCGAACACTAACCAAAATAAAACTGTTATTGATAGTAGCCGTCATAGAGATATGTGGGAGCTTAGTTTAATAAAAACGGTTTTAGAACATCCAGAGTTTACAAATCAAATTTTAGATGTGCTTGATCCTTCGCTTTTGCAGTTTCATTCACTTGAGTTTGCTTTGGCATTAAAGGGAAAGTTTGACGAGCCGCGGCTTATGGCAATATCAGTAGATGAAAAGATACTTTCACTTGAAAATGAAGAGGCTCTAAAGGCTGAACTTATAGCATTTTTAATGAAGCATTACGAGAGAGAATACAAAAAAATAAATTTGCAGACAGATATCTCTTTTGAGCAAAAGGCCTTTCATATTCGTAGATATAGAGGAAAAATCTCGCAGTTAAAAAAAGGAGAGCTTGTAACTTTTAAGAGCTAAACATTGCTCTTTATGACTCAGGTGTCTCTTTTGGTTTACGCTCTTTTATAGATATTTTTCTTCCAACTTTTTTTGGTGCTTCATATGTATCTTTTGGTTTTCCGTCATAGCGATGATTTCTCTCTCCGCTTTTACTAGCAAATATGGCTTTGCCGTTTTCGTCTTTACCTAAAAATTTATTAGGTTTTTTACTATTTTCACCGTCTCTTTTAGGCTTGTCGTATTTTGGTTTGTCAAATGGTTTACGCTCTGATTTTTCACCGTCTCTTTTAGGCTTGTCGTATTTTGGTTTGTCAAATGGTTTACGCTCTGATTTTTCACCGTCTCTTTTAGGTTTGTCGTATTTTGGTTTCTCAAATGGTTTGCGCTCTGATTTTTCACCGTCTCTTTTAGGCTTGTCATATTTTGGTTTCTCAAATGGTTTACGCTCTGATTTTTCTTTTGCATCCGTCTTAAAAGCGTACTCTCTTTTTGGCTTTTGTTGTGCTATTACAATAGTCTGCTTCTCTTCATACTCAAAACCTTTGATTATTTCTTGTTTTATTACTCTTTTAAGAAGTGTTTCTATGGGATATAGCTCTTTTTGCTCATTAATATCAAGTAAAATAGTTGCACTATCTGTAGTTTTTGCCAATCTTGACATGTAGATATCTGCATCAGAAGGTAAATCGTAGCTAATAAGCAATTCACATGTAAGTTCAGGCAACTCTATTAGCTCACTATCACTTAAAACCGTAACATTTTCTGCAGTTATAGCCTCTTTTATAGCTTCAATATTATTTGAAGATACAACAATAGTTTTCAAAGAGTTGTTTTGGGTTATCAATAAATTAAGAAGTGATAATTTTTTATCGTTAGGACATGGATGAACACGATGCTTACCGTGTTTTAAGGTTATTTGGTTGCTTGACATAGGAAGTCCTAAGAGAGTATTTAAATTTAGTGCAAATTATATCCGACATTACCATAAATTATGCTATTATGTATAAATATTACAACTCAGGAAATGAATGTCATTTAACTCACTAGGTTTATCAGCTCCTATATTAAAAGCTATTAAAGATCAAGGGTATGACGAGCCTACCCCTATTCAAAAAGAGGCGATACCGGTTATACTAAGCAAAAGAGATATTTTAGCAGGTGCGCAAACAGGAACAGGTAAAACTGCCGGTTTTACTCTTCCGCTTCTTGAGCTTCTAAGCAGAGCAAAACCATCAAAAACAAAGCACAGCGTGAGAGCGCTTATACTAACGCCCACAAGGGAGTTGGCGGCTCAAGTCGGAGAGAGTGTAGAGCTTTATGGAAAACATCTTCCATTCAAATCTGCAATTATATTTGGCGGAGTGAAAATAAATCCGCAGTTAGTACAGCTTCGCAAAGGTGTTGATATTGTTATTGCAACTCCGGGGCGTCTTTTAGACCATATTTCCCAAAAAAGCATAGATTTAAAAAGCGTTGAATTTCTTATACTTGATGAAGCCGATAGAATGCTTGATATGGGTTTTATAAACGATATTAAAAAAATCTTGGCAATACTACCTTCACAAAGACAAAATCTGCTATTCTCGGCTACATATTCAGATGAGATTAAAAAATTATCCGATAGATTGTTAAACTCGCCGGTTCTTATAGAAGTCGCACGCCGCAACACTGCCGCAGAGAGCGTAAAACAGACAGTTTATCCTGTTGATAGCGTTCGTAAAAGAGAGCTTTTAACACATTTGATAAATGAAGGTAAATGGAAACAAGTACTCGTGTTTACAAGAACAAAACATGGGGCAAATCGCCTCTTTGGACAGCTTGAAAAAGACGGCATAACTGCTGCTGCAATTCATGGAAACAAGAGTCAAAATGCAAGAACAAAAGCTTTGGCTGACTTTAAAAACGGTGAAATAAGAGTTTTGGTTGCAACAGATATTGCGGCACGCGGTATTGATATAGACCAGCTTCCACATGTAGTAAATTACGAACTTCCAAATGTTCCTGAGGATTACGTTCATAGGATAGGGCGAACGGGTCGTGCCGGTAATGTAGGCGAAGCAATATCGTTAGTTTGTATAGATGAGCATGAGTATTTGGCAAATATAGAAAAACTAATCAAAAATGATATCCCAAAAATTTGGCTAAAAGGTTTTAAACCTGACCCTTCTATAAAAGCAGAACCTATAAATCAAGGCGGAGGCAGAGGTGCGAAAGGTAGTAATTCAAGAAGTAGAGCTCAAAACAGACCTGCTACAAATGCGCCAAAAAAATCATCACGAAGCCACTCTGGTACAAGAGGGAATAAGTAGTGTATAATTCTGTAATTTAATTATTACATAACAAGGGAAAAAGATGAAAGCAATCGCACTTTTTAGCGGTGGATTAGACTCAACTTTGGCGATGAAGCTTATAATAGACCAAGGCATAGAGGTTTTGGCGGTAAATATTAATACGGGCTTTGGAAGTACGAAAGATAGACTTGAGCATATGCAAAGTATGTGCAATCAAGTCGGAGCAGAGCTTAAGATAATAGATATAGAGAGCGAATTTTTACAAGATGTACTCTTTGACCCAAAACACGGTTACGGTAAAAATTTCAATCCATGTATAGATTGTCATGCTAAAATGTTTGCAGTTGCTAAGCGTATAATGGAAGCAGAAGGCGCTTCATTTCTAATCAGTGGTGAAGTTATGGGGCAACGCCCAATGAGTCAAAATAAAGATGCTCTTCAAACAGTTTTAAACGAGAGCAACTGTGAAGGTCTGCTTCTTCGTCCTCTCTCCGCAAAAGCTTTGGTTCCGACAATAGCTGAAATAGAAGGGTGGGTAGATAGAGAAAAACTCGAAGGAATTACGGGAAGAAGCAGAGACAGACAGCTAGAGCTTGTAAAAGAGATAGGTTTAGAGAATTTTGAAAGCCCGGGTGGAGGGTGCCTTTTAACTGATGAGAATTTTGCCAAAAAAATGTTTGATTTTATAAAATATGATACGTTTGAAGTTAAGGATATTCCTATCATGAAATTTGGTCGTCATCTGCGACTACCTGATGGTGCAAAACTTGTAGTTGGAAGAAATCAGGAAGAGAATAAGCATCTGCAAAATATAAATAATGAAAAATACTATCACTTAAAAGCTATTGATTTGCCGGCTCCGCACTCTCTACTTAGCAAGAGTGCAACACAAGCTGATAAAGAGCTTGCTGCAAAAATAATTCTAACATATTGTAAAACAAAAGATGGTGTTAGTTATAAAGTATCTTATAAAGAAGATGAGATAGAAGCAACACCTTTTATTTCAAGAGATGAGATAAAACCTTACACTGTCATGTAGATATTTATTTTATTTTTATTTGGATATACTTTGTAAAATTTTAAAATTTGAGGCAGAGTATGGCCGGAGTACATTTTACATTTGACAATTTTAAACAACTTCTTGATTTGAGTATAGGTTTGGTTCAAAGACTTGATGAGAACCGTGCAGAGAGTTTTACTTTGTTATATTGTGATTTTTCAAAAGTTAAACAGACGGATATCAATAGTTCGCTTGAGCAGATACTAAGAAATTCAGACTCTATTTCTAATAGCAAATCGGACTATTTTTTCATACTCCCATATACCGACAAATACGGTGCCGCTATCGTAAAAAATATGTTTAGCGAATTTTTTGCAAAAGATTTAAACTCCTGCGTTGTAAGTTATCCGATAGACGGAGAGAAATCAGAAGCACTTATAGAAGAGTTAAAAAATCTAGCAGGTGCAAAATATAAAAATGATTTAACTTGTTTAAATAGCTTTAATCCCTACTAAACTTATAATCTTTTGAGTTTTTATAAAACTCTATTGCCTCTGATATTTTCTGCTCTTTATACACTTTTTTATCGCAAACATATCTGCATTTAATTTTTTTATTTTCCGATGCTTGTCTATTTATCTCATTTTTCTTAGTATTATAAACCGAAGTATCCATATTTTTTTTAGATAAAGACTCAGCTGAACCTTGAGAAATAAAGAAAATAGCTAATGATAGAAGCAATAATTTAATCATGCACCTATATCGGTAGTTTTTTAATAAATTTAATAGTGGAATAATTTGTGCTATATCTTATAAAATCTTTGTAAAAAGGAGCAGATAATGATTTTATTGGATAATCAAAATAGTAAAACTTCATCTTCATCATCGCCTCTTGCTTTATCGCCTAAAAATGAGAAAGGCTCTTTATCATTTTCAGAGTTACTAAAGGGAGTCAGTGAAAAAAAAGATGGCAAAGTCATTCAAAACGGCTCTTTGATACTATCGCTCGGTAGTGAAGAAAAAAGTATCAAAACACCAAAAACTAGCTCAAAAACAGAAATATTGTCATCTCTTTTAAAAAACGAGGACAAAGTATCTAAAAAAAGTAGCCAAGAGCCACTAGAGTTAAATCCAAAACTTACAGCTTCTTTGAGCAGTCAAGAGCTAAAAGCACTAGTTAGCGATGCAAAAAATTATCTTAAAGAAAAAATTCTAAACAGTGATGAGTATAAGAAATCAGAGATAAAAGAGCTTCCAAAAACTCTTAAAGGCTTGGCTGAAGCTGCTAAAAAACTCGGTATTGATGTGACTAAAATTACCGTTGAAGAGGTAAAAGTTCAGACTAATAAAACAGATGCTAAAGAAGATAAAAAAGTTCTAATAAAAGAAGAGCTTTTTTCAAAAGATATGACTCAAGATAAAAAAATAAAGACGTCACCTAGTGATGATAAACAAAAAAATATAGCTGCTAATAATGTACAAAACGCTGAAGCACTCTCATCAGATGATAAAAAAAATAGCGAGAAAACGATACAGCTTCAACAAGAGATAAAAACAACACCTCTTTTTAGAGCACAAACTTCATCTGAGCATACGACTACACAGCAGATAGTTCAAGCCAAAATAAACAATTTGCATAAAACAGAAGAAAAAACACCAAAAGAAAAAGCGGATGAAACATTAAAACTTCTTCTTCGCGGTGAAAAATCAAGTGCAAACAACTCTTCGCTAACTGCAGATTTTTCGGTTGCTACTGCTAAAGTAATAGCACCTAGTGCAACTCAAGAGAACACAAAAACATTAGAGAAACTTTTGCAAGGTGAGTCATTTGTAAATGAACAAAACCCCTCAACAGGTAAAACAGAGATGTCAGGTGTTCATAAGGCAGATAGTTTTGAGCTTAAACTAAATGAAGCAAAGCAGATGATTAAATATCTCTCATCGGATATTAAAAATGCTATTGAAGAGTATAAATCTCCTTTTACAAGGGTAAAGGTACAGTTAAATCCGCAAAATTTGGGTGAAGTTGATTTGACGGTTGTTCAAAGAGGTAAAAATCTACATGTAAATATCAGCTCAAACAATTCAGCAATAAATATGCTTTCAATGAATTCAAATGAATTGAAAACACAGTTAAATAACAGTGGAATAAATAATGCTACATTAAATTTTAGTAACGGTTCGCAAAATAGTGACTCAAACAGTAACGCACAGCACCAGCAAAGACAAAATGAGCGCCGAGCTAACGAAGAGTATAACTACTTTGAAAATGAACAAAGCAAAGAAGAGATTTTAAGCTCTTTAGAAATAATAGTTCCAAAGTACATATAAAGGATACAAAATGGCAATCACATCAACAGGCTTAAATGCTGCTACAAACGCAGAGTATGCGACTTCGACCGCAACTGAAGACAAGACGGTTTTAGGAAAAGATGATTTTATGAAACTTCTTTTGGTTGAGCTTCAAAATCAAGACCCGACCGAGCCTATGGACAGTGAGAAAATTCTGAGTCAAACATCGCAACTTGCAACTTTAGAGTCTTCCGAAAATACTAATAAGGCTCTAGAATCATTAACGGCTGCACTTGGAAATTCTCAACAGTTTTCTACGGTATCTGCAATAGGTAAAACGGCAGATATAGGTAGTAATGCAATAGTTCTTGATGAGGGAACCGATACTACTTTTGAAATCTACTTTCCTGATGAAATAGATCATGGAAGCGTTGAGATAATGGATGTTAACGGAAATGTTATAAAAACATTGGATGTAGGTACAAATCCAAAAGGGGTATATCAGTTTACGTGGGACGGTACAAATCAAAGCGGTAGCAGCGTTACTAGCGGAATATATTACTCAACTGCTTCATACACAAATCCAAACGGCGATACACTAAAGACTAGAGTAGGCGCATATCCTATCGAATCTGTTAAATTTGATAGCGGTAAAACTTATGTTAAAGTAGGTTCAAGCTATGTTGCACTAGAGAATATTAAAGAAGTTTACTAAAGGATTCTATTATGATGACTCAAGCTTTTTATACCGGAATAAACGGGATTAAAACACATCAGTACGGTATAGATGTAATTTCCGATAATTTGGCAAATATAAATACTACCGGATTTCGCGGCTATAGTGCAGAGTTCTCATCACTTTTTGAAGAGGCTTTAAACACCGATTCAAATAAATCAAGTATAAATAGCAGCGTCGGAGTAGGTGCTAGACTTAATGGTGTCGTTATGGATGAGGGTGTCGGTGTTTTAGAGTTAAGTGAGAGAAGTACTGATTTGGCTATTATGGGTGATGGCTGGTTTGGTATTCAAGGTGAAGGTAAGCCGTTATATACGCGTGATGGAAGTTTTATGTTTGACAAAAATAGAGACTTAGTAACTGCCGATGGTTATTATGTGCTAGGAACAATCGGAGCGAATATAAAAGACGGCATATTGACAGAGCAGTTATCAGAGGTAGAGTTAGGTGAAGCTAGCACTCAACAAATGCTTCAAATGCCAAAGAGTTTAGAGTTTCCTGTTCAACCTACAACTAAGGTAAAGTTTTACGGAAATTTAGGTGTTGATGATGAAATAAGGGTTATGAGTGCAAAAGCCGTTGATCCGCAAAGCAATAATAATAGTATAAGACTTGAGTTTAGTAAAGTTGACCCACAAGTTTTGCCGGGAAGTCAATGGAATGTTGTAGCTACTGCCGAGAGCTTAGACGGAGAAACGATATATGATACGAAAAGTGGAGTCGTAGAATTTGATTATGCCGGTGCATTAGTTTCAAGTACACTGCCTACAATAGATAATAACGGCTCTAGCGTAGAGGTTGATTTAAGTACCGGATTTAGCGGTATAACATCCATAAAAGGAGAATTTGCAGCATCAAGTTCTTCAAATGGGATTCAGGCGGGAGAACTGCTCGGATATGATATAAATAAAAATGCAGAAATCGTAGCAACATTTTCTAACGGAATGCAGAGTTCAGTAGGTGCAATAGCAGTATATCATTTTCAAAATGACAGAGGGCTTGATAGGGTAAACGGGTCTAGATTTAGTGAATCTACAAATAGCGGTAAGCCTATATTTTTTCAGGATGAAAACGGTAAAAATATTATCGGTACCGAAATATCAAACTTTCTGCTTGAAGGTTCTAATGTAAAAATGGAAGTTGGATTAACAGAGATTATAATAATGCAAAGAGCGTATGATGCTAACTCAAAATGTATTAAAACAGCTGATGAGATGATACAAAAAGCATTGAGTATGCATAGATAGGGTAGAAGAAATTAAGTTGGAACACTAAATGCTGATAATTCTTACTATGTTAAGAATTTTTTTGCCTTGTTTGAGGCAAATTGATTAAGAGATATTTTTGAAGGTAAAAAATGACTCTCTTATTTTGTGCCAATCGGCTAGTATAACCTAACGGGGCTTTGCTCCGAGGGCGTTTTAAATTTATGATAAGGATTTAATATGTTAAAGTCACTTTTTTCCGGAGTATCCGGACTACAGTCTCATCAAGTTGCGATGGATGTAGAGTCAAACAATATTGCAAATGTTAATACAATAGGTTTTAAATATTCTCGTGCCAACTTTTCAGATCTTCTTGCTCAAACAAAGGCAATTGCTACTGCTCCGCAAGGAGAACTCGGCGGTAAAAATCCGGTTCAAGTCGGACTTGGTTCTACTGTTAGTTCAATGACTCGTATATTTTCTCAAGGCTCAGTTGAAAATTCGGATAAAAATACCGACGTTGCTATTCAAGGTGATGGATTTTTTATAATCTCTCCCGATGGCGGTAATACTTACAAATATACACGTTCAGGCGACTTTAAATTTGATGCAGGCGGAAATTTTGTAGATAACAACGGTTTTATAGTTCAAGGATGGTTAAGAGATAGAACTACCGGTTTTGTAGATGCAACAGCACCTATTACAAATATAAATATACCTCCGGGACTAACTACTCCTGCTAGTCCTACGCAAAATGTGGTTATAAAAGCAAACCTAAATTCAGGTCCACTGGTAAAAACTTTTTCGCCTGCTTATTCCGTTGAGTCCGGTGCTCCGTATAGTGTTGCAAATGTAGGATACGGAGATGCTAAAGATGCAAACGGAAACCCGATTGATTCAGGTGATTTAGGTGTAATGTTCAATGATAGCGGAGAAGCATTTAGTCTTCAAACCGGTCAAGGAATTTGGGCATCATTTCAAAATTCTACAACAACAGGAAGCGGTAATGTCGTTGCCGGTGCTGTTGAGCTTGATATAACATTCACTCTTGATGACGGTACTACCAAGCAGATAACTACAACAGGCGGATTGGCAGGAAATACGGTTGCCGATAATGCAGCAAGATTTCTGTCTGCAATAAACGCACAGACATCTACAACAGGGATTGTAGCTACATACGATGCAACTAATAATGAAATTGATTTAACAAATACAAATTCTAACGGTGCAGCATCTCACAACATTAGAATAAGTGCAGTAGGCAATGTGAACAGTGGTTTGGCAGTGCTAGATTCTGTAACTACCGCATATAGATATCAGTATGACCCAACAGGAGCTACAACAGTAGCGGGAGCGGATAAAAAATTTAAAACAATAGCAGATTTGCGTTATGCAATGGAAATTGAGGCTAAATCAGTCGATGCGGATGGAAGTGCGGATGTTTTAACAACAGACAATAATATTTCAATTATTATTAACGCTCAGGGAAAATTTGAGATTACCAATCCAGGTGGAGCAACTGATGATTATGATATCAGTTTAGCAATTACGGGTATGACTGCTGATAGTGTCGTCGGTGGTGGAATAACGGAAAATGCAAAGTTTACAAGAAACATGGAAGCGTTAAGTTCAACACTGCCTTCAGGAACTACCGGAAAAGCATTTTCACAAAGTTTTAATGCAGCAACGCACTCCGCTAGTATAGATATTTACGATTCGTTGGGTTCAAAACATACTCTTAGAACTGAATATAGAAAAGTAGCTGTTGACTCATCTACAGGTAGTACATGGAATATGAAAATAAGTGTTCCTGAACCTGCAACAATTGATACTGTTGCTCCCACTAATGAAAAAACCGGTTCTATAAGATTTAACAATGACGGTTCATTAGCGACTTTTAACCCTCCAAACGTCTCATTTACCGCAAATAACGGTTCTGCTTCAAACCAACAAGTCGCTATCAACTTAGGAACTGCAAACGGATTTGACGGTATGACAAGTTTTGATTCTGTTTCATCAACATCGGGAATCTCTCAAGACGGTTATACGGGCGGGGATTTAGTAGGTATCAGGATAGATCAAAGCGGTACTTTAATCGGTTCATTTTCAAACGGTCGTTCTTTTGGTTTGGCACAAATCGGTATGGCAAAATTTACAAATAATGAGGGTCTATCAACCGAAGGCGGGAATGTTTATACACAAACTGCCAACTCAGGTGACCCGATAATCGGAACAGCGGCAACGGCAGGGCGCGGATTTATGCAGTCATCTGCGCTTGAAGCATCAAATGTTGACTTGTCACGCTCATTAACACAACTTATAATTATTCAAAGAGGTTATCAGGCAAACGGTAAAACAATTACCACTTCCGATCAGCTTCTTCAAACTCTAATAGGATTAAAACAATAAGGTTTTAATCCGATTTGGATATAATTCCTTCAATAAAAAAGAAGGAATTTTTATGCAATTCTCCGCTCCGCTAAAATCAAATTCAAAAAAAATCATGTTACTAGGCTCAGGCGAACTAGGTCGTGAGGTCGCAATAGAGGCTCAAAGGCTCGGTCTTGAGGTTGTAGCAGTTGATAGATATGAAAATGCACCCGCTCATCATGTAGCACACCGCTCATACGTCGTAAATATGCAAAATAAAGATGCAGTTTTAGAAATTATTTACCGTGAAAAACCTGATTATATTTTACCAGAGATAGAGGCAATCAGTATAGATGCACTTTTTGAGGCTGAGAAAAATGGGTATAACGTTATTCCAAATGCTGATGCTGTTAGTAAAACTATGAATAGAAAAAATATTCGTACATTTGCCGCAGAAGCGTTAGGGCTTAAAACAGGACCTTATGAGTTTGTAACGACACAAGAGGGTTTAAAGGAAGCGGCAAAACGTATGGGATTCCCATGTGTTATAAAACCTGTTATGAGCTCGTCTGGGCATGGTCAAAGTGTGGCAAGAAGCATTGATGATATTCCTGCATCCTGGGAGATGGCTAAAGAGGCAAGAGGCGATGCAAGCGAACTTATAGTTGAAGCATTTATTGATTTTGATTATGAGATAACGATGCTTACGGCTAGAAACGGCAAAGAGACTGTTTTTTGTGAACCTATAGGTCATGAGCAAAGAGACGGCGATTATGTTTTTTCATGGCAGCCGATGCAGATGAGCGAGCTAGCAAAAGAGCGTTCACAAGAGATAGCTAAGAAAATTACGGATGGTCTAGGTGGCAGAGGTATTTTTGGAGTAGAGCTTTTTGTAAAGGGTGATGAAGTTTATTTCTCAGAAGTTTCTCCTCGTCCGCATGATACGGGAATGGTTACGCTTATAACACAGTCTCAAAGCGAGTTTGCACTTCATTTAAGAGCAGTTTTAGGACTTCCTTTAGGCTTTACGTTTTATGGTTCCGGTGCATCTGCGGCATTTAAATCAGAGGCTCACAACTATGCTCCTGTTATTGATGTGGATGATAGTCTATTTAGTGATAATAGTTTTGTTAGAGTTTTTGGTAAGCCAGAAGCTCATAAAGGCAGAAGACTTGCTGTTGCACTTGTTTTTGATGAAGTACAAAAAGCACTGTCAAAATCAAGAGAATTAATAACAAAAATTAAAGACATTTAAAGAGAAAAGACAGGCATGAAAATTGTTTTACTTGACGCTTTAACATTCGGCGAATCGGATTTAAGCAGGTTTTTTAAACTTGGGGATGTTAAAGTTTTTCAAACAACTTCTCCTAATGAGACACAAGAAAGAATAATGCATTGCGATGTTATTGTTACTAACAAAGTTGTTATATCAGAAACTCACATGTTAAATACACCAACATTAAAACTTATCTGTGTTGCCGCAACAGGTATGAATAATGTTGATTTGGACGCCGCAAAAAGAAGAGGTATAGAGGTAAAAAATGTAGCAGGTTACTCTACAGACTCAGTAATACAGCATACGTTTTCAATGCTCTTTTATCTTATAGGACACTCAAAGTATTATGATGAGTATGTTAAAGATGGCTCATACTCAAGAAGTAAAATCTTTACCGATATTTCAAAACCGTTTTTTGAGATAAAAGGCAAAAGATGGGGAGTTATAGGTTTAGGCGCTATAGGTCGCGGTGTTGCAAATATAGCAAAAGCGTTTGGAATAGAGATATGCTACTACTCTACAAGCGGTAAAAATAGCTCAAAAGATTTTATACATGTAGAGCTGGAAGAACTTCTAAAAACTTGTGATATCATCTCTATTCACGCACCTTTAAATGAAAAAACAGACAATCTTTTGGACTATGAACAACTGTTAATATGTAAAGAAAATGCAGTTATTTTAAATATTGGACGCGGCGGTATCATCAATGAGAGGGCTATTGCACGAATAATTGACGAGAAGAGTATCTACTTTGCTCTTGATGTTTTAACAAAAGAGCCTATGGAAGAAAACCATCCTTTTTTACATGTAAAAAATAGGGATAGACTCTACATAACTCCTCATATTGCTTGGGCAAGCGTAGAAGCGAGAGATAGACTTATTGCTTCTGTTATTGAAAATATAAAATCTTTTCAAAAGTAGCTACTATTACTGAATTTGCTCTTTTTTTATCCTCTTTTTTAGCGGCTACCGTTTTGCCTTTTAGTTCAGAAGTCGCTTTTCTCGCAGTTTTAGCTAACGGTATGCCAAACTCTAATGCGCTTATTTTTGCCTCATTGGGTAATGTGCTTGCCGTTATATTGAACTACTTTTTAGGTTACCTGCTTTATGAAAAAACAAAAACAAAACTTTTATCATCAAAAATAGGAACAAAGGCTTACGATTACGGACATCTATACGGTTACTATGCACTCGTACTTTCATGGCTACCCATAATAGGTGATCCGCTAACATTAGTTGCAGGTATTGTTAGACTTGAGTTTGTTTGGTTTGTTATAATTGCCGGAAGTTTAAGGGTTGCAAGATACTACATTTTGACCCTTATGATATAATTTAGCAGGAGCGTGAATCTATGAAGTATCTATTTATTATTTTATCTCTGTTTATCTCTCTTTCTGCTTCACAAAATCAACCTATACAGAAGGTCTCTTTGCAGCTTCAGTGGTTAGATCAGTTTCAGTTTGCCGGTTATTATATAGCCAAAGAGAAAGGCTTTTACAAAGAAGAGGGTTTTGACGTAGATATAAAAAAGTTTAAATATGAGACCGACGTTGTCTCTGATGTATTAAGAGGAAAAACAACTTACGGCATTGGGCGCTCAAGCCTAATCTGGTACTATGCAAAAGGTAAAGATATTTGTCTCTTAAGTGCAATTTTTCAATCATCGCCCATTACTTTAATTGCACTGCAATCATCAGGTATAAAAGATGTAAAGGATTTTGCAGGTAAAAAGGTTATGATAACACAGGATGCAGTTGAGGCAGTATCTGTTTATGCAATGATAAACTCGACCAATACTGACAAAAAGAGCATAGAATTTAAAAGTCATACGTTTAATATTGAAGATTTGATAAGTAAAAATATAGACTTATATACCGGTTATATCTCAAATGAGCCATATTTATTAAATAAAAAAGGTGTGGAGTTTAAGCTTTTTTCTCCAAAAGATAGAGGATTTGATTTTTACGGCGATATCCTTTTCACGTCACAAGAAGAAGCGACAAAATATCCTCAGAGAAGTGATGCTTTTAAAAGGGCATCGTTAAGAGGTTGGGAGTATGCTTTTGATAATATAGAAGAGACTGTTGATATCATTTATAAAAAATACAACTCTTCAAAGAAGTCAAGAGATGCTTTGATGTTTGAAGCACTTGAACTTAAAAAACTCTCTTACGTAAATAATATACCGCTTGGAAGTATCGAAAAAAACAAAGTAGAGAGAATTTTAGATATATATAGAGTTATGGGATTGGTAGAATCAGATGTTAATTTAGATAGAGCCATATTTAGTATCAAAGAGAGGCTCTTAAGCGACGAAGAGGAGAGATATTTAAGGCAAAAAGGAGAAATACATGTATGCGTTGCTCCATCTTCACTTCCTATAAGTGCTATTGAAGAGGGTAAATTTATCGGTATAGGCTCCAATATTTTAAATTTAGCAAAAGAGAGCGTAAAAATTCCATATAAACTTGTATATACAAAAACATGGGAAGAGTCACTTCAAGCAGTTATAGATAAAAAGTGTGATTTGCTTCCGATTGCAAATAATTCGCAAAAAGAAAATGGAGTTAAATATACGACTCCCTATCACTATGAACCGTTGGTTATAGTTACAAATACACAAGAACACTATATACTTGATATCGAGAATATTTTAGATAAAGAGCTTGCCGTCATTGAAAAAAATGCTTTCACATTAGATTTAAAAAGAAGATACCCTAATATTAAATTAAACTATGTGGAGTCGTTAAAAGATGGATTTAAGGGTGTTGAAGAGGGAAAATATTACGGTTATATAGATAATCTAATAACAACTGCTTACGTTTTTAAAAATATACAAAACAAAAATTTAAAAATATCTGGGCAATTTGATGATAAGGTAGGCATATCTTTTGGTGTTAGTGACGATAACTACATGTTATTTGAAATTTTTGAAAAACTCTCAAAAAGTATTAAGCACTCGGACATTAACAATTTTTTCAGCGAATGGGCATCGATAAACTATGTCAAAAATGTAAATTTTGGGTATTTAAAAGAGGTTATTATTTTTATAATATTTATATTTTTCATAGTTTTTTATAAGCAAAATCTTTTAAATAGAAAAAATATTGAATTGGAGAGGTTAAAAGATGAACTGCTAGAGTTAAATAAAACACTTGAATCAAAGGTCTCTTCTGCAGTCAGTGAAATGCAAAAAAAAGATACATATCTGCTTCATAAATCTAGGTTGGTTCAAATGGGAGAGATTGTCAGCATGATAGCGCATCAGTGGAAACAGCCTCTTAGTGCAATTTCAGCACTGCATATATCTATGGTGATGGCAATAGAACTTGAAGAGTATGATTTATGCAATAAAAAACAAAGAGATGATTTTTTAGAGTTTTTAAATGAGAAGTTAAACAAAATTGCTTTAAATACTCAGAATTTAAGCAGCATCGTTTCAGATTTTAGCAATTTTCATAAGCCAAACAAGCTTAAGGAAGAGACAAGTTTAAACAGTCCTATATCACAGGCTTATGGACTTCTTGAAGATAGTTTGTCATCTGAAAATATAGATTTATGTTTAGAGTTAGGTTCAAAAAATAGAGTCATGTTGTATAAAAACGAGTATATTCAAGTTGTACTCAATATAATAAATAATGCAAAAGAGCAGTTTAGACAATATAGTGTAAAAGATGCACAAATAGTTATTAAAAGCTATGACAGAGGTGATGTTGCCGTAATGGAGATAAGCGATAATGCCGGAGGTATAGCCGAAGATATAATAGATAAAATTTTTGACCCTTACTTCTCTACAAAACTTGATAAAAACGGTACGGGACTTGGTCTTAACATGTCAAAAAATATTATTGAGCAGCACCGTAACGGTAAAATATATGCCCAAAATATTAAAGACGGCGCAAAATTTATAATAGAGATATGTGTACATAAGGAAGAGAATGAATAATAGTGTAATAGTTGTAGGAGCAGGGGGAGCGGCTCTTGTAGCTGCTTTGAATGCTTATAAGAGCGGTGCAAAAGTAATCATTATAACAAAAGAGTATCCTACAAGAAGCCAAACATGTATGGCTCAAGGTGGTATAAATGCAGTTTTATCGCAGGAAAATGGGGACAGCATAGAGATACATGTACAAAATACTCTCAAATCAGCAAATGCGTTAGCAGATGAAAAAAGTGTAAGATATATGTGCAATGAGGCACCAAAAGCAGTTAAGTGGCTTGATAGCATCGGAGTTCCTTTTAGCAGAACAAAAGAGTCAAAAATTGCACAAAGAAAACTAGGTGGCGCATACGCCGCTCGCGCATGTTACGCACAAGACTATACGGGACTTAAAATTCTTCATACACTTTATGACAGATGTTTGGAAGCAAAAATAGAAATTTTAAATGAGAGATATTTGCTAGAATTTATAACAAACAAAGATAACGATAACAAAAGTTATGTGTGCGGTGTAAGCGTGCTAAATAAAAGAAGCGGTGAAATAGAGATTTATAAATCCCCAAGTGTTATTGTAGCTACCGGCGGATACAGTAGAATTTTTCACAAATATTCAACAAACTCAACTGCTCAAACCGGAGACGGAATTGCGGCCGCGCTAAGAGCAGGAGCAAGAGTAAGTGATATGGAATTTATACAGTTTCATCCGACTGCACTTAAAAACTCCTCTATTCTTATATCTGAGAGTGCAAGAGGCGCAGGAGGTTATCTTGTAAACTCTAAATTAGAACGCTTCACAAATGAGTTGGCGCCTCGCGATGAGGTCTCTCAAGCTATATATGATGAGATAAAAAAAGGCGAGGATATCTATCTTGATATTCGTCATTTAGGAGCAGAGTTTATAGAAAACGAGCTGCCTCAAGAGGCAAAATTGGCAAAGCTATATGAAAATATAGACGTTTTGTCTGATTTGATACCGATTAAACCTGCCGCACATTACACGATGGGCGGCATTGAAGTCGATGAAAACTCTTCTACATGTATAAATGGGCTTTTCGCAGTCGGAGAGTGTGCAAACCACAAGATTCATGGAGCAAACAGACTAGGTGGAAATTCTCTTTTGGAGTTAGTCGTGTTTGGTAAACAAGCCGGAGAAAATGCTGCAATATATGCTAAAAATTTTGATAAAGAAGTAGATATAACAGAACAAAAAACCATTTTTGAAAAAAATATTACAATTATAATGAATTATACAAACGAGATGAATTTTTATGAAAATCAAGCAAAATTAGGCGAACTGTTTTATAAACATGTAGGAATTAAAAGAGATAAAACTGAGTTGCAAAGTGTTTTAGATGAAGTAAAAAAGATGAAACGTAATCTCTCAAAAATGGGAGTAGGAGATAAAACAAAAGAGTATAACACAAACTTGATAGAGTTTTTGGAGTTTAAAAATATGTTAGAGATAAGTGAGCTTATTTTAATCTCTGCAATAAATCGAGATGAGAGTAGGGGTGCTCATTTTAGAGTTGATTTTCCAAATTCAGATAATAAATTTATGTTTCACACGGTTATAGATAATAATGGGACGGTTAGTTATGAAGATTAATATAAAACGAGAGAGTATTATAGAGTATGATGTTGAGATACAAAATAGAACTCTTTTGGAAGTTTTAAATGAGATAAAAACTACGATTGACTCATCTTTGACATACAGCAGCGGATGCAGAAGCAGTGTATGCGGCAGTTGTGCTATGCGGGTAAACGGGAGAGAAGTTTTGGCATGTTCATATCATGTAAAAGAGGGAGATTTGATTGAGCCGTTAAATAATGCTCCCGTTATTCGTGATTTGGTTGTAGATATGGATAAAGCTTATGGTTTTAATGCAAAAGCAAAGGCATGGCAGAGTATAGAGGTAGAAAATATTTTACTTTCACAGATAGACGAAAAATTAAATGAGCTTCAAAGCGACTGTATTTTATGCGGCTCTTGTTATAGTGCATGTCCCGTTTATAGCGTTAATAGCGAATTCTTAGGACCGTTCTCGCTAACTAGAATCTGGAGATATGTTAGTGATAAACGAGAACAAAATCAAAAAAATAAAATTGATACGATTCAGACAAACGGAGTATGGGACTGTACACTTTGCAATGAGTGTACACTTGTTTGTCCGCAGGGAATTTCAAGTAAAGCAGATATAGAAAAACTAAGAGCAAAGAGTTCAATGCAGGGTTATATGGATCCGAATTTTATCAATTTCGGCGGTGGATTAAGCTTTTAAGTTATTTTAGATTTTGTTTGTTATATAATCAAAACAGTTAGTTTTAAATATGGAGTGTCGGCTATGGCAAAAGAGTATTCATTTGATATAAGTGCAAAAATTGATATGCAAAGTTTTAAAAATGCAATAAATCTTGTTGATAAAGAGGTTGCAAATCGTTATGATTTTAAAGGGACTACTTACGAAGTTGATTATAAAGAAAAGGATAAGCAATTGGTCTTAATAGCATCCAGCGATAATAAACTTGATGCTTTAAAAGATATTGTTATAACAAAACTTTTGAAACAAAATCTCAGCTCAAAAGTTTTAGAAGAGCTAAAAACGGAAAACTCAAGTGGAAACAACAGAAAAGTTACGTTTAAAATTGTTGATTATATCGATTCAAAAGAGGCAAAAAAGATAACGGCAGAGATTAAAAACCTAAAACTAAAAGTAACCGCGCAGATAGAGGGTGACTCAATTAGAGTAAAAGGTGGAAAAATAGATGATTTACAAAAGGTTATCTCTACGATTCGCTCAATGGAGTGGGAAGCTCCTTTAGTTTTTGAAAATATGAGATAAAGGCTATTTACATGACAAAGCTTACTATTTCTGATGCTGCAGAGCAGTTGGGTGTATCAAAAGAGGCGATTCATAACAGGATAAGAAGAGGCTCATTGCAGAGTATTGTTGAAGATGGTGTAAAGCTTGTTATAGTTGATGTTAATGATAGCTCTCAAATGGTGACGGCAAAAAAAACAAATATAAAAGCACAAACACATCATGCAGACGACAGATATTATAAATTTCTTGAGGAGCAAAATGTCAAGCTTCAGCAAAAAGTAGAAACTCTTGAGAGTGAAACCAGAAGTTTAAGAGACCAAAAAGAGAAGATGCTAGTTGAAGAGAGAATAAAAATTGAGCAGATATATAAAGAAAAAGATGAACAGTTAAAAAATATATTGAGTGCTATCTCTTCAAAATTTATGCTAAACACTCCACAAAATGAATTGCAAGTTGAAGAAGAACTATTTGAAGCTGAAATTGAAGAGCAAGAGATAGAAGAAGAGCCGTTTGAGAGCCGCAGACTAATCTCTTTAAATAAATATTTAAAAAGTAAAGATTTCTCAAAGAAAAAGATACTAAAAATAAAAGAGAAGTTTAAAGAGCAGTCAAAGCATGACTCCAGAATCGTTATGATAGGTAAAAAATATTATATAGATTTGCAAAAATATGATTATAGTGATTTTTCTATATAATAGGAGATTTTAAATAGCTAATTAAGTCTTTTAAAGCTAGAATTGCATCTCCACATGGACAGTTGGGAGAGTTGGTTTAATCCAGTCGCCTGGAACGCGGCCGTAGTTAACTCTACCGAGGGTTCGAATCCCTCACTGTCCACCACACCTCTTTTAAACCCCAAAAATAGCTATTTTCAAGACACCTAAAAAATTTTGTGTCATTTTTGTATTAATTTGTCAGGTTACTTGTCTAAATTTATTGTAATATATAATAAAAAAAGCGCTAATCATGGAAGCAGACTTAATTATCAAATCAATTGTGGGACTAATTGCACTTTTGGCAGTGTTGGTGTTTATGTTATTTTTAAATCCCAATAAAAAAGTTAAATCCAAAAAGGAAGCACCCCTTGAGGTGGAAGTAAAGAGTGCAAAAGATGATTCTGTACTAAATACAGATTTAGACGCTCTTATTGAAATCTTAAAAGATAAAGAATCGGATGAGGACAAATTAGCTCAAGCAATTAATTTGATTATAAAACATCACGGCAAAATAGAGAAGAAGTTTGGTGTAAAGTCGCATGCAGATTTTGATATTTACATGGATATAATTTATAAAATATGCAGACATCCAAATACAAACAAGGATTTGATACTAGGCTTTGACAGAGAATTAGGAAGAGCAAATCCCCAATATAAACAAGAGATAGGTGATGCGATAGTAAAAGGACTAAACTCAAGAAAAGTTTAGTCTAAAAAACTAGTGATGTCTGCTGTTTTTTTCTTCTCTTAGCATAGCGTCTAATATTTGTATAACTTTTTGACTTGCTTTTTCAGCATCACTAAAGTATGTCATAACATTTTTCGCTTCCTCGGTACATGTACCTCTTGCAACACAATCAACAGCTTTTTTAATGTTAACATGTACATCTCTGTGCGGTGCTTCAAGAGATGAGAAACTTGATGTTTTGCTAAATTTTTCTCTGCCGATACCTTGTGCGTACCATTTTCCTAAACGACACTCTGTATCAGTCGCAAAAGTAATATCTGATTGTCCTTTAAATACTACTTTATACCCGTTTGACTTAAATAAAAGATGGTCAAGTTTAACTAGAACCATAAATATAGAGTTTGTAACATCTTGGTTTTCTCGAAGAATTGCTACCGAACTCTCTTTTAGTTCGTTCATTTTTTCTTGTAAAGAGTCTATTTGTGAATTTGAATTTGTTGATAACTCTTCCATAGATCTAGAGTGTTCATGTACTTCTTGCGTATTTTGTTTTAGGCTTTGGACTGTTATTTCTACTTCGCTTGTAGCTTTTTGAGTGCGTTCTGCAAGTTTTCTAACCTCGTCTGCAACAACTGCAAATCCTCTGCCGTGTTCTCCCGCACGAGCCGCTTCAATAGCCGCATTTAGAGCAAGAAGATTTGTCTGGTCGCTTATATCCTTGATAAGGTTAATAACGCTTGATATGCTTTCAACATTTGTGTTTAGTGTACTTACCTGTTCATAAGTGCTTGTGATGTGTTCTAAAAGAGAACCCATTGTCTGCATAAGAGCATCTACATCTACTAATGCATCTTGCGCACTATCGCTATTTAATCCGCTTCTTTTATCTATATCTTCCAATGCTTTAAGATTGTCTGTTAAACCGATTTGAAGAAGAGACATGTCGTTTGAACATGCATCTGTCAAATTTCCCGTTAACGACTTTATAAGCTCATTCATAATTTGGTTATTATTAACATGCTCTACTTTTTTTTCAAGACTTGAGATTGTTAGATTTGCTTCTTCAAGCTCTTTCTTTAACTCATCTATCTCTTTATCTTTTACATGTAAATCACGTACAAGCTTCTCATTTTTATTAAAGAACACCAACTACCCCTTTTATTAAATATTGTTAATGTTACCTTTAATGTAATTAAAAGATATTTAAATTTGAGTTATTTCTGTTACATATCCTTGAACAGTATGAATATCTTTATTTTTTAATTTCTCTAACGTCTCTATATTCATAACGCCTACTGCTATAAGCGAGATACCTACCGTATCTGTAATAAGTCTTAGTGCAGATAATGACTGAGTATTTTGAGTCAAAAAGTAATTACTCTCGCCTTTTATATAAATAGGTCTTAAATCCTGTAAGTATTGGTAGTCATCGCCTTCGCCTATAAACTCGAATATACCGATTTCAATACTGTATTTTTTAAATAATTCTATGTAGTCTTTGATATTTCTTGAGTTTTGGTGAACAAGTTTATCAGGCAACTCTATAATTAATCTAAAAGGTAGGGTTGACGCATAAATACGTAGTAGTTCACTCAAATCATGATATGTTGCTGCATTTTCCAGATACTCCTGCGGTAATCTAAGAGAGTAAATCAAGCCGCTTTTTAGCGCTACATGTGAATTTTTAAATAGCATAGGAATAATTTTTTTATAAATATCGTTACTTAGTTTTAATTGAATAGCAGGAGCCATAAATTGAGCATAACTGTAAGAGGTGTTTTTGTCAATATTAAGATTTATGCTAAGAACATTATGTGCAAGTTTTTTAGATTTTGTATCTATAACATTCCAAGATACAAAACTAAATTTGTTATTTTCTATCGCTTCATTTATGATTGTTTTCCAAGCCTCTTTGCCCATTACTTCAACGGCATTTTCTGCTTTTTCTAAGTGAATTCTTTCATGATTGAATTTTGCTTGAGCAAGTGCATTGTCGGAGCGTGAGAAGAGTTCGGCAATGCTGTTTTTATGATTATACTCATAAAGACCTACCGATATAAATGTTTCGTCCGAATCAAGACCTGCTTCATCAATAGCCTCTTTACAAGAGTTTTGTATATTTTTTGCTAACGTCATCGCGTTGTCGTTCGTGCAATCTGGCAAAAGCATGGAGAACTCAGTTCCGTTCATTCTTGCAATAATTGAATCTTTGATATCTTTGGTGCTTTGTCTAAAAATATTTGCAATATCTAAAAAGAGGTTATCTACGCTTTTATGACCTATCTTTTCGTTTGCTTCGATAATTCCGCTAATAGCTATTAATAAATTTACACCGCCTTCGCTAGAAGCATCAACTTTTAAGTATGCAGGAAGTTTGTCTATAAAATATTTACGATTTCTAAGTTGTGTATTTTGGTCAATGTACTCTAACTCTTTTTGAGCTTTTAACTCTTCGTTTCCTTTATCAAACATAGCTTTTACTTTTGAAACCATGTTGTTCATTCCCAAAACTACGTCTTTAAACTCTTTAGTATATGGAATTTTATTTTGCGTAATAAACTCGTTTCTAATAACTGCCGCAGCTTGTCTTTGAACCTCTTTTAAAGGTATTAAAATAGTGTGCAGCAACAAGCTAAGTATGATAAGGCTAATGAGTGCAATAACCATAAAAGAGATTAGTAAATCTATAAGAATGACATAAAGCTGTTTATACGCATAGGTTGCATCACTTTGAACATGTAGTATTCCAACTTGATTCCAACCGTTAGAAACATTTGCATAGGCGACAGGCGCTTTTAAGTTTACAAGCTCTCTGAACCAAGTAGGGACAACTTTTATATCGCTTTCGTTTTTTCTCTCATAAAGAGTATTGTTCTCAACATCAAGAAGGGTAATATTGCGGTAATTTCCGCTGTCAAAATTTGCATTTATCATAGTTGACATCATTGAGAGTTCACCGTTTGCACTTCCAAGCGAAAGAGAGAGTGAAGTTGCCGTATTTTTGGCATCATCATACAGCCTCTCTTGAGCACCCTTGTTTGCACTTTGAAAATTTAATATTAAAACCGTCGTTAATATTATGAATAAAAATAGTGATAGCATAAGAGCTATCTGTTTAAAAAGCGTCATATTTTTTTCCTTTGCATGTTGAGTTTTAGCTCATCCCATTTTTGGTGAGATTTTCCGCTTGTGCCTATTTTGTTAAGTACATCCCCGTTGAAATTATAGATTGGAGTCAAATCTTTTCTTTGTGATGCGGGAAATATTTTGTGGTTATTGTTGTCTAAAATCAGTGGTTCGCTTCTAGGCGTTTCAAAGTAAGTTAGAACCATGTGCGGTTCTTTGAAGTTTGTAGAGCGAACATAAGTAAAATATAGCTTTTTATAATCAACACCAAGATACTTAAGAGCAAAATATTTGCTTATAACGTAGTCTTCACAATCTCCCATATCATTGCCTAAAAATTCCCATGGTGTTGCCCAGTAATCTTTTTTGCCGTAAACCTTCATGTCACTTCCGTATCTGACATCATTAAAAAAACTGTTTACCGCTTCTAGTTTTTCTAAATCACTCTTATTTTTAACGCTATCAAGAGCCTCCTGAAGGAAAAAAAATCTTTTTTTTGCAAATACATTATACTTGTTACCGATTTCATCAAGCAACGCTCTATCTATATAAGGTTCATTTGCAAATATTATCTTTGCAAAAAACAGTAGCAATAATATAAGTGTTTTTAACCTAAGCATGGAGTGATTATATCCAAATATTTACAATATTAGTGCTGTCTTTTATTGAAGCCCGACGTCCCGTTTTTGCTCTTTTTTTCAAAATTATCGGCGTATGGTCTTAGATAAATCGGTACTGTTCGCCCTTGAAGTTTCATCATATCTTCTAGCATATATTTTGCTACAAGCTCTGCATCTATCATTTTAACTTCACAAAGATAAGTAAAGAGAAGTTCTCCTAATCTTTGAAGTGAAATCTGCCATGTAGAGTCCGTTTGAGTATAAATCCAGATACTAAAATCATAAAAATTTTCAAATACGCTTCCGTCTTGCCAAATTAGTTCTATACTTCGTTTAAAATTACCGCTATTGTATGTCAAATCCCAAAATCTTGAAAATCTTTTCATAATGCCTATGTCGCTAAAAGAGAGTTGTGAGTTTTGCAAGATATCATAAGGCGGTATATCGCTGTAAATCATGCCGTGTTCTATGTCATGACGATTTATGAATGTACCGGATAATTTTTTTAGGATTCCTATTTGTATTTCACAACCACTTAGGCTTACAAGTTCGTCTAGGTTTTTCCCAAAACTCTCTAGCGATTCTCCCGGAAGTCCAACTATCAAATCAAGATGTATATGGGCTTTTGTTTCGTGCTCCAAAAACTTTATATTCTCTTTTATTTTATCAAGCTTTAGCGGTCTTGAGATATTATCTGCAATTATAGGATTTAGGGTTTGAATGCCTATCTCAAGTTGTAAAGCCCCATCCGGGAATTTGCTGATTTTCTCTTTTATCGAATCTGGAAAATGATCTGGAACTACTTCAAAATGGGCAAAGTATGGAGGAGTTTTTTCTAAAAAAAAGTCCAAAAGTCTATTTGCGGTTTTTATATTTAGGTTAAAAGTTCTGTCTATAAACTTGAATGCTCTAGCGCCTCTTTGCCAAAGAAGCTCAAACTCCTCTAAAAGCTCATCAAGATTAAACGATCTTACTTTTTCGTCCATAGAAGATAGGCAAAATTCACACTCAAACGGGCATCCTCTTGAAGCTTCTACATAGATATAGCGATTTTTTATATCTTCATCCGTGTAAAATTTATATGGAAGTTTTAGATTTTTTAAAGAGGGCATACCCATTTTTATAATTTTTTCTTTTGGCTCATTATCACCTAAAATATCTTTGCAAAGTTCATAAAAAGCAAAATCTCCTTCGCCTTGAATAATAAAATCGGCACTATCAAGATTTACGCGAAAAGGTTCATGGGAAACTTCCGGTCCGCCTAAGACGATTCTTGTATCGGGGGATACTTTTTTTATTACATGTATAAGTTCACGTACCTCTGAAACATTCCAGATATATACACCTATACCTATTATTTTTGGATTATGAACAAGTATTTTTTGTGCAATTGATTGTACGGCATCGTTTATGCTAAATTCTAATATTATTGCATCATCTTGCAGTTGTGATAAGTTTGCATATAGATATCTAAGCGCGATAGAGGTATGGGTATATCTTGAGTTAAGAGTTGTTAGGATAATTTTTTTCATGATGAAAGTTTAGCATAATTATCCACGCCACAAGGAGAATGGGCAGGATAACTAAAATAATTTATAGGTAGTATTTAATATCTCAAACTATGAAAGGGGTTGAACATAATCGAGATATAAAATTATATTTATTATAAGTTAATAATAAGTAAATAGTTACTTTTTATTATTAATTCTGCTTCCCTCTTCAACCATTTCGTCCAATTTGCCAAATAACACATTCGACGCATTCTCCATCTCAACAAAGTTTTCATAGACTTTCGTTGGATGATCTAACTTTAAGACACTGTTGTCTTTTATAAATAGTTGATTTTTAAGAACGGAGTCGTGTACTTTAGCGTGTACTGCGTCTATCTCTTTGAATACCTTGGTATGACCGAACTTCTCTTCTCCTATGCCGAGATACCATTTGCCCATCCGGCAGTTTTTATGATCCACAAAATTTTTATTTGCATTAGCATTTAAAACTGCTGAGTAAGCAGTTGATTTGAAAATAATATGGTCAACCTTTACCAATGTGGTAAACAGTTTATTATTTATCCTTGATGAGACTTCGGATGATCTATTTGCATAAGAGTTTAGCTCTTCAAATGTTTTTTGGAACTCGTGAATTACATCATTAGACTCATAAGCGATATCGGAGATATTGTCGGAATTGCTTCTCATATCGTTTGTCTCTTGTTGAAGAGTGGATATATTTATCTCTATCTCTTGCGTAGCTTTTTGTGTGCGCTCTGCTAGTTTTCTAACCTCATCTGCGACAACCGCGAACCCTCTGCCGTGCTCACCGGCACGTGCCGCTTCAATAGCCGCATTGAGTGCAAGTAGATTTGTTTGGTCTGCAATATCTTTGATGAGACCTACCACGTTTGATATATCTCTTGATCTCTGCTCAAGATTGATAATAGTTTCATTAGATGTAGAGATAGTACTGACAAGCACGTTTAGTTTTTCACTGATTTCCATAACGCTATTAAGACTTTTTGCCGATAAATCCGCAGTTTTATAGGCAACTTGTGAAATTTCATCAGAACCGTTTTGAGATGCTACAATATCTTTTTGTATCACTTCCAAACCTGTGCCTATCCCTCCACCCAGTTGGCTTAGTTTATCGGATAGAGCGCTTTTTATTTTAGTTTCATATCCCATAGAGATTGATGAAATTGCCAGTTTTAATTTTTCAGAAGTCGTGCGAAATATTCCATGCAGTCCAGCAGGGTTTGTTGTTCTGTATGTTTTGCCAACTGAAGCACTCTCTATAGATGTTTCAACATCTCTCATAAAAGCTTCAAGCTGATCAAGAACATCGTTAATGGTCCATGCAAATGCAGATTCTTTTGAATTGTCGTTTGGTATATTTGTAATTCTTCCGCTTAATTTTCCATCGGCAGCATCTTTTAGTACTTTAATGACTAAGTCATGCATTTGCTCATGTTTTTGTTTATTTTTATTGGTTTTGAAGAGAGATAATAAGCTCATCGTAACTTGCTCCTTTTTCTTTTAATATGTCTGTTAAAATTTTAAATGATGCGTCAACACCCTCTTTTTTTTCGACTTCAATCATCTTTTTATATACAGGTATGATAACTTCAATAGCTTTTGGATTTGGTTTTCTTCTAACCGAGTAGTAGTCAACTATGTTGCCTTTTACATCTAGCGTTGCAGTTATGTTTGCATATACCCAGTAATCGTTACCATTTTTTGTTTTGTTTACAACATAGGCAAAAACTTCTTGCTTTTTCGGTATAACATCCCATAAATATCTAAAAACTGCCTTTGGCATATCCGGATGCCTGATTATACTATGCGGTTTTCCAAGCAGCTCATCTTCGCTGTACTCAGCCATCTCCATAAAAATTTGATTACAGTAAGTTATACGACCTTTTAGGTCGGTTTTTGATACTATAAAGTCATCTTCTTTCATCTCTTTTAACATTCTAACAGCCCCTCCATTTAATTTTTATTTGTTATGTTTATTTAAGTTAAAAAAATTATAGCACAATTTTGTCACAATAATAGGTTATAATCCCAAATGTCATTACTATTAGCTATATTTTACTTTTTTTACTTCTCAATTATCGGTGTTTATATAATATTTTTACCGAAAGTTTTATCCATGTCAGGGTACGCAGCAAGCGATATAGGCATCATATTTGCAGCTGCTCCTTTGGTTCGTTTTATAGTTCCTTTTGCTTTTATAAAAGGGCTTAAAATTAACGTAACAAGCTTTAATGTTGCACTTTTGATAATGTGTTTAAGCTCTGTTTCTTTTTATTTTTCATTGGATAATTTTTATAAACTTCTATTTTCAAATATATTTTTGGGTGTAGGACTTAGTCTTGTGCTTCCATACATAGAGCTTATCTCTTTAAAACATCTCAAAAAAGAGAGATACGGTAAAATCAGACTTTTTGGTTCAGTAGGATTTATACTTGTTGCACTTGTATTAGTAAAATTTTTAAGCTCGGCAAATATTGCTCTTGCATATCTTCTTGTCTTAACATTTACAACATCTATAGCGGCATTTATAATAGCTAGAAAAGCAGACACACTTTTAGATAAACATGAAGATACGATTAACGATATAGATATAGTTGCCGATTGGAAATTGTGGGTAGGGCTTACGCTTATGCAGGTAAGTTTCGGTTCATTTTATAACTTCTTTACGATTTACGAAACCGACCATGGGATTAGTTTGGATATGACAATATATCTTTGGAGTTTTGGGGTTATTGTTGAGATATTTATGCTCTATTTTCAAGGCTCTTTGCTTCGTAAAAATCTTCTTTTAATTCTTCAAATAACTACTTTAGTAACAGCTTTTCGTTGGTTTTTGCTATTTTTATATCCGCAGAATATATCGGTTTTGTTCTTCTCACAAGCACTTCACGCTCTTAGTTTTGCCCTTTTTCACTCCGCGGCAATTAGCTATTTGTATTATCTGTACAAGCATAAATCATTGGCACAGCAGTTTTTTTCCGGAATAACCTATGGATTTGGGGCATTTGCGGGTGCGATAGTAGCAGGATATGTGTATGAACTATATCCAAAATATCTATTTTTAAGCGCGACTTTCATCGCACTTATAGCAGCTTGGTTTTTGTATCTTTGGGGAGGGCACAAAAAAAATCTTTTTTTATGACTCTTTATTTACATGTACATCCATTTGAGGATAAGGGATAGAGATGCCTTTTTCATCAAACGTAAGTTTTACTCTCTCTAACATGTCAAAGTGTACGTTCCAGTAATCTTCCGTTTTTACCCATGCACGAAAAACAAGGTTAACGCTGCTGCTGCCTAATTCGCCGACTGCTACAAAAGGAGCAGGTTCTTTTAGAACTCTCTCATCATCATGCATAATTTGCAAAAGAGTCTCTTTTGCAAGTTTTAAATCATCGTTGTAGCCTATGCCAAAAACGTGACTAACACGACGGGTTGTTTTGTTTGAATAGTTTGTTACGTTGCCGCTTATTATCGAAGAGTTTGGAACAATGGTAACCTTGTTGTCGCCGGTAGCAATAACCGTAGAAAATAGATTTATATCCTCAACTATTCCAGAAGCTCCTGCTGCATCTATAAAATCTCCAACTTTAAAGGGGCGAAAAATTATTATTAGTACGGCGGCACCTATGTTTGAGAGTGAATCTTTAAGTGCTAGCCCGATAGCTAAAGAAGCGGCACCAAAAACTGCTAAAAATGATGTCGTGTTTATACCTAAAGCATTTAAGGAAGCTAAAACTACAACAATTAAAAGTGCGAAATAGATAACATTTTCTAAAAATTCAACTAAAGTAAGGTCTATTTTTGCTTTTATCATTACCGTTTTAATTAAAGCTGTAAGTTTTTTAACGGCTGATTTGCCGATAAAAAGTATAACAACCGCAGCAATGATTTTTAAGCCGTATTCGCTCAAATAGGCAAAAACAAAATCAGAATATTTTGTTAAATCCATTTCTACCCCTTTAAAATATAAAGTTAAAAAGCAATAAAATTAAAAGCTGTAAACAAAAGAGGTATTTTGAATTAAATCATAATCTTGTGCGCCTACCGGAGGTCTGTTGTCTTTATCATAAGATATGCTAAATTTTAAAAAGAGGTCTCTATATACGCCTAGTTTAAGTTCAAGTTCATGAGATTGGATAGTATCGCTGAAATCACTTGCTTTTGGTTGATAATAGAGTGCATAAGCAACCGAAGATGTTTTGCTAAGGTCAATTGCATAAGCAAAATATGAGTTTACTCTTAAATTGTTTTCTGAAGGGTTTATTGTAGAGTTGGCATAATTTATATTTTCATAAAAGCCGCCGATACCAAAGTACCCTTTACCTCTTTGAAGCAGATTAAACAGCTCTAGTCTTACGCCGCCGCCGCCTAATATTCTGTTGTTAATTCTTTTAAACTCATCATTTTGAAGTTGTATAAAGATTTCGCCCATAAAGGTTTTGTCTGTTATAGAGTGCATATATCTTGTATGAGCAAACAGTTTATTCGTATCTTCTTTTCCGTTAGATTTTGAATAAGCTCCTGATGCCTCTGCCCACGCTATGTAGTCGATGTTGTTGTCATAGGTTGTTCTTGCCGAGACTTTATAGCTGTCTTTTTCGGTATTTCCTCTTGTTGTTTCAAGCGCACCCTCTATGCTGTTTGAAAAACCGGGTTTTTTCCCTATCTCAACGGGAGCAATGGAAACTAATGCAAAAAGTGACTGTGTTGTTATGAGTGTTGTTAATAGTAATGTTTTCATGCGTGTAATTCTACCTTCATATCCTTAAAACTATTTTTTACCTCATCTATTTTTTTTATAATTGCACTATATTTTTCTACATGTGAGGAGTTGATGAAGTGTATCAAATCTCTATATTTCAGATAGTTTTTCCAGACTTTATCTGAAGCTTCTTCTTTGCCTCTTTTATGTAGTTCAAAGCTAACAGAAGCATTTATAAAACCTTTTAAAAGATTTACTTCATCATTTTGCTCAAATCTTCTCTCAAACCAGATAACTTCCAAATCTTCATGCGCATCGTAAAAATTTTGATTATGTAGGTTGTTTATAAATTTTTCAAACTGTTTTTCTGTCTTAATCATCAAAAACCGTCATGTTTTTTCTCCAGTAGCTTCGTCCACCCTTTAGGGAAATGCAGTGATGGTTAGGAAATTTTTTTCTGTACTCATTAAGCCTGTTTAGCGTTGATTTTCCGCTGTCGCAGTAAAAGACAAATACGCTTCCATTTGGCTCTTTGCTTAGTTCAAAAGGGTTGTATATAACCGTATCAATATAGTCGATTGAAGATAAAATAGTGTCAATGAGCAGAACCTTTACATTTTGAGCTTCAAGTATTTTTTTGTTTTTTAAAAACTCTTCTTGAGTCCATTCTTTAGGAAAATTCATAATATCTCCTCATTTTTTACAATTATATTCTATTTAAAAGACTTTTTTATAAATCACTCATTTTTAGAGTCAAGCCTTTTAAATGCGATATCGGATACGAGTACGCTATGCCGGCTCCCTCTCCGGTAATATCCAACTCATGCATTATTGCGTGAATAATTTTATCTACATTTTTGCTCGGAGTTATAAACATAAGATTTGAGTCTGTTGAATCATTTTGAAGACGAGCATAAAAATTGTCTATTTTAGCTAGACCCATACCGTGTGCAGGCATAATAGTAACACCCCTGGCTCCTGCATCTTTTGCAGCTATCAGTGCTTGTTCTTCTTGTTCGTGAGGGACTATTACATGTACGGCAGAAAATGCCATTTTGTATGAGTGACGTTTAGTAGTACCTTGTACATTAACGGTTGAGAGACCCATATTGTTTGCATCTTCAAGAGCGTGACGAAGCTCTTCAAGGTGCAACTCTTCAAGTTCTTGCTCTCCTTTAATACCCATTTTTTCCGTAATTACACCGTATGACATTACCGTTAGCATAGGAAACAAAGAGGCAAAAGCTATAAGACCGAATCCGTCTATAAGAGGATCACGTCCAGCAATATTTGTCGCAAGACCAAGACCAAGAGCAGCTACTAGCGGAACGGTTACGGTTGATGTAGTAACTCCGCCGCTGTCATAGGCAATAGGAATAATATATTTTGGCGCTATAAATGTAAGAACAATAACAAACATATAACCCGCAATAATATAGTAAACAATTTCACCGCCGTTTACAATACGAAATGCTCCAAGAGATATACCGACAGCTACTCCAAGAGCAACAAATAGACGCAGTACAAAATCGTTTATCTTGCCGTCACTAATTTCTTTTGCTTTTTTTGCAATTGCAGTAAGTGATGGTTCTGCCATTGTGGTTGAAAAACCGATAGCAAATGCAAATGAGTAGATTATAACATTGCTATCGTTTTGAGTAAGTTCAAGTGCCATAGTCTCACCGAGTGAGAAAAGTCCCATCTCCAAGCCGATTATAAATGCATCAAGACCGATGATTACTAGTCCAAAACCTATAAGAACATCTTTTAAGTTCTCAATCGGCTTTTTCAAAATAATATATTGAAAAAATAGAATAACTAAAAGAATAGGTGCAACATCCCCTATGACACTTAAAAAGCCCTTTAATATGCTTAAGATGTCAAAGTTAAATGATGCCGGTGTCGTACATGCTTCAGCCACTGGAAGTATAGTTTGTGCGGCTTCAACGAACTGATAAACATATATCCCATAAAATTGTACAAAAATCATAGGAGTAAGTGAGGCAAATGCAATTAGACCAAAACCATCCAGTACGGGATTCCGTCCTTTAATCGTAGAGGCTAAGCCTATACCAAGCGCAGCAACCAAAGGAACTGTTACTGTTGAAGTCGTAACACCCCCTAAGTCATAAGCAAGACCGACTATCTCTTTTGGTGCAAATGCAGTAGCTGCTACAACCATAATATATCCGGCAATAATATAGTAGTGGATAGGATGACCTTTTATAATCCTCCAAACACCTAAAACTATCGCAAATCCGACAGAAAATGCAACAACCATTCTAAGAACCGTAGCATCAATTCTTCCGCAGCTAATAGCGGCTGATTTATCTGCGATAACAACAAGCGCAGGTTCGGCTACTGTTGTACCAAAACCAATCATAAAAGCAAAGATTAGTATCCATATAGTAGAGCCTTTATGGGCAAATTCACCTGCAAGACCTTCTCCGACGGGAAAGATTCCAACTTCAAGACCTAAAAGAAAAACAGCAAGACCAACGCCTACAATTGCTAAACCTATGGTTGTACTAAACCAGTTATCAGGTACGCTTTGAATGATAACTAATTGGAAAAACATTATCACAAGAATAATAGGAAGTAAATCTCTAAATGACTCTTTTAAAAGCTTTATAAATGATGTTAGGTTTAGCATGAATAACAACTCCGATATTTAATAGTTCGGATTTTACAGACACTAAGCTTAAATTAAGAGTATAGATTTATAACTTATATTTTTTTAAGTTTCTCTTTTTGATGTTATTAAAACCAAAATGGCTGTTAAAAAAGCTCCTAAAAAGACTATGCTATATCCGGTCGGCAAATCATAATAGTATGATATTACAATTGCACTTATGCTAAAAAACCATCCAAAAAAGAAACTCCCTAGTAAAGGTTTTTTAAAGTTTAAAGACAGAGCTACAAACGGCGGTGCTATTAAAAGCACAAAGACTACAAAGACACCTGCAAGTGAGACTGATGAGGTAACGGTTATGGCAAGAAGCGAGAAAAAGAGAAGCTCTTTAAAAAATCCTCTAAGTTTAGGGTATAAAAAGTAAAGAGCCAAAGCTATAAAAGAGTAGATAATCGCACTTTTAAAAACTTCATTAGGGGGTGTAAAAAGTATATCGCTAGCAAGCAGTGATTTAAAATGCTCCATCCCTTCGGCAGAGTGGGATAACACCATCATAATCCCACTAGCACCGAGTACGTAAAGTATCCCTATAAAAGCCTCTAAATGAAGCTTTCTAGTAGATGCAAAAGCAATTAGAAAGGCACTTAAAAGAGCAAAACTAAGAGTTAATATATAGAAGTGTTCTTCATGGAAGTAGCCAAGACTAACAGAAGAACCGAGTGCCGCAAACTGAGCAATAGCCAAATCCGTAAAGATAATTCCGCGTTTTAGTATTTCCATACCGAAGTATGAGTGAAGCATAACAAGTATGATAACAAGAGCTATGGGAACAAGTAAAATATCTATCATTTTATAGTACTTGTAAGATAATCAAAAAGAGAGGCGAGGTTTTTAATATCCTCTAGTGCTTCTATATCATGAGGCATAAGAATAACTTTTATTTCTGTTTTATCGGATATAAATTCAGCCGTTTTAGTAGAGTGATAGACATCATGTAAAATACAACAAGGGTGCTCTTTTTCTATTAATTCAATAGTCTCAATAGTGTGTTTGGAAGATGGCGGAATTCCCGGAAGAGGTTCTATAGTGCCGATATTTACAAGTCCATAAGCATTATTAAAGTATGCAAGATTATCATGAAACTGTATAACTTTAAGACCTTTTTTATCAGCCATTTTTTCATTCCACTCAATCATCTTTTTACTCCACATCTCAAAAAACTCTGCATAATTTTTCTCATAAACATCACTATGTTCACCATCGATTGAGATTAAAAACTCTTTAATTGTTTTTGCAAGAAGAGCAATATTCTGAGGATTTAGATGAAAGTGTGGATTTCCGTCCGGATGTATATCGCCGTCTTTTCTATCAACGCTTGATGGCTTATTTATAAGCTCTACATGGTGAGAGAGATTTAAAAATGTTTTTGCATTCGGCGCAGTTTTTGGATTTGAAGCGCGGTTTAAAAGCGGAGGAAGCCAACCTATTTCAAGCTGACCCCCATTCATTATAAGAGCATCAGCATTTCTTACTTTTGCTATTAACGAGGGACGCGGAATTATAAAATGCGGGTCCCAATTACCTTTTGCAAGAACGGTTGTTTCTATGTGATCGCCGCCTATTGTTTTACTTAAAGCACCTATGTAAGGGTAACTAACAGCAATATTTAGATGGGCTAAGAGTGTTAGCGGTAAAAGTGTTATAAGTGATAATATTTTTTTCAAAATATACTCCAATTTTTTCTATTGACAATCGTAACTGCGAGGCTTAAAAAGCCGTGGCAGTCTATAGTGGATTGCTTTGTTTGGCTCGTAATGACTAAATTATACTTTTTAAAAACTATGAGCGGCATGTGCGCCTATAGCTATATTTGCCTGAAGCATAAGAGTGTTTACATCAACTCTGTTTCCGTCTTCATTGTACATCGCTTCATTGCGATTGTATTGAACTCTAAAACGTGCAAATTCGCTTGTGTGATACTCTATCATTGCAGAGTACTTTTTAAAATCATCAGGCTTATTAGTATCTACACCGTTTGAAGTTACATCATTTTTAAAGATTGTATCATACCTTATACCCATTTTCCAGTTTTTGTCATGCGTATATACAAGTTGAGAGTATAGACCGCTCTGTTTTTTATTTATATTTGGATTTGACAGCACTGATGTAGTGTCGCTAGGGTCTAAGTTATACTGAATTCCATCCATATCCCTGCTTAAGTACTCACTTTGCCATTTAATTGAGCTGTATGAATCAAGAGCGTGAAGAATAACTAAGTCAGCTCCGTAAAGCTTACTCTCTCCTCCAAATACATGAGGTGTTTCATCTTCACTGTGATCTATCCTTGAATCCCCTTGTGCATAAGAGAGACCTCCAAAAACCGTAGTATCGCCTATATCAAACGATGATTTTACATAGCCTACATAAAGCGAAGGTGCATTTGTGCCTTTTGCTATTGGGTTTTCAACATCACCCACGGTAGCATTGCCGAACATTTGTTCATTTTCCCCTTGAAGCACCTCAAAACCTGCCATAAGATAAAAAGGTGTCGGAGCCGTCCATTGAAGTTGAGCGCCAAGCTCATTAATACCGTGCATACCTAAAAATGCTTCATAAACAAGAGGCATGTCCCCAAAATCCCAGTAGTGGTGGTGTTGAGCATTTAAGTAACCGAAGTTTGAGTTAATCTTCCCGCCTCGACCCCTTAGTCCGTTGCCAAGAGCGGTAGTCGTAAAGTAAGCCTCTTCTATCTCTACGCCGTTTTCGCTAAAATGAAATACGGCATCCATATTAAAAAGCGGGTCAACGCTGCTAGATAGTACAAGTTCTGCATAGTTTAGGTTAAAACCCTGCTTTGAGTTATATGTCGCATGATTTGAATCCCCGTGAGTATGTTCTCCCAAGAGACCGTGAACAACGCCCGGAAGTTCCAAATGACCTATCTCATCATCTCCTACACTGTTATTTACATAAGAAAAGTCTAAAATAGCCGAAATATCCGGAATATATTTTGATTGATCGAAAGTTCTTTTTTCAACAGGTAGTAGAGTTGCTGCATCGCCGTAAACCAAAGTTGCACATAGCGCGCTTGAGAGTAATATTTTTTTCATAATTTTTTATCCTAAAATTTATTTTTATAATTTTTGTTTTTTTGATGATACTGCATCTTTTAAAAAGAGGCTTTATCAAAAAAATACCTACATGTATAATTTATAGTTTTGACAATAGTAATAATTGTTTATTTTTTAGGATATTTTCGGAGGAGCGCGGTTTTGATTTGAGTAAGTTCTTACATGTATGTATGAAACCGGATTGTTTTGAGAGATTTTTTCAAAGTGAAAGACTTCAACATCTGACGCAAAAGTTATAGCATCTGCAGAGACTAAATTGTTATTTACCGTACATACCAAACATGTCGAAGAGTCGTCATGTGTTATATGCTTTACTTCATGAACAGCCGCAAAGCTAGTAACAATAGCAAAGAGTATCGATAGAAGTACATTTAATTTCATGGACGCAATTTTATCATATTTTTATTTTTTCTCCTCCAAATCAGTGACTACTTGATGCATTTTTAGAAGCGAATCGGGATTTAGTGAGATTGAATCAATTTTATTTTCTACTAAAAATTCAGTTATCTCAGGATAGTCGGATGGTGCTTGTCCGCAGATGCCTATATATTTGCCTTTTGTTTTGCTCGCTTTTATCGCCATTTTTAACATTCGTTTTACTGCTTCGTTTCTTTCGTCAAAAATGTGAGCTATCTTTTCGCTGTCTCTATCAACTCCAAGAGTAAGCTGTGTCAAGTCGTTTGAACCGATTGAGTAGCCGTCAAATATCTCTAAAAATTTGTCGGCTAAAATAACATTTGCAGGTATCTCGCACATGGCATAAATTTCAAGTCCTTTTTTGCCTTGAATCAATCCACATGTATTCATAATCTCTATTACTTTTTTGCCCTCGCTAGGTGTGCGTACAAATGGAATCATTATTTTTATATTCTCGAGTCCCATCTCCTCGCGAACTCTCTTTAGTGCTTCACACTCCCACTCAAATGCCTCTTTGTAGCTCTTGTCATAGTAGCGGCTAGCCCCTCTAAAGCCTATCATGGGATTTTCTTCAACTGCCTCATAATCAAGCCCACCTGTCATATTTCGGTATTCATTGCTTTTAAAATCACTTGTTCTGATTATCACGGGTTTAGGATAAAAAGCAGCTGCAATCGTACCTACGCCTTCGCTTATTTTTTGTAAAAAGAACTCTTTGGCATCAGTTTGTGTAGTCATAAACGAGAGGATTTTATTCTCCTCTTTTACGCTTTTTCCTTTATACATGTCAACAAGTGCCATCGGATGCGCGTTTATAGAGTGACTCATAATAAACTCCATTCGAGCAAGTCCTACACCGTCATTTGGCATTTTTGCAAACCTAAAAGCCTCTGCGGGATTGCCTACGTTTACGTAAAGTTTTGTTTTGGTAGGTTTTAATTTACTCATATCCAGAGTTTTTACAAAGTACTCAATTTTGCCTTCATATATATATCCCTCATTTCCCTGAGCACAGCTAACTGTAACAACTTGCCCATCTTTTAAAACCTTCGTAGCATCACTGCACCCAACCACTGCGGGTACACCTATTTCACGAGCAACTATTGCCGCATGACATGTACGGCTTCCGCGATTTGTAATAACTGCAGAAGCTTTTTTCATAATCGGCTCCCAGTCGGGATTTGTAGCATCTGCTACTAAAATGTCGCCCTCACTAAAACGACCAAATTCAGAGGTGTCGTTTATGAGAGTCACTTTTCCGCTGCCTATCTTTTCGCCTACTGCGCGTCCCGATGTTAAAACTTTTGTATCTTTTGGCGTTTCAAGATAGTACTGCTCTATTATCGTATCTTGATTTTGTCTGCTTTTTACGGTTTCAGGTCTTGCTTGAACTATATATAAATTACCGTCATAACCGTCTTTTGCCCACTCTATATCCATAGGTCTTTTGTAATGTTCTTCTATTATTAGCGCTTGTTTTGCCAGTTCTATAACTTCCTCGTCGTTTATTGAAAAGCTGTTTTGCTCCTGTGAGGTCGTTGCTATATTTAGAGTACGCGACTTTTCATCATAGAGCATCTTCTCTTTTTTGCTCCCCAAAGAGCGTTTTAAAATAGTATTTATCCCTCTTTTGAGAGTAGGTTTAAATACAAAAAACTCATCCGCATTTACGCGTCCGCTTACTACATTCTCGCCAAGTCCCCAGATAGAGTTTATGAGTATGAGATTCTCTGAGCCGCTTTCGGTATCTATCGTAAACATTATTCCGCTTGAAGAGATATCGCTTCGTACCATTTTTTGCACACCGACGGAAAGTGCAACTTTAAAATGCTCAAAGTTGCGACTGGTACGATAGCTTATCGCACGGTCGGTAAAGAGTGAAGCAAAACATTTAAGTACCGTATCAAGTAACTCTTCAACAGTGCCGACATTTAAAAAAGTCTCTTGTTGTCCTGCAAAAGAGGCATCAGGCAAATCTTCCGCCGTTCCAGAGGAGCGAACCGCTACGTCGATATTTTGCGAATCATACTCGTTTGAGAGAATTTTATATGCCTGAGTAAGCTCATCAACAAGGGCTTTTGGAAGGTGTGAGTTTAGGATAAGGTTACGTACCTTTAGCCCACGTTCTTGCAGATTATTTGTGTTGGTTATATCCAAATCATCCAAAATAGACGCTATTTTCTCTTTTATACCGTTTTCTTCTAAAAGTAGCCAATAAGCATCGCTAGTTGTTGCAAAACCGTTTGGGATATTTACACCTTTTGGAGTAAGTTTTTGGTACATCTCTCCAAGCGAAGCATTTTTTCCGCCGACACTCGGAATGTCATTTATGTTAAGCTCATTAAAAAATCGTATATACCTCACGACTAAACCTTTACATGTAAGTTATCTATATATTATCATAAATCTATAACTATTTGAGTATCTTTTTGCTTTGGCTAGCCATCTCTAGCTCTTCATCTGTTTTTATAACAAACAGTTTTATTCTGCTTGATTTTTTTGAGATAAGTGTAGAGTTGCACGCATTTTTCGCTTTATCAAGTTCAATCCCGAAAACCTCTAAATTGTCTAATATTTTTGTTCTAATTGTAGGAGAGTTTTCTCCGATTCCTGCAGTAAAAACTATCGCATCAACCCTGCCAAGCAGAGCAATATATGAGCCGATATATTTCTTGACTCTTCGCGTCATCATCTCTATCGCTATCTTTGAGAGTTCATCATCTCTCATCTCTATCTCTCTTAAATCAATATCTCCGCATATTCCCAATAAACCGGAATGTTTGTTCAAAAGAGTATCAACTTCATCCACGCGAAGCCCAAGTTCTCTTTGAAGATAAAGAGTTATAGCAGGGTCGATATCTCCGCTTCTGCTTCCCATCATAAGCCCTTCAAGCGGAGTAAATCCCATAGAGGTATCGATGCTTTTTCCGTTTTTAATTGCACATGCACTAGAGCCTGCCCCTAGATGAAGTGTTATTAAGTTTAACTCTTCTGCACTTTTGCCTATCTCTTTGGCACACTCTTTCATAACAAATGAGTGAGAAATTCCGTGAAAACCGTATCTTCTTATTTTATGTTTTTCATAAAGCTCATATGGCAGAGCGTACATGTAAGCCTCTTTTGGCAACGTGCTATGAAATGCGGTATCAAAAACTGCGATTTGAGGCACATTTGGTGCTTTTTGTCGGCTGATTAAAATACCTTCTAAGTTTGCCGTGTTGTGAAGCGGTGCAAGCGGGATAAGCTCTTTTATCTTTTTTATAACTTCATCATCTATTAGTGTTGCCTGCTTAAAATATTCTCCGCCGTGAACGACTCTGTGAACAATCGCATCAAGTGATGAAAAATGCTTGACAATGCCGTACTCTTTTAGTAGAGTATTTATCTTTTTCAACCCTTCGTAATGTGTTGCGATAACTTCTGTTATAACATGTTTGTTATTTCCATACTCAAATGTTACCTGCGAGTTTTGTTCATTTATCCTCTCAACTAAAACATGTGCTAAAACTTTGCCGCTTGGCATAAGAAAGAGTTGAAACTTTATAGACGAACTGCCTGAATTTATAACAGCTATTTTCACTATTTTTGTCCTGCTTGAATTGCGGTAATTAAAATAGTATTTACAATATCGCTTACACCACAGCCGCGGCTTAAATCATTTACGGGTTTTTTTAACCCTTGTAAGATTGGTCCTATCGCAACGGCATTTGTCGAGCGTTGAACTGCCTTGTATGTGTTGTTTCCCGTGTTTAAATCCGGAAATATAAAAACACTCGCTTCTCCTGCTACTTTTGAGTTTGGAAGTTTTATGGACGCTACTTTTTTATCAATAGCCGCATCATACTGAATAGGTCCTTCTATGTTTAAATCAGGCTTTATTGATTTTACTATTTTTGTAGCTTCTCTAACTTTGTCAACATCTTTGCCGCTTCCGCTCTCGCCTGTTGAGTATGATAGCATTGCAACTCTTGGCTCAATTCCAAAAGCAAGAGCAGTTTTTGCACACGATAGAGCTATTTGGGCAAGTTCTTCGGCATTTGGGTCTTGATTTAGCGCGCAATCTCCGTAAACTAAAACTTTAGTTTTTAGACACATAAAAAAGAGACTTGATACTATGCGCACGTCAGGTGTCGTTTTTATGATTTGCAGAGCAGGTCTTATGGTGTCCGCCGTTGCATGAACGGCTCCGCTTACCATACCATCGGCATGACCCGTATAAACCATCATAGTCGCAAAATAGTTTACATGTATCATTGCATCTTTTGCACCTTGAAGCGTGAGTCCTTTTTCTTTTCTCATTTCGTAAAAAGTATTTGTGAACTCTTCTAAAAGTTCTGATTTTAGATGGTCTATTATGAGTGCTTTGCTAAGGTCAAGTCCAAATTTTCGGATGTTTTCTCGTATCTCATCCTCATCGCCTAAAATTATGATATCCGCTGCGTCACGGCGCAGAATTATCTCAACGGCTCTTAATATTCTCTCATCGCTTCCCTCAGGCAAGATAACTCTTTTTTTGTTGAGTCTTGCCATTTCAAAAAGTTTATATTCAAACATCATCGGAGTCATAACTTCGCTCATTTGAGTCTCTATTTTTGCTTCGATAGCTTTTATATCTGCGCTTGAGTTAAATAGCCCAAGGGCAAGGGCAATTTTTCTCTCGCTTGTTACTCTGAGCCTTGAATAAACGTCAAGCAGGCTTTTTGCAGTTTGAAAAGCATCGATTTTTACAGACAAAATAGGTACATTGTAGTTTTTTAATCCTGAAATAATTTTTTGTATATTTGGATGGATTTGCATATCCGATGTAAGGACAATGCCGCTTATTTTTGGATACTCTTTTGAATAAAATGTTGAAATAATTGCTAAAATTATGTCTGATCTATCCGGCGAAACTACAACCATATCATCTTCTTGCAGCTGTTCTAAAAAATTTTCAACACTTTGCGTAGCTATCTTGAAACCTCTTACTACTCTTGTGTTGTCCTTTTGCAAAAAGAGGATAGGTTTTGCATGAAGTGCATCCATAACATCTTCAATGGTAGGAATATCAAGCTCTTTTACCTCTTTTAAAAGGTAAGTTGCAGTGTTGTTGTTTTTTAGTTTTTCTTTGAGTTGAAGATGTTTTTCATCATCTAACCTATTTACAAATGTTGCAAAATGGCTGCAGTCATGAGTGCGTATGTTTTCACTCTCTATCAATATATTTTCATAAATCTCATGTATGGATAAATCTTTTGCATTTATGATGTTTATGATAGCTGAACCGAAGTTTTGAGCTATTGTCATGTTTAAATCATACCCTATGGTAGAGTTTAAAAATGAGCGTCTTATTCCCTGACAAAGAATGAAATCATAACTCTTTTCAAGTTTTTTAAACTTCTCTATGAGTTGATTAATTAGCTCGTCTAGCTGTTTTGATGCAATCATACTTTCGACATAATCTATATCAAAACCGTAAGTATCTTCATACTTCATATCTAGGTTATATCTTTTTAAAATAAAGTCAATATCTTTATCGTAAACATCTTTTGAAAAAATTATCGGGCGAAAAAAAGCGACTCTGTGAATATTTCTTTTTAGTATCTCCATCATCCCAAAAGATACAAAAAGAGTGCCTACATTTCTCTTCTCACCAGATATATATAGTGACTTTATTTTCATAAATCCGCCTAAAAAAGTGATATGCTAAATATTATGATGTTTTTTGTTAAAAGCGGCTGTATTGATACTTATTTAATCATGACATGTAAAGTAACGACGACTAGAATGTAATATAATAATAGAAGATAAAAAATGGAGGTTTCTAATGAGAGAATATATAGAGATTTATAACCAACATAAAGAAAAAATAGAGGTGTTTATAGAGGAGAGTATAGAAAATCTAGCACCGCTTTGTAATCACAGTGAAAATAACTTTAAGCTACTTTTTAATACTTTTCCGTCTTTGGAACTAGTTTATGTGGTAAACAGCATTACAAAAGAGCAGACGTCTGCAAATATTTATAAATACAAAGTAGATGAGAGCGAGAAGGATAAAGACAGAACTTATCTGCTTGAGAGACTTGAGATAAAAGATAACGACTTTGCTTTTGCGCAGCCTTATCAAAGTTCGGCAACATCAAATCTTTGCATAACAGTTTCAAAAAAAGAGGGACAAAATATCGTCTTTATGGATTTAAGACTTGAAATGCTCTTAGAGAGACTAGGACTCATAGAAAAAGATAAGATTTTCAGCAATGTAGTTAAAGCTTTTTATATGTTTGCAGGTTATTTTATGATGTTTTTATCGGGTGTTGCAATATTTTACGCGGGAAGCGACTTTCTTTCAAACTTTTTGGCATCAAAACTAAGCATAGATACCATCTTTAAACCGATAATTGCCGCAACTTTGGGACTTGCTATATTTGACTTGTCAAAAACAATACTTGAGCAGGAAGTTTATTTTAAAAGTTATATAAAAGATTCCAAAATTGAGATAAAAACACTTACTAAATTTTTGGTAACTATACTCATTGCACTCTCTATAGAGACGCTTATGGTAGTCTTTAAAATTGCGATAGAAAACTATGACAAGATGATAAATGCACTCTATCTGATGATAGGAACATCAACGTTTATAATATCACTTTCGGTGCTGATTTATATGACAAAAAAGAGTAAAGAAAAATAGGGAAGAGCTTCATCCGATGAAACGGATGAAGTTAAAATCAAGACTAGTAAAGTTCTTGACTCGGGTGGTTAGGTTTGCTAATTTGAGAATCGTTACCTGCGTTTGTGTCGTAAGTTACGATATTGTCTGCTTGAAGAGCACCTAATGTCAATGCGATTAATAAAATCATTTTTTTCATGTTATATCCTTTGGTAAGAACGAATTACGCTCTAGTATTTTTAAATCGGAGAAATTTTATCCGATTTAACTTTTAACTCTTTTATGTATTTACATGTAGATACTTTGTTTAAGTTTTGGTTTAAGTTTTTTTATAGTTTCATATAAATTAAAAGTAACTATGTCGGCTAAAATAAGTTCAAATAAAGTGTAAAAAAGGAAGTAGTATATCCAGTAAAATGGAAGTAACAAAATATAAAAAATAAGAGAACTTGCGATACAATAGGCTTTTAAGGCTTGTGTTTTGGAAGTAACAAAGTATATTAAAGTAAGTAATCTGAAGAATAAAATTATTTTAGATTTATGGATATTTAAAAAGTTTGGATAAACTTTCGTATTTTAAAAAGGAGGCACCATATGGTAATCAATATAAAAAAAGAAACCGGTGGTTTTGAGTTTGTAGGCTCAAGAGGTGCCGGAGAAACTATAAGAAAGCTTATGAAAAAAGAGCTTGATAAAGGCAATAGTGTAACACTTGATTTTGTAGGGATTGAGCAGGTTACACAATCTTTTATAGATGAGTTTTTTGGGATTTTTATTAGGGCTTTTGGTATTGAGTATATTAGAGGTAAAGTAAGACTAGTTAATGAAACACAAGGTATAAAAGATACTATAAATTTTGTTATAAAATACTCTAAAGAGAGGTCTGCTTAAAAATAGTCCTCATCTTCGTCATTTATAATTTCACTCCATAAAAAATTTCTTTTAAAGTAATCCATATCATAGTTTATGTTTGCTTCGTCAAATTCAAATGCTACTACAGCGCCATTCCACGGATTCTCTAGTTTTTTAGATTGGAAAGAGTCATTTTGGTATCTTATTAAAGTGTTATTTGAAATTATTACAAATCTTCCTCCCGTCATTTTTAAGATTTCAAACATCGCATATAAGCCAAAACCTGCGTTTTTCTCATGTCCATACATTGTTTGCTTGGTTGCGGTGACTCCTTTTTCCAAAGCTTTAATAATTGCTTCTTCTTCAGTGTTTATATAAAATTTTAATTTTAAATTACTGAGAAAACCAATACCTCTGTCTGCTACTGCAAATTGTATTTTTTTATTTCTAGGATAGTATTGAGCCATTACGTATCCGCCAACGCTAGAGTGAGCGTGGTCTGCCACATTGTTCATAAGTTCTATAAAGAGATATTGCAGATAGTTTTTTAAATCTCTTGTATCGGCAGGGGACAGTTCAGTAAAGTTTTTAAGCATTATTTCTGTCAAGTGGGTTGATATTTTGTCAAGACCGTTTCTATTTTGTACTTTTTCAATAGGGCTGTATGTTTTATTAAACTTGTAATCTTTTTCAATCATATTTTTTAAATAGTCTGAGTCTGTAAAAATATTGATTTGTTCATCATTCTGATAAGCTCTAATCATTGTGATAAAAATAGGCTCCACCCAGTTAATAGCACTAAAATTATCATTTTTAGAATTAAACATGTAGAGATAATCTTCAATATTTGACATGTATATATTTTTCATTTATAAATTCTCCTTAGTGTTTAAAACAATAGTAAACTTATATTTTTGAATTATATTATATTTTGTTTATATTGAAAACAACTATTTTAGCTAAAATCAGTGCAAATTAAAATACAGATATGTAAATCATATTTAGCTACAATTTTGCATGGCAAAGAAAAACAAAAAAAATAGCAAAATAAACCAAAAAATTAGAAAATATTTTGATGACGACCCGTTTGACGTCGGCATCGAGAGAGTAAGCTCTCAGACACTTAGTGAGCTTTTTACGACGCTTGGCATATACGATATCGACCAGAGTAGAGATATGCTTATAAAGATGGCAAGAATGTTGTGGAGTGAGGCGGATAGCGGATTTCGCTCAGATATACTGCACTTTTTTGCAAATGAGGGCAAGATATATAAGTCAACGACTCCAAAAGAGCCGAATTTAGACAGAGAAGATAAGATAAATACTCTTATCGACGAGTTACATGTAAGCCATGAAGAAGCGACGCTGCTTCATAAAGCATTCGCAGACGTTAGAAGTAAAAAAATTACCATTGAGAAGATGGAGTCCAAACTCAACCATATTCGCTATGCTCTAAAAAAAGAGCGTATTCAAAAGAGAGTTGAGGGAATCTTTGACATAGACGACTCTTTGGAGTTTAACGCATCGCTTCACTATGTTCTTTACGGACAGAGTTTTCACAAGATACTAACGCTAAATACAAAAATATATGAGTATGACTATCTTCAAAACAGCGATGAAGAGACGCTTATAAAAGAGATATACGAAGAAAAAGAGAGAGTCGTAGCAAAAAAACAAAAAGAGATAGAGAAGTTTATAAAAGATTTGACAGACCCTCATCCTTACTTAACCCAAAAAGAGATTGTAAATGCACTCCGTGCTTCGCCGCCAAAGACAAAGGTTTTATACCCTTTTATCAAAGAGGAAGTTATAAGCAGGATTGTAAAGAGCGTACTTAAAGATGTTGAAATCGAGCTTCACGAGGAGGAGCTTGTAATAAGCTTGGAAGAGAAGTTTGAGTTTCCCTATATAAACAGAACCCAAAACTATACACTGGAGTTACATGTAGAGCTTAACTCGCTGTTACATGATATATGGAAGGCTAACGAGCTTGATTTTAGCGAAGTTATAACTGAATCAAAAAAAGAGCATGAAGAGCAGTTTTTACTCGACTTGAAACTGCTTGTAGATGAGTGCGGCTCGTATGCAACACTGCTTCATTTAAGTGACGAGGCGTTGTACCTAAAGGTTTACGGAGTGTTATTTGAACTTTTGCCGACATCACTGCATATATCTGCAAAAGTTGCAAGAAAGTGCGTCAAGCGGTTTGTTCACAGTATTCATGACGAGATAGCCAAAAAGCAGAGATATGAGCTTCTAGCAGGTACTATTAGAGACTTTAAAAACCTTTTTCCTCTTGCACGTGACATGAGAAGAAAGCTCACTCTTCACATAGGACCTACAAACAGCGGTAAAACATATCAGGCTATGCAAAAACTAAAAACTGCCGACACGGGTTACTATTTAGCACCGCTTAGACTTTTGGCTTTGGAAGGGTATGAAGATTTACGAGAAAGCGGTATTGACGCATCTTTGATAACGGGCGAAGAGCAGATACTAGACGAGGATGCAACGCACATAAGCTCGACTATCGAGATGGTAAATTTTGACGTGGATGTCGATGTCTGTGTTATAGATGAGGTACAGATGATAGACGACCGCGACCGCGGTTGGGCATGGGCAAATGCTATAATCGGCGCACCTGCAAAAGAGATTGTAATGACGGGTTCGCCAAACTCAAAAGAGGCGATAGTTGCACTTGCAAAGTATCTCGGCGAAGAGCTTGAGATAATCGAGTTTGAGAGGAAAAATCCGCTAACGCTTCTGGAATCTCCCGTACATGAAAAAGATGTAGAGGAGAGTACGGCGATAATCGCTTTTAGCAGAAAAGATGTCCTAAAACTAAAGCAGAATTTTTCAAAATACTTCAGTATCAGCGTTGTTTACGGAAATCTCTCTCCCGAAGTCAGGCGAGAAGAGGCTAGACGGTTTCGTGTGGGAGAGACGCAGCTTTTAATAGCAACGGACGCTATCGCAATGGGGATGAATCTTCCAATAAAAACTATACTGTTTTCAAAAGCAGAGAAGTTTGACGGAGTAAACGATAGAGAACTTCTGCCTAGCGAAGTTCATCAGATTTCAGGACGTGCCGGAAGATACGGGCTTCATGAAAAAGGATATGTCGGAGCTTTGAGCGGCGATGTTTTAAAGATAGTAAAAAAGAATTTTCATAAAGAAGCAAAAACAATAACTATGCCGTTTAAAGTAATGGCAAATCTTGACCATATAAAGCTTGTCGGTAATATTCTTGAAGAGAAGTCACTGCATGAGATTTTAAAGTTTTTTGTTAAAAATATGGAGTTTGACGGTCCTTTTGTGGCAACAAATCTTGAGGACATGTTAGAAGCTTCTTTGTTGGTTGACCAATATGATTTGGATATTGCTACTAAATATCATCTCGCATGTGCACCGCTTACGCTAAAATCGCCATATATTGTTGCGGCTTATGAGAGTTATCTATCGGCACTAGAAAAAAAGATGCCAATTCCATACATGACTCCGCCGCTACATGGAAGCTATGCGCAGACTACCGACGAGCTTCTGCGTGCGGAGGATATGGTAAAAGAGATTTCGCTCTATTTGTGGCTTAGTTACAGATTTAGCGACTATTTTATCGATGCAAACAGAGCAAGGGCTTCAAGAGGAGTTTTAAATAAGTTTATAGAGAATTCGCTTCAACAAAGTCAGCTAGCTACAAGATGCAGAATGTGTTCCGCACCTCTGCCGACAAACTCGCCCTACGGTATTTGCCAGTCTTGTTTTAAAAAGAATTATGCGGGACGCGGTATCAGAAAAGGCGGGTATAGAAAACAGTAGTTAGAGTTGCTTATGTTTTTAGCAACTCTTTAAGCGGTGAAGAGTTTTTCTCATTTTTTGTATTGTTTAGCATAGTCATTATAAAAGTGTCGATTTTTACCGAGCTGACATTTTTACTGTTTTTTAGCTCATCTTCCATCTTCTCTTTCATATCTTCTATTAGCTTTTTCTTGAAATCCTCTAACATTTTTGCGATTTTTTCCATAGCCTCAGGAGAATCGCCCATCTCTTCTATTAGCTTTTGTTTGTACTCCTCTAGCATTTTGTCTATTTTCTCTTGGTTCATGTCGGACAAAAATTTTGCGGCTCCTTTTGTAAGCAAATCTTCTAAAAATTTTGCAACGCTGCTATTTTCTTCATCAGACTTATTTGAACTTTGAGTTTTGTCTCCCGTATAAGCGGCATCAAAAGCGTTCCAAAATGCAGTTATGCTCTCTTTTGCTTCAACAGATGTATATCCTCCGTTTTTTGGATTTAACATGTTATCGACTCTGCTCTTCAAGTAATCGTAGTCCATATTTGTAGGGGTATAAGGCTTGTTGTTTATAACCGCGTCAAGATGTGCAGAATCAAATGTCAGCGTCATAGCCATAAGCTTGTCTTTATCGCTAAGAGAGTTCACGGCGGAAACATACGCTTCTTGAACGTCTGCTGGCATATTTTTAGGTACGGCTAAAAAGTGTTTGCCGATTCCCACTTCCGCAGTGCCGTTGTCGTTAAAATCATACTGCTCATTGTCGTGCATCAGCAGATTGTATGCACCTTCGGCAGAGAGCGAATTTACGTTGATAGAATCTGCAAGACCTGAATATTTTTGAAGTGTTCTTAGTTCACTCTGAGAAAGTGACTCCAAAAAGTTTTTGGCGTTTGATAGATTTATATCCTGCTCCTCGGCTTTTGCATAAATTAACTCAAAGCTCTCGGCAAAAGGAGCTTGATAATCCTTACGCCCTTGAGTTGTTTGGTAGTTTTGCATTACGCTTAAGTAGCTTTGATAAGCAGTAGAAGTTTCCATAAATGCTCCTTTGTAGTTTCAATGATAAATAACAAGCAAAAACGGTTCCGAAAAAATATGCTATTAGTTAACATGATTGTTAAATGGGTTGGGGAGATACTATTAAATAAATTATTAGTTTAAAGATAGCAATTTTTGGATTGTTAAATATCTTTGCATGAGATATTATTTTAAAAATAAAATAATAGTGGAGGTACTAAAATGAGTTTTATATCTAATAAAAACTTAGAGCAAGCGGACAATGAGGTATTTTCTATCATAGAAGGCGAGTTAAAGAGGCAGACTAGCCACTTAGAGATGATTGCCAGTGAAAACTTTACAAGTCCAGCAGTTATGGAAGCTATGGGTTCGGTTTTTACTAACAAATACGCCGAGGGTTATCCATATAAGAGATATTACGGCGGATGTGAGTATGCCGATGCTGTTGAGCAGTTGGCGATTGATAGAGCTTGTGAGATATTTGGTTGTAAGTTTGCAAATGTTCAACCACACTCAGGAAGTCAGGCAAACGCTGCGGTATATGCGGCACTTCTAAAAGCAGGTGACAAACTCTTAGGTATGGATTTAAGTCATGGCGGACACTTGACACATGGTAGCAAACCTAGCTTTTCAGGGCAAAACTACTCAAGTTTTACTTATGGTGTTGAGGCAGACGGAAGAATGGACTATGATAAAATCTTAGAAATCGCAAAAGCGGTTCAGCCAAAGATTATCGTTTGTGGGGCTAGTGCTTATGCTAGAGAGATAGACTTTAAAAAATTCCGTGAAATTGCTGATGCTGTTGGAGCTTTTCTTTTTGCAGATATCGCTCATGTGGCTGGTTTAGTTGCAGCGAACGAGCATATGAGTCCATTTCCTCACGCTCATGTAGTAACAACAACTACTCATAAGACTCTAAGAGGTCCAAGAGGCGGTATGATAATGACAGATGATGAAGAGATAGCAAAGAAGATAAATTCTGCTATTTTCCCGGGTATTCAAGGTGGTCCGCTTGTACATGTCATCGCGGCAAAAGCTGTTGCGTTTAAAGAGATATTAGACCCATCATGGAGAGAGTATGCAAAACAAGTAAAGGCAAATGCAAAAGTGCTTGAAGTTGTTTTAACAAAAAGAGGCTATGATTTGGTCTCAGGCGGAACGGATAACCATTTAGTGTTAGTGTCGTTTTTAGACAAAGATTTCTCAGGTAAAGATGCAGATGCAGCGCTAGAGAGAGCGGGAATCACGGTAAATAAAAACGGTGTTCCAAACGACACAAGAAGCCCTTTTATAACAAGCGGTATCCGCATAGGAAGCCCGGCATTAACGGCTAGAGGTATGAAAGAAGCAGAGTTTGAACTTATCGCAAACAAAATCTGCGATGTTTTGGATAATATAAACGATACAGAGCTACATGTAAAAATAAACAAAGAGTTAGAAGAGTTAGCAAAGGGCTTTGTGATTTATAACAAATCAACTTTTTAAAAGAGCTAAAAATGGATGAAATTTCACTCCTGCACGATAACTACAAACAGATTGAAAAAGCCATCAAGTACATTGATGAAAATTTCAAAGAGCATCCGTCAATCGATGAGATTGCTAAAAATATCGGTATGAGTAAATTTCATTTTATAAGAGTTTTCAAAGAGTATGTGGGAGTTACGCCAAAACAGTTTTTGCACTCCGTTACTCTAAACTATGCAAAAGAGCATATAAAAGAGTCCAAATCGATTCTTGATAGCAGTTTGGATATAGGGCTCTCAAGCAGCAGCAGACTTCATGAACTTTTCGTAAATCTAATAGGTGTAACTCCTAAAGAGTGGAGAGAAAAAGGAAAAGATGTTCTTATAACTTACGGTTATGGGCAGACTCCTTTTGGTGAGGCACTTATCGGTTTTACTGATAAGGGAGTTTGTTATCTGGGCTTTATAGATGAGAATAAAAATGAGATTTTTAAAAGATTTAACGAACTCTGGGAAAATGCAAATCTACATTTTGATGAAAAAGCGGCACGTGAATACTTAGAAAATATCTTTATAAAAAACAAAAAATACTCTCTTTTTGTAAAGGGAACAAATCTTCAAGTAAATGTTTGGAAAGCACTCTTAAACCTTCCAAACGGCGTAGTTGCCACTTACCAAGATATAGCAAACTACCTCGAAAAACCAAAAGCCGCCAGAGCAGTCGCCTCCGCCATTGGCAAAAATCACATAGGCTATCTTATCCCATGCCACAGAGTCATCGCAAAAAGCGGAGCCATGAGCGGCTATAGATGGGGCATAGAGAGAAAAAAGATACTCATCGCTTGTGAATCGATTCAAAACAAGGAGTGATTTTATGATAACTTGCAGAGTCGCAAAGATGGAAGATGTAAAAGAGTTAGGCAGACTTTTAAATAAACTTTTTACGCAAGAAGCGGAATTTATACCCGATGAGGCGGTGCAAGAGAGAGGTTTAAGAAAAATCATCTCGGATGAGAACATAGGAGAGATTTTCGTTGCTCAAAAAGGCGACAAAATAGTCGCAATGGTCAATATTTTATATACCGTATCAACGGCTTTGGGAGCAAAAGTAGCCATTTTGGAAGATATGATTGTAGATGAGCGACATAGAGGGCAGGATATCGGCTCAACGCTGATGGAGTTTGCGTTAAAGTGCATAAAAGCAAAAGGGTGTATGCGTGTTACACTCTTAAGCGATAGCGACAACTTCAAAGCCCATGAGTTTTATGAAAAATATGGTTTTGTAAAATCAACTATGATGCCCTTTAGAAAAGTCATGGACAAATGATACTCAAACACAAATTTTTAGACCTGTTTCCGCTACAAGGCAAAAAGATACTTATCATTGGAACGTTCAATCCCGATGTTACATGTAACGATGCCGAGTTCTTCTACGGCAGGGCAAAGAACTTCTTTTGGAGACTGCTTCCTGAGGTGTTCGGCGAGGAGAGTCTAAAGGGTGACGTGCAAAAACAAAAAGAGTTTTTAAAAGAGCATGACATAGAGCTAAGCGACCTTATACTAAGCGTGGAGATGAACCCAGAAGATACATGTAGCTATGGCGATGACAAACTAACAAACGTTATAGAGTATAACACCCATAACATCATAAAGAGTCTCTCGAAAGGCGCAACAAAAGAGGTTTACTTTACCAGAAAATCGTTTGACAAAAGCGTTACATGTATAAAAAAAGAGATATACAAGATAAAAGAGTTTTGCGACTCTAACGATATAAAGTTCGGTTTTTTGCCTACTCCTTCACGGTTTTATAGTGAGAAAAAGCTTGAGGAGTGGAAGAGAGTTTTTTATTGATTTAGTGAAATAAAGTTATAATAAAATTTGAAATATTTAGGCTAAGGAAAAGCAATATGCATCTAATTGCCGTAAGTACAATTACTATTTTGATAGTCATATCTTTTTTTCACTTTTACTGGGTGTTTGGCGGAAAGGTTGGCTTAGATAAATCACTTCCGACAACTCCTGATGGAAAACGGCTTTTAAATCCAGCAAAACCTTTAACCTTCCTAGTAGGCATCGTTATATTAAGTTTTGCTTTTGTTGCCTATAAGCTTTATTATGATTACAGCAATGATTTATACAGCTATTTGGGATGGTTTATCGGTATAGTTTTTTTACTAAGGAGCATAGGAGAATTTAATACGGTTGGGTTTTTTAAGAGGATAAAAAATACTTCTTTTGCAAAATATGATACGCTGTTTTACTCACCTTTGTGTTTATATTTGGCTTTAGCTTATGCTTTTTTAGCGAGTAATATATAACTGTAAATCTGAAATTTGAGAGGATAAAGAGATGAACTTTAAAGAATTAGATAATTATCTGCTTTTGAAAAAAGGGGCAAGTTTTGATTATCCGTTTGATAAAACAGTGCGAGTATATCGCGTTGCCGACAAAATGTTTGCGCTTACTGCGGATGAAGAGCCGATATCCGTTAATCTAAAATGCGACCCCATTTACGCCCTAGAACTCCGCTCTTTGTATGAGTCCATCAAAGGCGGCTACCACATGAACAAAAAACACTGGAATACTGTAACGCTTGGCGGTGATGTGGATGATACACTCTTAAAAGAGCTTATAGACCACTCTTATGAGCTTGTGTATGAAAAGCTTACAAAGAGGCAAAAAGAGTTGCTCAAATAAATAAAAATAATGAAATATCTAAGGATTCCATACGCAGTTTTATACCTTTACAAGTATGCGTATGCTATCCTTTACACTGTTAAGACTTAATATAAATTCATAAAAAAATATTTAAAACAAGTAAAAGTGTCACATGGAAAAAAGCATGACAAAAGAAAATAACATAGAGCAAAATTTTATCAATAAACTCATTGAACAAAAATACACCTATCGTCCTGATATCCGTACTCGTGATGCACTCAACCAAAATTTCCGCGAAAAGTTTCAAGAACTCAACTTTGTCAATTTAAGTGATGCAGAGTTCTCAAGAGTATTAGACCAAATCATCACCTCAGATGTGTTTACGGCTTCTAAACGATTGAGAGAATACAACACTTTTGAGCGAGACGACGGTACACCGCTACACTACACTCTGGTAAATATAAAAGATTGGTGCAAAAACAGTTTTGAAGTTATCAATCAACTCCGCATAAACACAGACAACAGTTATCATCGTTATGATGTCATACTGCTCATAAACGGCATTCCTCTTGTCCAAGTGGAGCTTAAGACTTTGGATATTTCTACACGCCGCGCGATGCAACAGATTATCGAGTATAAAAATGATGCAGGTAACGGATACACCAAAACACTGCTCTGTTTTATGCAGCTTTTTGTAGTGAGCAATCAGCACAATACTTACTATTTTGCAAACAACAACACGAAACATTTCAACTTCAATGCAGATGAGCGTTTCTTGCCTCTTTATGAGTATGCAGACGAAAAAAATAAAAAAATACACCTTCTAAACGATTTTACAAACACTTTTCTTTCCAAATGTATTTTAGGCGAAATGATAAGCCGCTATATGGTGCTTGTAGCCAGTGAGCAAAAACTTATGATGATGCGACCGTATCAAATCTATGCGGTTAAAGCCATCGTAAAATCCATAGAGCGAAACAGTGGCAACGGCTATATTTGGCACACCACGGGAAGCGGTAAAACACTGACATCTTTTAAGGCTTCCACACTTCTCAAAGACAACCCAGACATTGAAAAATGTCTCTTTGTCGTAGATAGAAAAGATTTAGACCGTCAAACAAGAGAAGAGTTTAACAGGTTTCAAGATGGATGCGTGGAAGAGAACACCAACACCGACACACTCGTGAAAAGACTCCTTTCAGATAACTACAACGACAAAGTCATTGTCACGACCATACAAAAACTGGGCATCGCACTCGATAGCAAAAACGGTTACAAAAAAAGCTTAGAACTCTTAAGCGATAAACGCGTGGTATTTATCTTTGATGAGTGCCATAGAAGCCAGTTTGGAGAGAACCACAAAGCCATAAAAGAGTTTTTCCCTCGTTCTCAGCTTTTTGGGTTCACGGGTACGCCTATATTTATAGAAAACTCCACCTACACCGAGATAAGCGGTGAAGAAAAAACCATCAAAACAACTAAAGATTTATTTGAAAACGAACTGCATACTTATACGATTACCAACGCCATAGAAGATGACAATGTTTTGCGTTTTCATGTAGATTATTACCAAGCAGACAACCAAACACAGACAAATACTATCAGCCAAAAAGCAGTTGTAGAAGCCATCATAGCCAAGCACGACGCAGCAACGCAAGAGCGAAAGTTCAACGCCATACTTGCCACATCTTCCATCAACCATGCCATCGAGTACCATAGACTTTTTAAAAGTATGGAACACTCTCTTAACATCGCTTGTGTTTTCTCTCCGCCTGTTCAAGTGTTAGACTCAAATGCAACAAACAAAAAAGACATCGAACAACTCGAAGAGGATTTGCCCCAAGAAAAAGCAGACAACTCCGTAAAACCAAACGAAAAGAAAAAAGCGCTCATAGAGATCATAAACGATTATAACGCTCAGTATGGCACAAACCACGACATCAACAACTTTGACACCTACTACCAAGATGTACAGCAACGCATCAAAGACCAACAATACTCAAACGCGGATTACCCTCACAAAAACAAGATAGACATTACCATTGTCGTAGATATGCTTCTCACGGGATTTGATTCTAAATATCTCAATACCATCTATGTCGATAAAAACCTAAAATACCACGGACTTATCCAAGCATTTAGCAGAACAAACAGAATCCTCAACGATACCAAACCGTATGGAAATATTTTGGATTTTAGAGCACAAGAGGATGAAGTAGATAAAGCGATGGTGCGATTTTCAGGCAAAAACCTCAAAGAAGAAGCCAAAAAAATATGGCTTGTAGAGTCTGCCCCCGTGGTGATAGAAAAACTTGACAATGCTGTAAGTGCAATGGAAAGTTTTATGATTTCAAAAGGGCTTAAAAACACCCCTGAACAGGTTCATAACCTCCAAGGCGATGAGGATAAAGCACGATTTATCAACCTTTTTAAAGCGGTGCAACGACTCAAAACTTCACTTGATCAATACACCGACCTTAGTGAAGAAAACAAGCAAATCATCGAAGAGGTCATCCCAAAAGATACGCTGAGAGCTTTTAAAGGTGCCTATCTCGAAACCGCCGCAAAGCTCAAAGCACTTCAAGGCAAAAACAGAGATGATGTCTCTAGTGTAGTCGAAGAGCTTGATTTTGAGTTTGTTCTTTTTGCGAGTGCGGTCATCGACTATGACTATATCATGAGCCTCATTGCCAAATATACAGGCACATCAAGCGAAAAACAGAAGATGAATAAAAGCCAACTCATAGGACTCATAGAATCCGATGCGAAGTTCATGGGTGAAGTAGAAGACATCAAAGCGTATATCGAAACGCTCAAAATGGGAGAGGTCCTAAACGAAGAGGAGATTAAGATAGGCTATGAACTCTTCAAAGCCAAAAAGTCATCTAACAAGATTGATGAGATAGCCGCAAACTATGGACTGGACAAAAAAGCACTGGGAGCGTTCGTCAATCTGACCCTCACACGCTTCATCTTTGATGCCCAGATACTCAGTGACCTCTTTGCTCCGCTAGAGCTTGGGTGGAAAGAGCGCGCCAAAAAAGAGGCTCAGATGATGAGTAAGCTGATACCGCTACTTAAAAAACAAGCAGGTGAATATGAGATATCGGGGTTGAGTGCTTATGAAGAGTAAACAAGTGAAAAATATACCTGAGTTACGATTTCCTGAGTTTTTAAATGATGGGGAGTGGGAAGAGAATAAACTAAAAGATATTTGCCAAATGCAAGCAGGAAAATTTGTTAGTGCTTCTGAAATAAATGAAAAAAAAATAAATGATAGCTTATATCCTTGCTATGGCGGTAATGGCTTACGTGGATACACAAAATCACATACGCATAATGGCGAATATTCTCTTATTGGTAGGCAAGGTGCTTTATGTGGAAATGTTACATTTGCATCAAATAAGTTTCATGCAACGGAACATGCTGTAGTTGTAACACCAAAAAAGCATATAGATACAAATTGGCTTTACTACAAGTTAATTCACTTAGATTTGAATCAATATGCAACAGGTCAAGCACAGCCAGGATTATCGGTCGAAAATCTTGAAAGAGTAAAAGTTGAAACTCCAAAGGAAGAAAAAGAACAACAAAAAATCGCTGATTGTCTCTCTTCTATCGATAACCTTATCACGGCATCGACTAAAAAGTGCGAAACACTAAAACAACACAAAAAAGCCCTCATGCAACAACTCTTCCCCACCGACGGCGAAGAAATACCAAAATTACGATTTCCTGAGTTTGAAAATAGTGGGAAGTGGGAAGAGAAAATACTAGATGAGGTAGTAAATAGATATGATAATTTAAGAGTTCCAGTATCAGCCATAAATAGAATTGCAGGTAAAACTCCTTATTACGGTGCAAATGGAATACAGGGTTATGTATCGGGATATACTCATGATGGTGAATTTATTCTTGTTGCAGAGGATGGTGCAAATGACCTAAAAGATTATCCAATACAATATGTGAATGGCAAAATTTGGGTAAATAATCATGCTCATGTTCTTCAAGCAAAAAAAGATATTGCATATAATAGGTTTTTGAAATTTGCTATTTCTAAAATTAATATAGAGCCTTTTTTGGTTGGTGGTGGTCGTGCAAAACTAAATGCAAATATAATGATGAAATTAAAAATAAATATTCCAAAACTAAACGAACAACAAAAAATCGCCGATTGCTTAAGCTCCATCGATGAACTTATCACCGCACAAAGTAAAAAAGTAGAAACCCTAAAAGAGCATAAAAAAGGACTGATGCAACAGCTTTTTCCAAGGAGTGAAGGTTAATTATGAGTTTTAAAATGATAGATTATAACGATGTTTTAAAAGCTATTAGAGAGCAAAAAAAGTATTTATTGATTGGCAATGGTTTTAGTATGGCATTTAATTCTGCTAGGTTTTCGTTTACAAGCTTACTTGATAATGCTATTGATAGAGGCTTGATAACTAAAGAAAGTCCAATTTATAAAATTTTTACTCAATTTGATACAAAAGATTTTGAAGAGGTTGTTAAACTATTAGAAACATCTACTAAAGTTTTAAAAACCTATGGAGTTTTATCAAAAATTGATGAAAAAAAGATTTTAGATGATTCTAAGTCTTTGAAAAAATATCTTGTTGATGTTATTACAAATAATCACCCTGACAAAATAACAGAGATTTCTGATGATAAATTTTTTAATAGTGCTAATTTTATTAAAAATTTTGAGAAAGTTTATACTTTAAATTATGATTTATTACTTTATTGGAGTTGCATCAAGCTTCAAAGCTTCATAGAGGAAAAACGAATAAAAGATTCTGCTTTAGATATTAGTGATGGATTTTATGACCCGCATGAACAAACTACTGATTATGTAGTATTTGGTAATGATGGAGCATCTCAAAATATTTATTTTTTACATGGAGGATTACATATTTTTGATAAAAAAAGTGAAATTATAAAAAATACATATTCAAGAACTGACAAGTCATTAAAAGAACAAACTCTTGAAAATTTAAATAAAGATATTTATCCGATTTTTGTATCAGAAGGCACAAGTGAACAAAAAAAAGCGAAGATTATTCATAATGCTTATTTGAACCATTGCTATAAAAGCTTAGCAAGTATTGGAACACAAAATAGTAGTTTAGTGATTTTTGGAACATTGCTTAAAAGAAACGATATACACATAAGAAAAGCAATATTAAAAAGTAAAGTAACAAGTATTTATATTGGTGTATCAAATGAGGATGAAGCTAAAGAATTTGATGATTTTATAGAGCAGTCTTCAAAGTTAAAAAAAGCTAAAAAAGTTTATTTTTATGATTATAAAACTGCAAAAGTTTGGAGATGAATAATGGAAATAGGTAACTTAAAATAATGACTAATCAAATCAAAACAAATATCATCATCTACAACACCGCAGACGGTAAAGTCTCTGTTTCACTTCTTGCAAAAGACGGCATGGTATGGATGAGTCAAGCCCAGATAGCAAAAAAAAGGAATGAGCCAAAATGAGCATAACTAGAAGTAACGACTATGTTATATCTCTCATTAAAGAGTTGATTAAACAGCCAAATGAAACGGAATGGTTAGAGTTTAAACACAACAATGATGATAAAGAGATGATAGGCGAATATATAAGTGCCTTATCAAACTCAGCAGCACTCAATAGTAAAACAAATGCCTATATGATATGGGGCATTGATGATGCAACACACAAAATACTTGGAACTACTTTTAAGCCATCAGTTACAACCAAGGGCAATGAAGCCTTAGAAAATTGGCTATTAAAGCTTCTAACTCCAAAAATAGATTTTAGATTTTATGAAGTAACGATAGATGAGAGGGAGGTGGTATTGCTAGAAATAGCACCTGCCAATATCAACCCTGTTACTTTCAGCGGGGTGGAATATATACGGCTAAACTCTCACAAAAAGAAGTTAAAAGAGTTGCCAGAAAAAGAGAGGGAACTTTGGAGAGTATTTGACAGAATTCCTTTTGAAAAGCAGATAGCAGTGGATAATATCGATGATAGTGAAGTTTTAAATTATTTAGAATATACAAAATATTTTGAACTGTTAAACTTGCCATTGCCAGAGAATAGGCAAGCTATTTTAGAAAGCTTAACAAATGATGACCTCATAAAGAGAACTGAAAATGGAAAATACTCCATAACAAACTTAGGTGCTATTCTTTTTGCAAAAAATTTAAATAGCTTTAGCAATCTAAAACGCAAAGCGATTAGAGTTATACAATACAAAGATAATACAAAATTTGAAACCATCAAAGAGAGAGAGGGTGCTAAAGGATATGCGGTTGGATTTGAAGGCTTAATCGATTATATAAATAATATATTGCCTTCAAATGAAGTTATCAAACAGGCATTTAGAGAAAATATAAGAATGTATCCTGAACTCTCAATTAGAGAGATTGTAGCCAATGCCATTATTCATCAAGATTTTTTTCAAACAGGCAGTTCTGTAATGATTGAAATCTTTTCAAATCGTTTTGAAGTGACTAATCCTGGAACACCACTTGTTGATACCGATAGATTTTTAGACTCTCCTCCAAAATCACGAAATGAGGCTTTGGCTTCTTTTATGAGACGAATCGGTGTTTGTGAAGAGAGAGGCAGCGGTATTGATAAAATAGTAATGCAAAGTGAAATCTATCAACTTCCCGCTCCTATATTTGAAACGACCAATGAGCATACGGTAGCAATATTATTTGCTCACAAAGAACTTAAAGATATGGATAAATCAGATAAGACGCGAGCTTGTTATCAACATGCGAGTTTAAGATATATTCAACGAGACTATATGACCAACACTTCTTTAAGAGAAAGATTTGACATAGATAAAAAAAATATTTCTATGGTTTCAAAAATCATTAATGAAACGCTTAAAGAGAAAAAAATATTTATCTATGATGAGAGTGTTGGAAGCAAAGCAAGAAAGTATATACCATGGTGGGCAAAATGATTTTAAATTTGCTTCACCGTTGTTTCATTAAAAACTTAAATTTTACTGAACACAGATATAGAAAAGCCTATATCAAGTCTTTTGACGTGATAAATTTGCTTGATGATTGTTTGATTTACAAGCAATTTATGAAAAAAATATCCAATCAAAACATTAAAGATTTGGGCAAAAAGTGGTTTGCGTTTTCAAAGTTTGAGATTGGAACTTTAGGGAGTGTAAGAAAATGAATGAAAACAACATAATCATCTACAACACCGCAGACGGTAAAGCTTCCGTTTCACTTCTTGCAAAAGACGGCACGGCGTGGATGAGTCAAGCTCAGATAGCCGAGCTTTTTGCGACGACAAAACAAAATATCAGTCTGCATATTCAAAATATTTTTGAAGAGGGAGAATTAGAGCAAAATTCAGTTGTCAAGGATTACTTGACAACTGCCCGTGATGGCAAAAACTACTCTGTCGCTTACTATTCGCTTGAGATGATTTTAGCCATCGGGTTTAGAGTACGAAGTAAACGCGGCACACAGTTTCGTATATGGGCAAATAACAACCTCAAAGAGTACATGATAAAAGGGTTTGTTATGGATGATGAACGGCTTAAAAATCCAGATGGCAAACCTGATTATTTCGATGAACTTTTGGCTCGTATCCGAGACATCCGCTCATCCGAAAAAAGATTTTACCAAAAAGTACGAGACCTTTTTAAACTAAGTAGCGACTATGATGCCAGTGATAAAGCTACGCAACTGTTCTATGCCGAAGCTCAAAACAAACTGCTCTTTGCTATTACGGGACAAACAGCGGCGGAAATTATCGTAAGCCGTGCCGATGCATCAGAGTTAAACATGGCACTTACAAGTTTTAAAGGGTCAATTGTTAGAAAGCAGGATATTTATATCTCTAAAAATTATTTAAGTGAAGATGAGCTTGATAGTCTCAACCGTCTTGTTGTCATATTTTTAGAAACGGCAGAGTTTAGAGCAAAAAACCGTCAAGATATTACGATGGATTTTTGGAAAAAGAATATCGACCGTATTATCGAGTTCAATGACAAAGAGGTGCTCAAAGGGCATGGAAGTGTTAGCAATGAGCAGATGAAAAAAATGGTTGAATCTGTTTATGAAACTTTTGATGAAAAACGAAAAAAACAAGAAGCTATAGAAGCGGACAACCAAGACTTAGAAGAGTTACAACAGATTGAAGTGAAGGTGAAGAAACGATGAATTTATCAGATGTAGCAAATCAATTAGTTTCATTACAAGAAAATATCGTACTTATTTATGCGTTTAATGCCACAGGTAAAACTAGACTATCCGTCTCATATAAAGATGAAACAAAAAAAGTAAATGGTGATAAACATTCAGGTGTTTATTACAATGCTTTTAGTGAAGATTTATTTGTCTGGGATAATGATAATGAAAATAATGAAGAAAATATTCGTTTAAAAGTACTGCATAGTAGTTTAAGTAAATTTCATAGTTTATTTACAGAAGAAGAAATTAGAGAAAAATTAAAACCATATAATCCAAAATATGATTTTAGATTTGAGATAAATGATGCAGAAAGAGGAATTGAATCAATTACTTTTTTTATGCCAGAAGATGAAGATACAAATATAAAAATTTCAAGAGGTGAAGAGCGTATATTTGTTTGGTGTTTCTTTTTAGCACTCTTTGAAGTTGAAGGGTGGGCAGATGAACAGTCTAAACATTTTTTTATTGACGACCCTGTTTCAAGCTTGGATGATCATAATATTTTTGTAACGGCAATAACGCTTTTTGATTTAATCTTAAAACATTTTGAAAAAAGAAAAATTATTGTAACTACACATCATTTAGGGTTATTTTCAATTTTGGCAGATTGGTTTGAAAAGGGAAGTAATAAGGATAAATTTTATAAAAATCGTATTCCACTTTTTGAGATATTCTTTTTAAATAAAAAAGAAAATGGTTTATTGTTAGAAAAACCTCAAAGTGGTGTGTATCTTTATCATCTTTTTTTATTAAGAGAGTTAAAAAAAGCAAAAGATGAAAAAAAACTATTAACATATCACTTTGTATTATTAAGACAAGTTCTTGAAAATATCTCTTCATTTTTAGGTTATGGCAATTTTAGTGCGGTATTGGGAAAAATTGAATTGGAAGATGCCTCAAGAATTGCTGATTTAATAAATGCAGAATCTCATAAAAAAATATACAATAATCAAACAGTTCAAATGGTTCCTGATAATGTGACAACTTTTAATGAGGTTTTAGAAAAATTAATTAATAAATACGAATTTAAAATATAAATGGAAAAATAGATGAGCGAAGAAGAAAAAAACAGACTGGGTCAAATCCTTTGGGATATAGCTAATGATTTACGAGGGTCTATGAATGCGGATGATTTCCGTGACTATATGCTTTCGTTTTTATTTTTGCGTTATCTATCGAGCAACTATGAAAACGCTGTAAAAAAAGAGCTTGGGTCTGACTACCCAAAAGTAGAAGAAGATTCAAAAGCGATTCCTTTGCAAATTTGGTATGACGAAAATCCCGACGACGTAAATATGTTTGAAAAGATGATGCGCAAAAAAGTGCACTATGTCATACCTCCGGAGTTCACATGGGATAGTATCGCCGAGATGGCACGCACACATGATGCAGAAATGTTTATAACACTAGAGAAAGGGTTTAAACATATTGAAGAGGAGTCATTTGAGAGTAGTTTTCAAGGTCTCTTTTCAGAGATAAACCTAAGTTCGGAAAAACTGGGTAAAACTCCTCCCGACCGCAACAAAAAGCTTTGCGACATCATCAGCAAAATCGCCAATGGGATTAAAGAGTTCTCAACTGATAGCGATAAATTAGGCGATGCTTACGAGTACCTCATAGGACAGTTTGCCGCAGGAAGCGGCAAAAAAGCAGGAGAGTTCTATACGCCTCAGGCGATTTCTACTATTTTATCTGAAATTGTTACCCTTGATGCTCAAGACCCCCGCACGGGCAAAAAAAGCAGACTTGACAAAGTTTTTGACTTTGCTTGTGGTTCTGGATCACTTCTTTTAAATGTCAAAAAGCATCTGGGTAAAGATGGAACCATCGGAAAGATTTACGGTCAAGAGTCAAATATAACTACTTATAACCTCGCACGGATGAATATGCTGCTTCACGGTGTTAAAGATAATGAGTTTGAGATTTTTCACGGTGATTCCTTAACAAACGACTGGGATATATTGCAAGAACGAAATCCAAACAAACAGATGAAATTTAACGCTATTGTGGCAAATCCACCTTTTAGTTATAGATGGGATCCAAAAGAGGAGATGGCTAAAGATTTTCGTTTTGCTTCTTATGGACTTGCACCAAAATCTGCGGCTGATTTTGCATTTTTGCTTCATGGATTTAACTTTTTGGCAGATGATGGAACGATGGCAATCATCTTGCCTCACGGTGTACTGTTTCGTGGCGGTGCAGAGGAAAAGATTAGACGAAAACTATTAGAAAAAGGGTATATCGATACGGTTATCGGACTGCCTTCAAATCTGTTTTTCTCAACTGGTATTCCCGTATGTATCTTAGTGCTTAAAAGATGTAAGAAATCTGATGATGTTCTGTTTATAAATGCAAGTGAGCATTTTGAAAAAGGTAAAAGACAAAATAAACTACTCCCAGAACATGTTGAAAAGATAGTCTCTACTTATCAATATAGAAAAGAAGAGGAGAGATACTCTAAGCGAATATCACTAGAACGCATCGAAGAAGAGGGCTATAACCTTAATATTTCACGATACATCAGTACGGCAAAAGATGAGAGAAAAATAGACTTGAAAGAAGAGCATAATAAACTTGTAGATTTGGAAAAAGATATAGCGAAATATATAAAAGAGCACAATGAGTTTTTAAAACTACTTAAACTAGATTTATTGCCCTAGTTAATATAACACCGATAACTTACATGACAAATAGCCATACATTTTATAACTCTTCATTTTTCTTGCTAGTATGTTTGTAATTATTTGATTTTTTAGGAGCATATAGATGATAGAAAAAGAGCTTATTCACAGCTTAACTCAAAACTTTGAAGATTTTGTAAATAAAACAGATGACGGTGTCGAGTTTTGGTTGGCGAGAGATTTGCAGCATCTTTTAGGCTATACCGAATGGCGTAATTTTCAAAATGCTATCTCAAAAGCAAAAACAGCTTGTGAAGTGTCTGGTCAAAATATTGCAGACCATTTTGTTGACGTCAACAAAATGGTTGAAATAGGCTCTGGTGCGATAAAAGAGGTCGATGACATCATGCTTACACGTTATGCGTGTTATCTTATAGCCCAAAACGGTGAGAGCAAAAAAGAGCAGATTGCTTTTGCACAAACATACTTTGCCCTTCAAACAAGAAAAGCTGAGCTTGTTGAACAAAGACTGTTGGAAAATGAGAGAGTGGAAGCTAGAGCCAAATTAGCTCAAACAGAAAAAGAACTATCAAAAGTTATTTTTGAACAAACGGGAGGCAATGAGAATTTTGCACTCATTAGAAGCAAAGGCGATCAAGCACTTTTTAACCGCACAATGGCACAAATGAAAGAGAGATGGAATATTAAAAACAAACCTTTAGCCGATTTTATGCCGACAATTTTACTCAAAGCAAAAGATTTTGCAACGGAAATCACCATCTACAATGCAAAAGAAAAGAATATGAAAAATGAAAATCAAATTTCAAATGAACATGTAACTAACAATAAAGCGGTACGAGAAACCCTCATCTCTCGTGGTATTGTTCCCGAAAATGTAAAGCCCGAAGAGGATATAAAAAAAGTTGAGAGAAAACTTGCTAGTGAAAAGAAAAAAACTTTGGATAGCAAAGACAGTTTGAAATAAGGAAAAAGGCAATGAATAATCAAATCAAGTCAGACATAATCATCTACAAAGATATAAACGGAGAGATAAAGCTTGATGTATCGCTTGAAAACGATACTGTGTGGTTGAGTCAGAAGCAGATGTCTTTGCTTTTTGATGTAAATGTTCCTGCGATAAATAAGCATATAAAAAATATTCTTGCAGATGGAGAACTAAATAGTTCAACTATTTCCAAAATGGAAACAGTTCAAAAAGAGGGGAAAAGAGAAGTTAAACGGGAAGTAGAGTTTTATAACCTAGATATGATTATCTCGCTTGGTTACAGAGTAAACTCCAAAAGAGCTACAAGCTTTAGAGTATGGGCAACAAAAGTCTTAAAAGAGTATCTAGTAAACGGCTATGCTATTAACCAAAAAAGGCTGGAGCAAAAAGGGCTCAAAGAGTTAAACGAGACTATATCGCTCCTGCAAAATACTATCTCACAAAGTGAGCTTGAACTTCATGAAGCCAAAGGGCTGTTGGATGTAATACTAAACTACTCTCGTACTTGGTCACTTCTGCAAGGGTATGATGAGGACTCTTTACATGTAAATGTCGAGACAAAAGAGGCAAAGTTTGTTTTGGATTTTGATGAGGCAAAAGAGGCTATCGCACAGCTCAAACATGAGCTAATGAAAAAAAGCGAAGCCACAGAACTTTTTGGGCGAGAAAAGGCTGGAGAGTTTAGCGGAATAGTGCGAAATATTTACCAAACATTTGGCGGCGTCGATCTGCTCCCTAGCGTAGAAGAGAAAGCGGCAAATCTGTTCTACTACATCATCAAAGGGCATCCGTTTAATGACGGCAACAAACGCATCGGTGCTTTTATGTTCATACTCTTTTTGTCTAAAAACAATATGCTTTATAAAAATAGCGGTGAGCTAAAAATCAACGATAACGCCCTTGTGGCACTTTCACTCATGACTGCCAAAAGCGACCCAAAACAAAAAGAAACCGTGATAAATCTGATAGTAAATATCTTGGGGGAATAGATAGACAAACAACTTTTAGAGCTACAACATAAAAAACGGTAAAGGAAAAAAAATGGTTTCAGTAAAATATCTTCATCAGGTTCAGGCACTGTTGCTCTCAGGATTTATGAGTTTTATCATGTCGGGAGCAATTACATTTATTAATTTAGGGTTAGTAGATAATTTTGTCTCAATTTGGATACATGCGTGGTTAGTTGCGTATGTAATCGCATTTCCGACAATACTGCTTGTATTTCCTTTTGCTCGCAAACTTGCGATGAAGATTGCATCAAGATAAAAAAATGTCTAAAATAGTAATCTTTTTTATACTGATTTTACCTCTGTTTGCCAAAGAGCCGAATTTCGGCAAGTATGACGGAAGTGCTGTTATTTTAGATTTAAACAGCTCAGAAAAAACAGTTTTTGGAAGCAGAGCGGATGAGAGACTTAGCCCGTGTTCAACTTTTAAAATCCTAAACTCGATGATAGCTCTTGATAGCAAAGTAGTAAAAGATGAAAACGAGGTCATTAAATGGGACGGAGTGAAGCGTGAGTATGATGTGTGGAACAAAGACCACTCGATGCGTTCTGCCATAGCGGTATCTGCCGTTTGGTTTTATCAAGAGTTGGCACGGCGGGTTGGTAAAGAACAGATGAAAAAAAGCGTAGAAGCCGTAAATTATGGAAATATGGATATTTTAAGCTCACTTGAGGGCTTTTGGCTGGGCAGTGGAAGTATCAAAATCTCTCTAAATGAACAAGTTGATTTTCTCTCACGACTTATGCGTAATGAATTAGTATTTCCACAACATGTAATGGATAAGGCTAAGGATATTATCACTTTAGAAAAGAACGATATTTACCTGCTTGGCGGAAAAACGGGAAGCTGCGCAGGGGTAGGCTGGTTTGTGGGTTTTATGCAAAACCATGACAAAACTACCGTTTTTGCTTTTAATATAAAAGGTGAAAGTGCAAATGGAACGGAGGCAAAAAAAATTGCTTTGGAGTATTTGAAAAGATGAGTGGTTACAAAATTTTCCAAAGTATTTATTTCGATTTTTGTGGAATATTGTAACTAAAACAGTATGTATAATTCGCTTTAAATTAAAAAGGCAAATCTGATATATAATGAATGACACAAAAAACACTAAGCGTTATTTTATCGGCATGATTGTAGCGATGCTTCTATGGGGTGTTGCATGGACTGCAGGTAAGATGGCGGCAGAACATTCAAACGCCGAAGTTGCCGCTTTTTGGCGATATGCCATATCTTTTATAGCTCTTATTCCTCTGCTTTGGTATCTTAAAACACCGTTAAAAACCGATAGAATCGGACTCGTTTATATGTTTGGAGCAGGGATTTTAACATCTTTGTTTAACTACCTCTTCTTCGCAGGACTCTCGCACGGAGCGGCTGGCTACGGCGGAACTATGGTTACTTCTCTAGCACCTATTTTTACATATTTGATGTCCATCGCTATTTTGGGTACAAAAGTCTCGACAAGACAAGTCGTGGCACTCTCAATTGGCATCTTCGGAGCGCTTATATTGCTTCGAGTTCCGTTTGAGGGATTTGCATTTTTAAATATCCAAAGCTCATACTTTTTAGGATGTGCGATTGTCTGGGCGCTTGTTACCATTCTTTCGCACAAGGCTTCTACAAAAGCAGACCCTATGTTTTATACGCTTGTTGTTTTTGGTATAACAGGCTTTATAAATATGATATTTGCGCTGCCTCATCATCCGTTTGATTTTGATGCTTATGATAGTGTTTTCTGGTTCACAATCATCTTTATAGGAGTATTTCCCGGAACATTCAGTACGGCACTCTATTTTGTTTCGGCAGGCAAGATAGGAGCGCATAGAACGGGAGTTTTTATGTTTATAGTTCCTATCGGTGCTATTGTTTCAAGCTGGGTTGTATATGATGAAAACATAGCTTTGTCCACAATAATCGGCTGTTTGCTTGCTTTTTTAGCCGTTATGCTGTTTAATATGAAAAAGGTTTAAAATGCAACAAAAAAGTTCTTTAATAGCTATTTTAGATGACAATTAAACATAAACAGCAGGTGGGAAAGACCTATCTATTAGGCATAAATACTACTAAGTCTCTTTGATAAGGGATAGTCTTGCATCCAATCGACTTGATGTGATATGTATCCCCGATTTGGTGCATCGTTTGACGTATAAGTTTGGACATCAATTCCAGAGCCATATTTTCTTGAAAAAGCGTTGTCGATAATTTGTGCAAGTTTTTCTGTTAAAGCTTCACCCTTTAGGTTTTGTAGTTCGTTAGAATTATATGCACTATTTATAGCTTCTCTTGCTGTCGATGAATTACTGCCAAAACTAGTACTTCCGTCACTCCAAAGTACTCCTATGATATTGTTTCCTGAGCGATAAACGGTATGTGCTTTCGTTTGTGCCTGTTGTTCAAGCGCCTGTTGCCTTTGTGATTCGCTAGGGTCTTCAAGGGTATTTTTTATCTCTTTTATGTTTGAATCAAAAAGTTTTTTTTGAGGCATATCAAGTGCTATTAACGAGCTAACGGGAATTGATTGTATGCTCATATTTACTCCTTTGATTTTAAAGGTTCTTTAAACGATTTTACATTTCTTTTTTATTAAAATATAACAAGCAATAATAATTCCAATATTGTTATAATTGCTTAAATAAAGGCAGCTTATTTATTGCCAAATCTAGAATATTTAGGACAAAAATTAAGCATTGACAACTCTTACCAGTACGGTTCTGTTTGCATAGACAAAAGTGTAAGAGGAAGCGGAGTTTTGGAGGAGATTTTTGACTTTGCAAGAGAAGGAATGTCAAAAAAATACCCAATCTTGGTAACTTTTATAAACAAGATAAATCCACGCTCCTACGAAGCGCATACCAGAAAGCTTGGTCCTAAGTGATAAAAGAGTTTTCTTACAACAATAACAACTACTACGAACTGACTTATGACACCTCTAAAATATCTCCTAAAGGCAAAATTACCTAAAATACGCTTAAATAAGAGAAGGATATCAGATGCCGTTTTCAAAACTCGGACTTTCACAAAATTTACTACATGTAGTAGAAAAAAGCGGCTTTAGTAAACCGACTCCCATTCAAGAAAAAGTGATTCCGCTTGTGTTAGAGCGTCATGACATAATGGCAAAAGCTCAGACGGGAAGTGGGAAGAGTGCTAGTTTCGTTTTGCCTATTTTAGAGCTTTTGTCTCGTAACAGCTATGAGGGAAAAGCAAAGATAAAAGTGTTAGTTTTGACTCCTACTAGAGAACTGACTCAGCAGATAGTCGAAACCTTTAATACTTTTAGTTCACTTATGAGTAAAAAACCAAAAGTAGTAGGTGTAATCGGCGGAGAAGGCATAGGTGAGCAACTCTTTGCCATCCAAAAAGGGTGTGACGTTCTAGTGGCAACATCAGGAAGGTTTCTTGATATTTTGAGTAAAAAGCAGATGAATCTCTCACATGTAGATTTTTTTGTTCTTGATGAAGCAGATAAAATGCTTGATTTTGGGTTTGCCGAGGAGCTTGAGCTGATTCTTGAAGCCCTGCCGAAAAAGCGCCAAAACCTGCTTTTTTCAGCTACATATCCTCCTAAAATGCTCTCTATCGCTTCAAAAATTACACAAAATCCTATTAAAATTAGTATAGAGCATGAAGAGCCGACGGTTGATAGCATAACCCAACGTGCCATTTTGGTAAAGCGCGAAAACCGCGCACCGCTTCTTAGACATCTGCTAAAAAGTCAAAAATATGAACTTGTACTTGTATTTATGTCAAGCAAAAGAGCCGCTGAGAATATTGCCGCGAAATTCAGAAAACATGGTTTCAGGGCTGAGTCGTTTCACGGCGACTTGTATCAAGAAGATAGAAACTATACGTTAGAAGAGTTCAAATCAAAAAAACTTCAAATCCTTTTTGCAACCGACTTAGTTTCAAGAGGATTGGACATCAACGATATTACATGTATAATCAACTTTGACCTTCCGCGCTCTGCTGCTGATTATATACACCGCATAGGACGAACTGCAAGAGCGGGTAAAAAAGGTATCGCTATCTCGTTTATAGACCATGAAGATGAGGCGCATTTTCGCCTAATAGAAAAGCGCTCAAATATAAAGTTGCAGCGAGAGCAGATAGAGGGCTTTGAGCTTTTAGGAGAAGCACCAAAAAAAGAGAAGGGCAAAGAGCCTGTTAAAGGTAAAGGCAAAAGCAAAAAGGACAGAGCAAGAGAAGCCGCGGCAGGACAAAATTTAACTTAAAAAAGTCAAGTAGATTTTTATAGTGTAGTGCTATTAACCAGAGGGATGATATAACGTATATTGAAAATTCATTTAAAGGAGTTTTCATGAAACGAATTATCAATATTTATACGGAAAATAAAAACAGCGTTCAGCATTATGTTCGTGCAACTATGGAGAGTTTTTATCCGACTTCAACTAGTATCAAAGATTTGACCCATTTTTTTGATTATGAAAAATCTGCCGAAATTATATATGGTGTTAATGCCGAGTTTGTTCAATCTACACCGAGTATAGGTAAAAAATATACGGACGATAGCAGAGATGGAGCAGATAAATCTTTTTATTTTAAATGGGTCAGTTTCCAAGAAGAGTCTATACATATTAGCAATCCGTACCTTAATCACGCAACAGGATTACCTACATTAACGGCAGTAAAACGTAACGGCGATGGCTATATTGTCGTAGATTTTGACATGTTAAAGCTCTTAGAAGAGCTTCGTTTGATTGAGCATAACAGCGCTTTTGAGAAAATCAATACATACATTATGGGCGGCGGCGGTATTTTATTGGCAATCGTCTCCGTGTTTTTAATCTTATACGGCGGATTTATATTTTTTCACATGCTTTTTACTCAAAACACTGCAGAAGCAGTTATGCATGAGATATTTACATCCGTAATTTCGATTACAATTGGTCTCGCCATCTATGATTTGGCAAAAAATATTTTAGAGAATGACGTTTTATTTAAAACATTTAATTACGGTAACGATTCGCAAAGTAAAACACTTAGTAAGTTTCTTACCTCTATTATTATTGCACTGTCTATTGAGTCGCTGATGGCTGTATTTAAGATTGTTTTGGATGATTACAGCAAGCTTATCAATGCTTTTTATCTAATAGTGGGCGTAACTCTTTTAATAGTCGGAACGGGTGCGTACAATATGTTTTCACGCAAGAGTAAGTAAGCATCTAAAAAACAAAAGCAATGAGCGTTAGCTCATGCTTTTAAAACAGATAGTTTAGTTCTAAACGTGTATCAAGAGTGTCGGCATAAGGTTTTTTAGTATCAAGATAACCTATTCTTAGACGCCACTGCAAATCCTGCATTGAAGGTATATTTTGTACAAAACCTGCATAGTAGTAGTTTTCGTCATAATGACCCTTATTTTCATCTGCATCGGTGTGTGTCGCATAAAAACGCATATATAAATCTTTATACATGCCTGTAGTATTTGCATTAATCATCAGCTCCACTTGCGCACTTTTTTGATTTGCAAGCCAATTAACACGAGTTAGGGAAAATGTATATCCGGATGTTAAAAAACCTCTCCACGGAGATATCAAATCCGCTTCGTCCATTACTTGCGAGTAGGCAAATCTTAGTTTATAGTTTTTATATTCGGCTACCAAACGAGCCATAGCCATTTGAGAATTTAAAGAAGTCGGGTCTTTATAACCGCTAGGTGTCGCGTCAATCGCCGCACCTCCTACTTCTCCCGCGCCGTTATCAAACTGTTTTATGTACCTAACACCTGAAGTTATTGAAAAATCATTTGTTAAATTAACTTTATAATTACCCTCAAGCATAGCTTCTGATACAAGTTTCAAAACACTGTAATATGCGGCATCTATTTTTAACTTTTTAATTGAACTGTTATGCGCATCAAGAACAATTAGCGGTGCGTCTGTTGGTTTTCCTGCTGTTTTTAGCGCTGTGTAGGTTAAACCTTTATGCATAGCATTGTCGTCATTTGTACTCCATGCAGGATTTAGTGATGATGAATAGGCCGAATCTCCGTACATTAAAACAGAATTTGCATCGCTCTGCCCGCGGGTTTTTTGTTCCGTTATATAAGCAAGTGTCATAGATGTTTTTGGGAGCGCTTTTGTTGAAAAAACCGCTGCGTCAAACGTATTTGGAATCATTGCAATATCGTTTGACTTTGTAAAAAAGGTTTCAACAAGCTGTCGCCCGACCTTTATTTGGCTATCTTTAATTCCGCTGTAACAAAGATATGCCTGTCCCAAAACGGCTATATCGTCAGAGCCTGTATTTGTTTTGTCAAAACGGCTAAATACGTCTTTAGCTGATTTTAATTTTGATATATCGCTATCGGGAAGACTTACAAATCCGCGGCTATAATAAAGACCCGTTTTAAAATCAAAATCATTATAAATCGCACTTTGGTAAATAAGTGAACCTCCTAAACCGCCGGCTACGTAATTTTTTTGAGTCGCATTCTCTTTTTCCCAGTTCAAGAAATAAGTATTAGAGCGAAGCCTTCCGTAAAAATCTCCCTCTTTGAACATTTCGTAAAAATTATTTGCAACTTTAGGTTTTTGGTTATAAACTTCTACATAATTGCTCTTTAGCGTTCGTTTGGGTAAAGCTTCATCTGCCAAAGCGCTTAGGGTTGTGCTAAGAAGCATTGCCGATATTATACAGTTGTGCAAAACTTTCCTTTTCATATCGTTCCTTTTCGTAGTATAAATATATATATAACGGTATAGAAATTTTTAGATAAAATCTCTAATATTGAGTTGTCTGCGACGAAGTAATCTATATTGAATCAAAACTCTCAATTATATGAAGCGAAGTATATTATTTTATATAACGTAATGTCAAGTTAATTAAAAAAAGTAAAATTAAATCAAAAGATAGTAATATGCTAAACAATAGCTATATAGTAAAAGGTTGCGGATGTTAAAAAAATATTATTATCAACTCTTTTTGATAGTTCTAGCATTTATAGTTTTTTACAGTAACGACTACAAGATTATAATAGCAGGTGTTGCCATATTTTTAATAGGTATGGTTTTTATGGAAGATGGATTTAAACTATTTAGCGGCGGTCTTTTAGAGAAGATTCTACATGTAAGCACCGACACTCTTCCAAAAGCGATAGGCACGGGTATTTTGGCTACGTCTATTATGCAAAGTTCATCTTTAGTTTCTATAATCGTTATCTCATTTTTAAGTGCTGAACTCATAACCCTAAGCGGTGCAATCGGCGTAATATTCGGCTCAAATATAGGAACAACTGCTACTGCATGGATAGTTTCATCTTTTGGCGTAAAGATAGATATAGCTACTTATGCAATGCCTATGGTAATCTTTGGAGCAGTCCTTAAGTTTTCAGAGAGCAAAAGCTATCAGGGAGTCGGAAAGATACTTCTTGGACTTGGGTTTGTTTTTCTTGGAATAGCATACATGAAAGACGGATTTGAAGTTTTACAAAAAGGAATTGATCTCTCAAAGTTTGCAGTTCATGGTTATTTCGGTGCTTTGGTTTACATATCGCTTGGACTTGCCGCGACTGTTATAATGCAGTCAAGCAGTGCCACAATGGCGTTAATCATAACCGCTTTGGCAACCAATCAAATCATCTATATAAATGCTCTTGAACTTGCTATCGGTGCAAATGTAGGTACCACTATTACTGCAATACTCGGCTCTATCTCTTCAAATTCAAACGGCAAAAGAGTAGCTGTAGCGCACTTTATTTTTAACATAACTACTGCGCTAATTGCAATAGTTTTTCTTTATCAACTAAGCGATTTTACAATCTTTTTAGCCTCAAAGATAGGTATTAACGATAGTGATTATGCGATGAAGCTAGCACTTTTTCATACTATCTTTAATCTCATCGGCGTGATTGTAGTTTCGCCTTTTACGCATCAGTTGGTAAAATATCTCCAAACGCTTTTTATAGAGGTTAACATGTACGCTCTAAAACCGCTTTATCTTGATAATGTAGTTATACATGTACCCGATGCCGCAATAGAGTCGATAAAAAAAGAGACGATTCATCTTTACGACAGTGCGGTTGAAGCGATTTCTCACTCTATGTTTTTGCATAGACATAAGTTTATAAAAAGTGCAGATATAGAGAGTGCGGTAAAAAATTCAGAGATAAGCATAAACACGGATATAAACGAGTTCTATACAAATAAGATAAAGTCTCTTTACGGTGACATCATACACTATTCTACGCTTTCGCAAGAAAATATGAACGAAAATGATAAAAACAGGGTTTATGACCTTAAACTTGCTTCGCGGGATATTGTAGAAGCTATTAAAAATATGAGAGATTTACAAAAAAATATTTTTTACTATCTAAAATCAAAAAACGCATACATCAAAGAGGAATATAACAATCTAAGAGTGTATATAGCTAAGACGATAGATGCTATAGAAAAGCTAAAAGAGCATGACGATGATTTGGATATTATCTCTTCACTTGAGCTGCTAAGAGAAAATATCAAATCCCTAGACAGTATAAAAAACTCTAAGATAGACATACTTATAAGGGAAAACAAGATTGACTCAAAAATGGCAACTTCTCTTATCAACGACAGTGCTTTTGCCTATGACGTATCACGAAAACTTATAGAATCGGCTACAATATTGTGGATTAAAGATAAAGAGATAAGAATATTAGGAGTAAAAAATGAAAATTGACAAAGTGTTTAAGGGGATAGAGAAGCTTTTTTTCAGCGAGATAGACGATGAGAAAAAAAGAGAAAAATTAAAAGAGAAGCTTTTTGAAAAGATTGAGCAGACAAGAAAAAAGATAAAAAGCAAAGAGTGTTCAGATGAAGAGCTTAATGATTTAAAAGATAAGCTCTATATACTTAAAAAACTGCTTGATAGAGTTTAGAGTTCGGCTTTAGGGGCTGAAAAATGGTACCCTTGAGAGTAATCTATTCCTAACTCTTTTACCGTATTAAATATCTCTTCATTTTCAACAAACTCAGCAATAGTTTTCATACCGAGTTTCTTTGAAAATTCGACAATTGTTGAGACTACTATGAGCGTGTTGTTGTCTGAGTTTAAATTTTTTATCAGTGAGCCGTCTATTTTTAGATAATCTGCTTTTAATTTTATAAGATACTCAAAGTTGCTGTATCCTGTACCAAAATCATCAATTGCTATTTTACAATTATATTTTTTTACCTGATTTATAAAGTTCATGACACCTTCAAAATTTTCAATGGATTCTGATTCTACTATCTCAAAAACTACTCTTGAACCTATGTTGTACTCTTGAAGCATATTTAAAATATATTCAGAAATCTGCTCATTTAAAATATCTTTTATAGATAAGTTTATAGAAAACTCATTATCCATATCTTTGAATTTCTCAAATGCTTGATGAATAACGGTTTTGGTAATACTAAAGTATTGTCTGGTTTGTTTAGCAATGTCTAAAAAGAAAAACGGAGATATAACTTTGCCGTTATCTATTATCCTAACTAAACACTCGTACTTCTCATAAGCTAAGTTTGAGTTGTTGACAATGGGCTGAAAGTAAGTAACTATGTTGTCGTTGTTTATAGCGTCTGATAATTTTTTCGACCAATATATATTGTTTTCATACTCATGATTTAGAGATATAGACTCATCATATACAAGGTAGTCGATATTATTTTTTTTCGCAACTTTTAACGCCATATTTGCACTTGATAAAAGATGCGCTTTGTCTTCAAAAGAGATTCCGCAACTGTAAGAGATAGCTATCTCCTCCTTTTGTACTGTGATTCGTTCTTTGACAAGGTCTAAAATATCTTTAACTTTTGAAACTAATGCATCTTTATGATAGTCAATAGCCAAAACAACAAACTCATCTCCTTGAAGTCTGTAAAATTTCAGATTACTATTATTTTTTGCAATGTGGTTATATATCTTATTTGCAATCGATATGATAATCAAATCCCCGAATTGATGCCCGAAAAAGTCGTTAATCTGTCTAAAGTTGTCTATGTTGAAAATGGCAAGAGATAGATTTTTTAACTCTCTCATGTCGTTATTTAGTCTAAATCTGTTTCCGCACCCTGTCAAAGAGTCTGTTCTTGCAATCTCTTCAAACTTCTCTCTTTGTTTTACAATTGAAGTTATGTCATGTCTAATTGCTATGAACTCTGCAATCTCTGCGTTTAGGTTTTTTATAGGTATTATTGTTGTTTTTGTCCAAAAATCAGCTCCTGATTTTGTTCTGTTTTTCATAATACCTTTCCAGACATTTCCGCTTGATATAGTTTTCCAAAGATTTCTATATAACTTTTTATTAGTATCTTTTGAACTTAAAAAACTATGATTTTTGCCTATGAGCTCATCTAGCGTATATCCGCTGATTTCTAAAAATTTATCATTTACGTATGTAATATTTCCTTTTATATCGGTTCTTGATAATATAGTACTCATATCAATTGCTTTTTCATACTCTTTTGTCAGATGCATTGAAGAGTTAAAATTTTCTACGGATATCTTTAGCTGATCTTTAAAGTACTCCGATATCTCTTTTTGCTGCGTTATATCCGTTCTTATAGCAATAAACTCTATTAGTTCACCGTTGCGGCTAAGGATTGGATTTATAACGGCTTGTACCCAATAAATAGAGCCGTCTTTTTTGAGATTTTTAATTTCGCCAAACCAAGGCTGTTTTAAATCTTTAATAGTATGCCATATAGATTTGAAAATCTCTTTTTGGGTATCAGGATGTCTGACAATACTATGAGGTTTGCCTATAAGCTCCTCTTTTGAGTAACCGCTGACACTGCAAAACTCGTCGTTTACGTAAGTAATTATCCCTTTTGCATCTGTCTTAGATACTATAAAGCTCCTATCTACTGTTGATTTATACTGCTCAAGGAGTGAGATAGAGTTTATATATTCCTCTTCTAACATATCTGCAGAAGATAAAATTTTTCTAATAACTATTGTTATTAAAAAAACAAGTGATATAAAGGTATATATTATAAACAGCGTAATTGCTGCTATTTTATAAAAAATAGAGTCTAATTTTTCGTTTATCTGTTTATTTACAATGCTAAAGAGTTTGTCTTCCACTGTTTTTAGCATATTTATAGAGTTTGTTGATTTTTTAAACCAGTAGGATGGTTCTACGTTAAAGTTCGTAGTGTTTTTATTTTTTATAACAAACTCTATCATTCTTCTTGTTTCATTAAGATCTTCGCCGCCGTAGGTTGCTTTATAGAAGTCAAACAGCTCTCCGGGCGCAATATTTTTAAAATCCATACTATTTAGTTTGCATATTTTGAGTTGTTCGCTTAGCGAGATAAAGGTCTCGTCCGAAATCTCGTTTTTAGTAAAAATTTCAAGTAAAATTGCTCTGATTTGACCCATGCTCTCTTTAATCATAGCCAGACGAGTGTAAGCTTCGATAAAATTTCTGTTTTCTATATCGTTCATTGAAGAGGGTATAGTTTTTATAAAATTTAGTAGTTTTTCTATATTTTTTGTATATTTGTCTCTAGCCTCAGCCGCAGACATAGTTAGAGAATCTATATCTTTTCTGATTATTTTTGTTTTATTTAAAACATTGACTATATCGATGTAGTCATTTAAATTTGCGTTAGAAAATATTAGATTTGCCCTACTGCTTGCTTTGTCTAACTCTTCTCTAGCAGATAGAAGGGTCGCATCTTCTACATGTATGCCTCCGCTTGAAATAATTCCTGCCGTAACGCCTCGCTCTATTTGCATAAAGTGAACAACTTTGGAGACGGCTTCTGTCTCTTCTATATGATATTTTGTAAGTTTAAGACTGTTTCTATCTTCTATAAAAGTGTTTAAAATGATAAATGAGAGTACAAAAATATATAAAACAGGCACAGACAAAAGAAAAAGTAATTTTGATTTTAAATTTAACATTAAACAACTACCTCTTTTAAAAAATTATAAAAACCTGAATAATCATTATAAACAAACACAATTAATTTAGTATTAATTTATACTTTTTATTACCATACGAGCATAAACATTGCTTGAAGCACATTTGATTTAGTATCGGTATTTTTAACACGGTAGTAGTGCCATTCGGTTCCGATATATAATTTGCCGCTTAGGGGTAAGTAACCCAGTTTATACAGAAGCTTGTTCTGCGATAAAAAATCCTCTTTAGTCCAGTCCGTAAAACCATCAAGTGTAAAGTTTGTATCAAAGATATTTCTGCTTATATAATTTGCAGACAATTGAGATGTGTGTTTACCGAAGTTTTGATTTTTTTTATAAAAATTAAGTCCAAATACATCAAAGCCTTTAATCTCTAAATCGCTTCCGACACCATATAAAGTAGCATAATAGTCTTTGAACTTATGTAGTTGTCTGTTGTACTGAGCGGCCATAAAGACATCTTTTACAAACAAAAACGACATGTTACTGCCACTTACCTTACTTAGGCTTATACGCGGTGACAGCTCAAAATATATATCAGATGATTTGTCGTCATATTTAAATTTTCCATCAGTTAGTGCAAAGTCAACAAAACCAAAAAAATCACCGTAGGCATATGTAGAGAAATTTTCTACCGTTATAGTATGTTTGCCTCTGCCAAGAGTATCAAAAACGCTGTTGCCGTTAAAGTTACCGTAAAGATATTGAACATTTGTCGTAGAAAAAGCGCTAAGTGTATTGGTAAAAATTAAAAATATCAAAAGATGCGGTAATTTCATTTATAACTTTCCTTTTAGAATTTCTTCTATTTCCTTTGCAGGAGAAGGTTTATAGTACAGATAACCTTGAATTTCACTACAACCGTTTTCAAGTAAAAAATCACGCTGCAAAGTTGTCTCTACTCCCTCGGCTATAACATTAAGATTTAAATTTTTTGCCATTGATATAATAGTTTTTGTAATCTCAACGTCATCTGCATCATCAGGAATATCCATTATAAAAGATTGATCAATTTTTAGTTTGTCGATAGGAAGTTTTTTTAGATAAGAGAGTGATGAATATCCTGTACCGAAGTCGTCAATTGCAAGTTTTATCCCGAGTTCATTTAACTCATTTAGTTTTTTAATAGATTTTTCCGGGTTTTTCATAATTTTACTCTCCGTTATTTCATAAGAGAGCCAAGAAGTATCTATATTGCTACTCTTTATAATATCTTTTGTATGTTCTATAAAACCGTCATGTTCAAGTCTAAGAGCTGAGAGATTTAGTGAAAGCACACCTGGATTTAGCCCTTTGTCGTACCACTTTTTAAACTGAGAGATAGCCTCTCTCATAACCCATTCGTCAAGTTCGATAATATAACCGCAATCTTCGGCTAAAGGTATAAATTTAGCAGGAGAAACCATACCCATATCAGGATGATTCCATCTTACAAGTGCCTCCATTCCAATTATTGTTTCCTTTTTAGCATCTATCTGCGGTTGATAATATACATGTATTTGATTTTTCTCAATTGATTGGCGAAGCTGTGTCTCTAGCACGATACGCTCAAAAGCTTTTTCAGTCATGTCAGACGTGTAGAACTGATAGTTGTTGCGACCGCCGTGTTTTGCCTTATACATAGCGGCATCGGCATTTTTTATAAGAGTATCTGCATCAACACCGTCATTTGGATAGATTGAAATCCCTATGCTTAATGACACATATAATTGTTGATTATCTATAATCATCGGCTCTTTAAGCGAGTGCATGATATTGTGCACTATGGATATAATCACATCAAGATTACTGAAATGTTCAAGAATAATCGCAAACTCATCGCCGCCGAGACGTGCAACCGTGTCGCTTTGGCGAATCATATTTTGAAGTTTTTTTGCAACGCTCTCAAGAAGTTTGTCGCCTACAGTGTGACCAAGAGAGTCGTTTACCTCTTTAAAGTGATCAAGGTCTATAAATAAAACTGCAATATTTCCGCTTACTCTTTTTACATTTTTCATAGATTGGTTAAGACGGTCTAAAAACAGAACTCTGTTGGGAAGATTTGTAAGCGAATCATGTTCTGCTTGATGTTTTAGTCTGTTTTGAATCTCTTTTAGCTCGGTTATATTGTGCGCAGATTCGATGATACCGTAAATTTCGCCGTTCTCGTCTATAAGAGGTACAGCGGTAAGTTCAACTATTATCTCTTCGCCAAAGAAGGTTGAATGTTTATGGATTACTTTTGTCCGCTCTTTTGTTTGCAATACATTTTGTAGAGGACACGGATGTGAATTTCCGTTGCACGGCAATTGCTGATGATGAGATATTTCATAGCATTTAGGCGATAGCGGATTTTGAATAATTTTCTCATCTATCATCTCTCTTGCGGTATTGTTCATAAGAGGTACGCTGAAATCTTTGTAGATAACCATAATCCCGCTATTAACGCTGTTTATAACCGTTTGCAAAAAGTCATGCTGTTTTTGCAGTTCTTTTTCCGCTTTAATTCTGGCAGAGATATCAAATATAACAGAATACATGTATGTTTTGCCGTCTATCTCCAAAGGACCTGCAAAAACTTCTATATCGCGAATTTCTCCGCTTGATAAACGGTGCTTAAAATAAAAACTGTTTTTTTTCAGTGTTTGAGCATTGTTTATCTGCGCTTGTATCTCTGTTGGAGTTAAGGTATTTATCTCATAAAGATACATTTTAGTAATCTGCTCATGTGAATAACCGTAAAAAAGTTCGGCGCTTTCATTGCAGTCAACTATTTGCTGAGTAACAGGGTCTATTATAAGCCAAACTGCAAGGTTTGATTTAAATAGTGATTTATAGCGTTGTTCACTTTTTTGCAGCTCGTCTTGAATAATTATACGTTTTTTTATCTCTTGTTTCATTTTCAAAGACCAAAAAAGTATGAAAAATATAATCAAAAGCATAAAAAGTGCTATGTAAATAGCTAACATGTAGTCTGACTTTTCCACATACTTTTGTTGTTTTACCCATTTATCTAAGATAATATTTTTATCTTTATCTTTTATACTGCTTATGGACTTGTTTATAATGTTAAAAAGTATAGGCTCATCTTTTGATACAAAAAGTGCCAATTCCATTGAGATTGGAGTTTTGCCTACTATTTTTAGATTAGAAAGAGCCATATCTGCAATTGTATAATTAGCAAGAACCATTGATGAGAGCATTACATCATATTTTCCTTCTGAAACACCTTGCAACCCTTCTTGAATATTTTCTACTTCAATAAATTTGATTTGCGGGTACATGTTAAAGATTTCGGATGTGTAACCGTAGTTTTTAATAACTGCTATTTTTTTGTTTGCAATGGAGTTTAAATCTTCTACATAGTTGTTTTTCATATCCATTACTATAACAATCGGATTTTTAATGTAGGTATTAATGGGGTTGAATTTTTTCCTTAGTGTAGCATCTGCCATATCGCTTGATACGACTTTAGCTTTTTCATTCATTGCACTCTGAAGCGACTCACTCCAAGAAGATGTAGGAATAGTTTTAAATTTAAGTCCGCTAATGTTTTCAATAAATTTTAAATATTTAAAAACTATTCCGACGTAGTTGCCGTTTTTATTAAAAGCTTCATACGGGAGCTTATTCGGGGAGCCTGTAAAAGTAATCGGTTTATTGTTTTTTATCCACTCTTTTTCTTCTTGCGTCAACTCTATAATAGATTTCTCGGAATCATTGATTGATTTTTCATCAAATATAAGCTTGTCTGAACTTTGGTTTTTGTCCAGTTCACCGTTTTTGATTAACTGTTTATATGTTTTTAATACAAACTCTTTGTTTACATCGCCGATATCATAAAGGTCTAAAAGCATAAGCTCTTTCGTTACTTTTGCTTCATATTTAAAATGTTCTATCGACTTGTTCGGTTGGTATTTTTTATGAATAATTTGTACAGTTTCATCTATATGCTCAAATGCATACTCCCACCCTTTTTTGGTTGCGGATAAAAAATTCTCTATCTGTTTAGGACTGTTTTTTGCTCTGTCATGTTGTGTAAAAAGATTATTGGCACTTGTTGAGAAGCCATATTCTACCGGGTCTATAATATTGTAAGGTACTTTTTTTGCATTAAGCTCAAATAACTCGTTTGAGCTAAAAGCTGTAATGGCATCAGCCTTATTTTCTATAAAATCATTAACATGATAAGTTTGTTCTATAAAAGAGGTATTTTCTTTATTTATATTAAAATAGTTTAGTAAGATTGAGAGTGAACTATTGGTTCTGTCACTTTCGCTAATCATAAACTTTTTACCTTTTAGATCTAAAATTGATTTGATTTTTGGTTGAACTGCAATAACCAATGGGGATCTTTGAAAATAGGTAGCAAGTAGCGTTACGTCATGTAATTTTTTATCTTTATAAGCAATAACGGAGTTAATTAGTGCATAGTCAACTTTGTCGTTTTCAAGTTCGTTTATAGGGTCTATGTCTTTGTACTCAATCATTTCAACGTCAAGGCCGACATCTTTGTAGTAACCAAGTTCCTTTGCCATGATAAATCCGGCAAATTGAAACTGGTACTTCCATTGCAGTTGAAGTTTTACTTTTTGAAGCGTATCTTCTTGTGAATAGACAAGACCTTGTATAAATATTAGAATTAAAAATATTTTTAAAAGCATTTTTTGGCAATTTTCCGTATGTATCTAAATATAACAATTTTACCGAATTAAGCTTAATAAAACAGTTTTTGGTAACAAAAATAACTAAATTGAATATAAAAGAAATTCAATTGTCTCTAAAAGTTTTTTATTTTCAACCCCGTTTGCATAAGCATAACCGAGTGCCGCTCCGGCTCCTACGCCCTCTTTTGCTTCGCCTTCATCATATTTTTTTAATACGGGTATAGAAGCATTAGCAAATGAAAAAGTTGTATATACCGCATGTGGTTTATAACTAAGAAACGATAAGATATGTGCAATATTTGAGTGTTCATCATTTGCCACCCATGCCGTGGTTGCAAGCGTTATATTTTCGCTCTTTACACGCATTAAAACATCTTCTCTTAGTTTATCCGCTACAAGAAGACATGCCGCCATCTGTGTTCCGCCCGCCAAAACTACATGAAATCTTCTTGAGGCTTCGAGTAAAAATCCTGCACAAAATATCAACATGTTGTCGCTTACATGTGAGAGCTTAAGAAAGTTACTCATCTCGTCATTGATTAAAGAGAGAGCTTTGTTTATGGTCTCATCTTTTATGTTGTTTGGTACATGTAAAAAGCTTGAAGAGAAGTCGTCTCTGCACTCATATCCGAGTGCCAAAGCGGTAGCCGTTGCCGTTGTAGTTCCGCTTGGAGTGCTTTCTCCTAAAATAAGGTAGTTGCCTTTTAACTCGTAAGTTCTTCCTGCTTTCATACCTTTTTCAAATACGGCTTTTGCATCAATATTCGCTCCCGAAGCTATGGAATCCGAAGGCAAGATGCCGAAACTTTGACATGTAGAGTTTTGCGGTATTTTACTAAGACCCAAATCCAAAATCTCTATGGAGCTAAAGGGAGTAAGGTTATGCACAGCTCTGGTTATAATCGCAGGTGTGGGCACGCCCGTAGGCGTCTCCGCAAGTTCGCCCAAAGAGTAAACTCTCTCATTTATGATAAACTCCGCATCAAGCGTAGGAGTCAGTGGTATCATGCCGGGAATCCCTGCTTGAGTTATGCCTTCAATTTCACATGTTAAAGTAACCGAGGCTGCTAGTAAAAAGTCCGCCTTGCCGCTTGGAAGCGAATCTGCCTCGTTTGTAAATATGTTATATGTCTTCATTTTTTTCCTTTGTAAAATTTTTGTTTTGTGTGTCATAGAGTATGAGTGAGCCGTTTTCTATCTTTATGCAAAATGCCTCTTCTAGGCTTATTTTATTTACAATGCTTATCAAAACGCGTATTACTCCTGCATGTGTTACAACTAGGATATTCTCTTTATCAAGCGAGGGTAAATAGTCTAAAAAGAACTCCTTTACTCTTTTTATGTACTCCTCATAAGGCTCTCCGTCAAGCGCTTTTATCCATTGCAAAAAGTCTATGTATTGTATATTTTCTTTTGCGACTATCTCATCAAAACTCATACCCTCATGTCTGCCCCATGACTTCTCTCTTAACATGTAAGTATATGTTGCATCTTTGACATGCGCTGTGAGCGATAGCGAGGAAGTACTCTTGGGGTGTAAGGAGTGTCTTAGAGTCTCTTTTGCACGCCGCAGGTCTGAGCAAAACACTGCATCAAACTCTGACATGTCAAGCTTTTTTGCAAGTTCCTTTGCCTGAAGCTCACCGTTTTTTGAGAGTCCAATGTCGTTGTGTCCGTTATAGCAGTTTTTGTATCTCTCGTCCACCTCGCAGTGGCGAACCAAAGTTATATTCATGAGCCTAAGCCAAAAAGCAAAATATTTAGCAAAACAAGCTCCGTTACCTCAATACTAAAACCGTAGATATCGCCAGTAAAACCGCCGTAACGTTTCATAAAGAAGTTTTTTATAACAAATAAAACTAACAAAAAGCTAACAAACAGTAACCACATGTCAAATATAGCAACCAAAACAACAGAGTAAAAAAGTGCTATAAACATCTGCGTTTTTGTAAGTTCCGCTTTTGCTAAAGTGCTTATGCCGTTTGGACTGACATAAGGGTAAAAGTAGATAAAAATTACCGCACCTGCGCGAGAGAGCATAAGAATTATGGGCAGAAGATAAAAAGCTTCAAAATTTGCCAAAGAAGAAGCTTTTGCTATCAAAAACGAGGCGGTTATTATCATCCCCATTCCGCCTACATGTGAATCTTTCATAACCTCCAAAGCTCTCTCTTTTGGAACATAAAGCCCGTCAACCGTATCGCTAAAACCGTCAAGATGCAATGCACCCGTAAGTAAAACCCACAAAACAAAGATAATAATCCCTACATGTAAAGAGGGCGCATAAGGAGTTAAAACCGAGTGAATACCCCAAAGAACAAGCCCAAGCAAAAACCCGACAAGTGGGTAAAACATCACTGCGTAGCCGTTTATGCCTTTGTAAAAATCGTGGACTTTGAAAAAAGGAACGGTTGTTAACATCGATACTGCAAGTGCAAAACCCTTAAAAATCTCTCTCATTTTATCCTCGTTGATATGCCGGCAATAGTGTGATAAACTTCATCGCATTCTCGGGCAATTAGCTGTGAGAGTTTTCCGCTTATGTCTATAAACTCGCGTGCAAGAGCATTGTCTGGAATGATTCCGCCGCCGACATCGTTTAGTACAAAAACAACGCTTTTATCAAGCTCCAAAATCTTCTCTAACTCCTTTTTCATATCAAGAAAATTAAAGCCGTGATATAGCATATTGTTTATCCACATGCTAACACACTCAACTAAAACAGGAGTGTCACACTCTGTTATGGCGTTATAGAGTTTTAGAGGTTCTTCAATAGTGTTAAATTTGTCGCTTCTGTTTTGTTTATGTTCATCTATGCGCTCTTGCATCTCCTTGTCTATAAACTCGGTTGTAGCAAGATATGTTGGTTTTGAAACTGAACCTTTGAGTATGTAGAGCTCGGCATTAAACGACTTTCCGCTTTTAATACCGCCGATAAAGAGTGTTTTTTTTGTTTTCATCTTGAAAGTTTATCTAATTTGCTCTATATATAAACTTCTTTTCTATGGGCTATTTTAGATATTAGCATAAGTTCATTTTCTTGATAAAATAGAACTCTATAGTCTCCGATTCTAAGCCTATATGCTCCGTCAAAAGGGGTTTTTAGTTTTTTGATTTTTGTAAGTACTGGGTTTGATGCAAACTCTTCTATGCCATCAAGTATTTTTGAAGCCACACTCTTATCCATTTTTTGGAGTTGCTTAATGGCTTTTGGGTCATACTCGATGTTATAAGCCAAGAGTTGCTCTTACATCTTGATGAGAAACCGTTTTTAAAGTACCCATTTTATACTCTTGAACTGTTTTTGTAACTGCTTGAATGTCAAAATAGTCCTGTAATGCTTCTCTGATGATTTGAGCTTTTTTCTTCCCGCTATCCATTGCTACAACCGCTAGTTCTTCGATTAAACTCTCTTCAAGCGTTATGGTTATTTTTTTAGTCATTTTACCAACCTTCAAATATTTGCCATATTTTACCATACTTTTGAGAAACAATGCCCCACACTCGGTTGCAATAAATATTGGCTGACACCTATTTTTAAGAACCATCTAGTATGACTAGTTGTACTTTTCTTGCTTCAAAGCTAGATTACTGGGAACGAGAGAAAGTGGAGATTCACTCACAGGGGCGTTGTTATTGCTCTTGTTTTATTTTCAAAATAAATAAACAAAAATAAAGCAAACCCCTTAAAATAGGGATTATTTAAAATTTGTTTTTCATTTATCATAAAATTTATTTTTTATTTGCCAATAAAATAAACCATATTTTTCTTTTCACCTTCTTTTTCAACTTCACCGCTTACTACCATTTTATAAACTACTCTTCTTAAGTACGAAATATCCAAATCATCTATCCTTTGATGAATTTCGGATATTTTACTTTTTGGATGTAATTTTAAGTCTTCTTTGATAAGTGCTTTAAGATGTGGTTCTTCCATCGTTTTTAAACTAGGTTTCAAATCATGTTCAACAGATGATAAAATCTTTGGATTTATCATATACATCAATCCTTTTGTTTTACCTTCGGTTAAGAGTATTTTTTTATCCACAAGAGTATCAACCCAATATCTAAGCCTATCATCGCCAAGTTGTAAAAGTTTTGATAAATCAAATCCGGATATTTTTTTACTTCTTACGACTGCACCAAGTGTAATTATTTCTTTTTGATTTAATTGATAATGTTTAGCTAAATAATCAATAATCTGTAAAATATCATTATCTAAAATATTGGAATATATAGTAATTTTTACAAAATTAATGTCATTCTCTATTCTAGGATATGATTTACCATCAAGACTTAATTTTTCATAAATTAAGTCATAGCCGCTTCCCTCGCTTTCCATTAGTTTTAAAGCTTTAAAAGTATCTATTAAATGTGGATTTCTTCTTTGTACTTGATGCAAAATATTGTCTTTTGTAACTCCAAGAGGCAATCCACCTGGATTTTTTATTTCTAATCTATCTTTATAAAGAGATATAAAAATATCTCCTGAAATTGTAAAAGATTTATGAACAAAAGCGTTAACAAGTAATTCTCTAACTACATCTTTTGCATAGTGTCTTATGTATTTTCTAAACATTCCATCTGGTAATTCAAAACTATAATTTAACTCGATAGCTTCTTTTTCTATTTCAAGTAAAAGTTCTTTTGGGTTAAATTGATTGAGATTCCAATCCACTTTTCTTATCTTCTTTTCATCTTTATCATAAACGATGTATTGCACAGTAATGGGATAATTAAGTTTGGAGCGTTGTTTAAAATCACCCAGCCACAAGATACCCAAATTTGTAAGATAATTATCGTCCGTAAGTTTGTAAAATTCCAATATATCTGAATCAATCTGATTTTTTATAAAATCGCTTACTCTATCTGAACTTCTTATCTCGTGTATGAATTTCATGATATTTTCAGGTTCTATTTGTGATATATGAGTTTTTGTAACCACAAGTTCCCATTGAAAAGCCCCTTTTTCATGAGCAAGTCGTGTGAGTTCTTCTCCTTTTATAGCCACACACTCATCACCTATCCTTATAAAAACTCTTCCATCACTTGTGATTGCAATTGTTTTCATGGATGGATAGATTTGGATAATAAAAAACTCTCCACCATTTTCATGAGTTTTGATCTCAGGATTTACAAGTCCAACACTATCCGTAAGACTTCGCAATTTTTTGATTATCTCATTCATCTCTTCTGGATCTATTTTTTGCTCAGATGGCGGTAACTTGTCCTTATCCTCGATTCCTATAAAAAGATAGCCACCTTGAGTATTTGCCAAACAAACACAAGTTTTCGCTAAATCTTTTAAATCTGCACTTTTCCCAACTGCTTTTTTGAGGCTTTTGTATTCGATGGTGCTGTTTTCGTATTTTTGTATGTTCATAATTCAATATCCAATAGTTGATTTATTTTTTTGAATTGACGAGAGTCTTTTTTCTAATATAGCAATAAGTTCATTTTCTATCTGTTTGACAAGTTCAAATTCACGATTAAATTCATCTGATAGAAAATCATCTACTTTTTTTCTTGGATAATCCGTGTTGTCTTTGCAAAATGCATCAAAATGAAATCCAAATTCCTGCTTATTGGGAATACCAAAATTAAAAATAGGAACGACTATGTGTCGATGTTTTGAATAATTGACATAATCATTTAAATACTTAAAGTCACTATGTTCTCTTAAAGTTGTCAGTAGATTTTTAAGTGTTTCATGTTGGTTTTTATCGATTTTATTTAAAACATTATATAAATTAATTTCCCTTTCATTTAATTTAAAATCCATTATATAATAAATTAGATGTCCCAATGTATCGTGCATTGAATGCAAATTTTGCATAAAAGCAACAATATTTGCTCGTGAACCAATATACCAATCTTCTTTTTTTGATTGTTTATAAGCATCATGATAATAGCAAGCGTATTGAAGCCTCTCATCCAAACTATTTAATATTTTTATAACTTTTTCTGCACTATCAGGATAACAATTTTTAATCAGATTCCGAAATAATTCAAGATTACATTGCATTTGCTTTCCCCTCCACAATCTTAATCTCATCATCGCTCAGTTCATAAAGTTCATAGACCATTTTATCTATCTCTTTGTCGGTTGTGGAGATTTCCTCTTTTAGTTTACATGTAAGGGCTTTGTCGTTCTCAAAAAGGCTCTGCCACTCTTGTTTGAAGTTGCGTTCTTGCAGTTTGTCGGCAAATTTTAGTTTTTTCGCTTTCGCGTACTCTTTTACAAACTCTTCAAACTCCAGCTCTTCAAAGTTTTGGAGTTTTTTTGTGAGCTTGTCTTGGTTTAACATGTCATAGAAGTTTTGTTTTGTCTCATGAAGCTCTTTGTTGAGTGAGAGCATTTTGTCCGCTTTTTGGATAAATGGTTTTTGTTGTGAGTCTGAGATTTCTTTAATAGGTAAATCTTTAATAACACTAGGCTTTATTTCGGCAAAAGTCTTTCCAGATTGAGGGTTTTCCATCGAATATAAAAAGTTCAATAATTTTGAGTTTAGAAGAGTATTCAAATATTTTAAATTTATTTTATCAGACGTAACTATAAAAATTGAATTTTGACAATAAAAAGAATTTTGATCGTAAACTACTCTTAAAATATCACTTGTTTGTCTCATAAGTAATTTTGGACTTATCATTTTTTGCTCATTTGAAGGATACATCAAATTATTTCCATATTTTATAAACAAATTATCATTGAAATACAAGCTATATCTATTTATATTTGAACCTATTAGTAGTGGTTTATAGGTATCATCAATTTTTATATCTGAATGATATATTCTATCATTTAGCATATCTCTTGTTTGTATTGGGGTTCCATGTCCAACCTGATATGGTTTAATTCCCCAGATAATTTCTGCTAAGTTTGAAAATACTGTAGTCTTATCTGTAATTTTAAAAATAAAATTATAAATCTCATTGCTCTTTTCTAAAATGATTCTTTTATATGCATCAGCACGCCAATTCTTTTTATTTATAAAATTTTCTAAAATTTGATTATTATTTTTAAACTTTTCAACTTTTACATTACTATCATTTTGAATATTATTTTTGATAATAATAGTAGAACTTTCAGCTGTAACATTTTCAAAAACACCATCACCGTAATCTACTATATTTAATATCTCATATGCTAAAAGTTTTTCACGAATATCTTTTGCCGTATTTATTAACATCCAAGTATTAGGAATAATAAATCCAAATATTCCATTTTTATTTAAAATACCTAAAGACAATAAAGTAAAAAATAAATAACTATCATTACTTTTAGATGTAACATCTGGATATTTTATTTGAAGATGTTTAATTTGATTGATTGGTAAACTTGCTCCCCATGGTGGATTCCCAATCACAACATCAAAGCCACCTTGTGCAAATACTTCTGGAAATTCATCTTCCCAGACAAAAGCGTTTTCAGCTACAGTATTATCGTCTATGAGTGAATTTCCGCACTTGATTTTCCCAGCCAAACTCGTAAGCTCTCTTCCTTTGCTCGCCGTTCTTAGCCAGAGTGAGAGTTTTGCTATCTCTACCGCATCTTCATTTATATCTACGCCATAGATATTATGCTCTAAGATAGATTTTTCTATCTCGTAGTAGGCGGTGATGTCGCCCATAACTACCAAATCTTTTTGTAGGCTCTCATGCTCTTTTATGAGAAAATCAAGGGCTTGGTTTAGAAACGCTCCGCTTCCACATGCAGGGTCTAGGATTTTGAGATTTAAAAGCCAGTTTCGGTACTCTTCAAGATTTTCTTTTTGGGTTTGTTCTTGTTTTGTCGGTTTTTTAGGGCTCTTTGGTGGTGTGATGTCTGTTAGTTTTAACTCTTGCCTTTTGTCACTGCAAAGTTTTCCTAGCGTGTTGTCCACTATGTACTTTGTGATGTACTCAGGCGTGTAAAACACTCCGTCTTTTTTGCGTTTGGATTTTTTGCTGTCAAACTCGATGTTGTCAATATTGGCATTTATCTCTTCGAGGTCTGTCAAACTCTGTTCAAATATATGCCCCAAAATGTTCACACCGATGTCGCTCTCAAAGTCATAATCGCTTAGTTTTTGAGCTTCCATATCAAGGTACATGTCATCTATGATGAGGCTGTCAAGCATTTCATCTTTTGCAAAAAGTCCGCCGTTGTACTTTGGAATGTTTAATTTTTGATTTCCTGTGTTTATGGCATTAAAATAAAGCTTGTAATAGTCATACATGCCTCTATCGCCAAAACCGTCATTTTTGTGTCTTTCTCTTATCTCTTTGATGGTGTTTGGCGTTAAAAGCCCTCTATCTTCTGCAAAGAGTATGAAGATGATGCGGTCGCAGAGTTTTTGGGTGAGACGAAGCAGTAAAGATTTATCTAAATCATTGTTTTTCACAATATTTTCAAAAAGATGCGTTCTAAAAAGTGAAAAATCTTTGTAGAGTTCTTTTGATATGTTTTGCTCAAACGAAGCTGACTTCTCTTTTAGTTTTAGCGGTATATCGCTCTTTATGCTCTCGTACGACAAAAGCAAGTGAAGCTTTTTAAACTCCTCGTAGTTAAGAGTAAAAAGTGAGAATTTTTCATAGGCTGTTTTTTTGTCAATGTAAAATCGAAGTTCATCAAAATTTGAGATGATGATGTATTTTGAGTTGGAGTGTGAAGCATGGTAGTTAAACGCTTGAGATTCTACCGTATCGAGATTTTTTGTTTTTTGGTCTTTTAGCTCCACCACCCCGACAATATCGCCGTTTACATAGATGACACCGTCGGCTTTTTTAGAGTCTGTTTCGTTTTTCTTTTCCCGCTCAAGGTTAAAGTCATTTGGATTTGTTATGTCGAGAGTGTAACCCAGACACGCTTCAAAAATATCTCTTAAAAAGCCATCTTGGTATTTTTCTTCTTTTTGAGTTTTGATATACTCAACTTTTGATAAAAACTCTTGAAACTTTGCCCATCTTTTGGCGATTAATGCTTCATCTTGTTTATATGTCTTGAGAATAGAGGCTTGAAGTAGAGACAATATTTAACCTTTAAAAATATTTTTATTAATTCTACCTAAAAGATAACTCATTTTCTATAAAATCCATATCTACATGTAACTCTATATGCCCCGCAAACTCTTTTATAGCCTCTGCTTTGTGCTCTTTAAAGTTATATCCTTTGTAGTTTGGATTTATCTCGCTAAAGAGTTTATGGCGAAATTCGTCGCTCTCAAAAATCCCGTGAACAAAAGTCGCATAAAGATTCTTTTTGCTTTTACACCTTTTCTTTGCGACCCCGTTGTGTATCTCATAGCCGCATATCATCTCGCCAAAAAGATGATAGCATCCTTTTTTTACGATTTTTTCTTTTGCAAAAATTACATCGCCTTTTATCCGCCCAAAACCAAAAACTTCTTGAAGCTCTGACTCAACCATTTCAGGGTCTAAAATCCTCTCAAACATCATCTCGTAACCGCCGCAGATTGCCACGATTTTTTGTTTTTTAGATTTTAGAATCTTCTCAAATCCGCGCTCTCTCAGCCAAGCCAAATCATCCACGACTCTTTTGCTTCCCGGCAAAACTATAACATCACATGTAGATAAATCTTTGGCATTTGAGACAAATGTGAGTTCTATCTCTTTGTCTGCCACAAGAGGCTCAAAGTCCGTAAAGTTGCTAATATGGGGAAGTTTTATCACTCCTACTTTTATAATCGCTTTTGAGGTGTCTTGAACGTAATTCATAATAGACTCGCTATCTTCAAATCCTAAGTTAAAAGGTTTAAATGGAACAACGCCCAAAACTTTTATGCCGAACTCTTTTTCTATGATAACTCTGCCCTCATCAAAGAGTGACATGTCGCCTTGAAACTTGTTTACAATAACGCCTATAACATTCTTTTGCAGTTTTTTTGGAAGCAGGTTATAAACGCCGTAGATTGAGGCGAAAACACCGCCTCGCTGGATGTCTGCAACCAAAATTATCTTTGTGTTAAACTCATCGGCAATGTATATGTTTGAGAGGTCCTTATCCATAAGATTTAGCTCGACAGGGCTTCCAGCACCTTCGGCTACTATGACGTCATACTTCTCTTTTAGTTTTAAAAACGCCTCTTTTACAACTGGTTTTAGTGTGTCGATATCGCGGTAATACTCCCAAACATCTTTGTTTGCCACGCTTTTGCCGTTTAGTATCATGTGGGCTTTTGACGCTCCGCCTGATTTGAGCAAAACAGGATTCATGTAAGGAGTGGTTTTTAAGCCTATAGCCTCTGCCGCAAAATGCTGTGGGATGGCTATCTCTCCGCACATCTCATCCGTTACATGTGAATTGTTTGAGACGTTCTGCGCTTTAAACGGAGCGACACTTATGCCGCGATGATGCAAAAGGTAGGTTATGGCAAAAGAGAGAATTGACTTTCCCGCGTCAGAGCTTGTGCCGAATATGCTTAGTGAGTTCATTTTAGTTTGTTTTCTTTTAGCAATGGTAATTTATTTGATATTGTACTCATTTTTCCATAACCTCATTAATATTTCTTTTTGTTCTTGTTTTGTGTAGTTAAATTTAAACTCTGCTTCTTTTAAGTAACCTAAAAAATATTCACTTTTTACGCCTTTATATGGAGTTATAAAATCTTCAAAGAATCTCCAGAATTTTGTAATTATATTTTCAATATTTTTGAGTTTCGAGATATGGTTGGTTATCATAAATTTTTTAAACTCATTTACATGTACTATTTCTGATTTACCTTCATCTGGCTTAGTTTGATATTTTTTTAAAGATGGAAGCAAAAAATTATAAACCTTATCTTTGTAAGCAAAGGTTATGAAGTTTTGAGAATCAATAATGTTTTTATAATCTTTTTTCTTACTTTTGCATATATACACATACTCTTCAAACTCATCAAGGTTATCTCTTTTATCCTCATAATAGTCATGTGAGTGCCTAGCAATTAGTTTTCGTAAATGCTCATATCTGTTAAAAACTATCTGATAGCTCAAGTTTAGTTTTATTGCACACTCTCTTGCAGTGAGTGACTCGATAAATGCATCTAGTACATCAAAATCTCGCTGTAATTTTAAAGGACTGTATTTTTTCGCACAAGAAGAGCATTTAACCATTCCATTTGTAAGCTTATACACTTTTTTATTACAATAAATACAAATTCTTTGTTCCATTTTTAGATAAGAAACCACTTTTTTTAGAATGATTTTAACATAAACATTACATAATCTCGCCATGATTAAAAAAATTATAATAATACAAGCACTTGCTTACTCACTTTTTGCTCACGATATATGGATTGATGATTCTTTTATAGTTCATTATGGACATATAAATAAAAGTAATTCACATGGCGAAGAAAAAGAGATAAAACAAGAGGATATTTTGGAAGTTTTTTGTTTAAGGGACTCAAATATTTTTGAGATGAAAAATAAAAACGACAAAAGCGGATGTGATGCACTCTTTGTTGAGTTAAATAAGGCGTACTATACTAAAACGCCATATGGAACTCTCAAACAAGCAAAAGATGAAGTAAAGATGTCAATCAAAAGTTTTCAAAGCATAGAGTCAGTCAAAAGGGTTTATAACGACAATGCAACAGAGCTTTTTAAAAGTGGATTGGAATTGACACTCACAAACAAACTCTCAGAGATAAGCGTTGACGATAAAGCAAGACTCTTAGTTAGTTTTAACGCTAAAGCGCAAGCTGGTGTAGTTGTAGCTTATGATGAAAATGTTATAGGTGTTAGTGATGAAAATGGTCATATAAATGTACGCATAAGAAAAACAGGGCTTCAAAACATAAAAGCATCTTACACACTAAAGGGCGATGGAGTTAAATGCGATGAAGTTATTTATACAACTACACTAAATATAAAGGTTTTAAAATGAAATATTTTTTCTTATTAATATTTTATGCGACACTTTTGTTTTCTCATAATCTGCAACACTCTGTATCAAAAGAGGGGAGTGTAGTTGTATCTTTCTATTTTGCCAAAGAAGATGATTTTTCATTTCAAAGCTATGAAGTTTATGCGCCAAAAAGTGAGATACCGTTTGCAGTTGGCAGAACAGATGCACTCTCTAGGGTATCTTTTTTGCCAAATACAAATGGTACGTGGAAAGTGAAGGTTTTCTCTGAAGATGGTCACGGAAAGATTATCGATATAGAAATTAATGAAAATATGCAGACTAAAATAGAGACAAACAGCAGTAATACACTTCTAAAAATATTAATAGGAATTATGGCTCTTTTTGGAATTTTTGGTTTACTTTATATAAAAAAGGATAAGAAAAATGAAAAAATCTAGTATAAAAAAATATAGTTTGCTTTTAGCATTATGTACAAGTGCTTTTGCACACCATGGAGTTCCATCGATTAGTATAGCAGGAGTTGAGGGTCCTGGAGCACCACTTGAGACAAGCTCATCAGCAACACTTCCAGAGGGTTCTTTTCTTGCATACATGAAACTTGATCATGCGGATTATAAAACATATACTTCAGCTCGTGATGGAGAGAGCAAGAGCAGTAATTATTTTATGTACGGTTTGGGTTATGGTATCAGACCTTATCTAAGTGCTTATATGTTTGTTCCTTATTACACGAAAACGAATGATGATGCTTTTAATACATCTGATTTTCATGATTTGTCGTTTCAAGTAGTTTTAGGTATGAAATATGATGATGGCTTGATGCTTACACCAAAAAGTGAGAGTTTGGATGATATGCAAGATTGGCATTTTACAACATCATTTAGTTTTTCACTGCCTAGTGGAAACTCTAACAAGAAAATGCCTGATGGTTCACTTATAGACCCAGGTATGCAAACAGGTTTTGGAGAACCCTCTTTTATGTTGGGAGTGAGTGCTACAAAGTGGTTTGGAAATGAGTGGACACTAGTGGGAGAACTCTCTTACAATACATTTTTAGAAAATACCTATAAAGATGGCTCTAAGATGCATTTTGGAGATGAAGTCCGTGCAAACGGTGCTCTTTCGTATATGCTGTACTCAAAGCCATCAAGTAAGTTTCGTCTTGATTTCAATATGGAAGCAAACTACCTATACCTTGGGCGTGATGTAGAAAATGGGATTGCAGCAGAAGCAACGGGTGGCGAAATGGTATATCTGACTCCAGGAGTAAGAGCTTACTACAAAACTACTTCTATAGCCGTGGGTGTTAAACTTCCTACGTGGACAAACCTAAATGAAGAAGATTTGCAACAAGGTTCTGAGGGTAAAGAAAACTATAGACTTCTTTTTACTTTTTCAACACTATTTTAAGGCTTAAGAGTGCACATACCAGACGGATTTATATCACCGCAAACATATATGCCAGCCATAGCTATAGGTGCTGTACTTCTAGCTGTGGCATACAAAAAAATAGATCTTGACGCAGAAAAAATTCCTCTTATCGCAGGAGTAAGTGCTATATCTTTTGTGATGATGCTTATAACCATACCGTTTCCAGGCGGGACTACTATGCATCTTGGCGGAGTAGCTATTGTCTCTTTGCTTTTTGGACCTTGGATAGCTTTTAGTTCTATCTCTTTGGTTTTGCTTATTCAAGCACTTTTATTTGGAGAAGGAGGAGTTACATCGTATCCTATAAATATTATCGCTATCGCTTTTGTCGGCAGTTTTAGCGCTTATTACTCATATAAATTTTTCTCCTCTTTTTCAAAAAATAGTGCCATATTTGTAGCTGGTTGGGCAAGTATATTTTTTCCTTCTGTAGTTGTTGCTTTTGTTCTTGGCATCCAACCTATTATAGCATCAGTTAATTCTACACCACTCTATTTTCCGTTTGGACTTAGTGTAACACTCCCATCAGTAATTATCCCACATATATTTTTAGCAGTAGCGGAAGGTTTGGTTACACTAAGCGGTGTTAAATTTTTACGAACTAAGTTTAGGAGTGTTTTTCATGAATGATAGAATCTGGTTTGTGCTTTACTTGAGTGCAGTGATGATTCTTGGGGTAGTTCACAATGAGTGGATTATGCTTCTTAGTATCATCGTAACACTTGCTCTTGGCGGTAAAGCCAGATGGAAGATTTTCTTTAAAACAGTGCTTGTTATCGCTCTATTTAACGCTACTATCTCCATCTCTTATGTAATTTACGGATTTTTTATGCCAGTAGATATTTTTGCTCTTGTTCTTATAAACCTTAGAGCCTTAGCGATTACTCTTCTTACCTTTACTCTAGTCAGACGAATAAACCTGCATAAAGCACTCGAATTTAGCAGAGTATTGGCTATTTTGTATGGATTTACTTATGCACAGATAATTTTACTAAAGAGCATGCTTTATGGCTACTATGACGGGCTTAAAAGTCGTGGAGCAACCCTTGGCTCAGCTATAACAAAAAAACAACTACAGCCACTTTTAATAACTCTTTTTGGTACAATGCTTCATAAATCAAATGAGCAAAGCATGGGATTACGCTCAAGAGGACTAATAGATGATTGAGTGTAAACATCTCTCTTATAGCTATCAAGACTTTCAACTAAATGAGATTGAGGTTTTAAAAGATATTAGTTTTAAAATAGACAAAGATGAAAAAGTGCTTTTGCTTGGCATAAATGGTTCTGGTAAATCTACGCTTCTTAAACTTCTAAACGGTCTCTTATTTGCAAAAAATGGAGAGTATTACTTTAAAAATGAGCTTGTAAATAAAAGCTATTTAAAAGCAAACTCAAAAGAGTTTAGAAAAAGTGTCTCACTCGGGATGCAAGATCCATCTTCCATGCTTTTTAATCCAAGCGTCTATGATGAGATAGCTTTTGGACTTAAACATTTTGGGTTTGATGACATAGATGAGAGAGTGCATCACTACGCAAAAAAGTTTGAGATACAGAGCATTTTAAAATCAAGTCCTCTCTCACTTAGCGGCGGACAAAAACAAAAAGTGCTTTTAGCATCTCTGCTTTGCGTTGAGCCAGAAGTCTTACTGCTTGATGAACCGACAGCGCATCTTGACCCGCCAACTACAGGATGGCTTGTTGAGTTTTTAGACTCACTAAACGTTACAGCCATAATATCAACCCACAACATCAGCCTTGGAAAAGAGTTAGCAAAGAGAGCCATAGTTATAGGAGCAAATCACGAAATAATATACGACGGGGGAGTTCAAGCATTACTAGAAGATATGCCGACACTCATAAAAGCTCAGCTTGTTCATAAACATAAGCACAATCACGAAGAACTAGAGCATAAACACTATCATCTTCATAGCTGGGTGTGAGGATTAGAGATATTTTGCGCTTTAAAAGGTGCAACGCTGATACCGCGATGATGCAAAAGGTAGGTTATGGCAAAACTTAGCGTTGATTTTCCAGCGTCAGAGCTTGTACCGAATATACTAAGTGAATTCAATTTATGAGCATTGTTTAAGTTCTAGATACCTATTAAGTTTAGAACATTCAACAATTTTTTGTTTTGCTTTTTTTGAGTTAAACATAATATTTAGAAGTTTATCAACATGCAAATTATTACTATTACAGTATAAATAAATTATTTCAGATTTTTGAATTTTTTCATTACAAAATTTTTCATCTTGGCATAGCATGATAATTGTGTCTTTAATTTTGTCGGCAGATGATAATGTTTTTTCAGAAAAAGATTTATACATAATTTTTTCTTTTATATTTTTTGGTAATTCTTTAATAGTTTCTAAAAAAATATCTTCTATGTTTCCATTTTGTGGTTCAAACTTAACTCTTGCTTCTTGTGCCGCAAGACGAAAATAGTCAAGCAAAAAACTTTTCTCTTCTATTAAAATATACTTATCATTACACTCTAAAAGTTTATCAATAGAAGAACTGCTTTTATTACTCTTATAGTCATCTAAATCGATTGTTGTCAATTTATTTAAACTATCACAGCAACCTTCGGCTAATGTGTTTAAAGATATTCCCACATTATTTCCTCTAAAGGGTCTAGCAACTCACTTTGTAATAAATTCCAGTTATCATCATTTAAAATAGTATTAGAAACAATATTGTTTTCTTCGCTTAGAAGATTAAAAGAGATTCTATCGCTGAATTTTTCTCTTTGTGCTTTTGCATTAAGATAATCAGCCATAAAAGGGCTATGCGTAGAAAACACTATCTTAACACCAGCATTCATAAGTTCTACAAACAAATCAATCATTTTAAGTTGCCAAGTTGGGTGAAGATGAACCTCTGGCTCTTCCCAAAATAGAACAGAACCTTTTTTAAGAGCTTTATTTGTAACTAAATACTGAAGTAACCCTATACTTTTTATACCTGATGAAGCATTAACTATTTCATAATTTTTCTCATCATTTGTCTTAAAGATAAAACTATCACCGCTATCTTCAATACTTCCTTTTATAATCTTTTTTGATTTTTCTATGAAAGATTTTATAAATTCATCTTGTTCTTCATTTGTAAATGAGTAGTCTTTGTCAAGTATTTTTAAAAGAGATTCTAGATGATAAGGCGTTTTGCCTTCTTCTCTATTCATAAATTTTTTAAACTCTAAGATTAAAGGAGTTTCTACAAATATAACTTCTCCAATATTATTGGAATCTTTATTTTTAAACGAATTAACTTTTAAATTATTGGTTTTTAATGAAATATTATATTGCATATAATTTATAGTGAATTTATTAGAGATTTGTTTGTAATTACTGAAAATAGAAATCAGTAAATTTTTTATATTATTATCAAAATTAAAACTAATGTCTTGCTTTAGGAGATTGTTTGCAGTATCAATACTGTTATTTATTTCTTCAAGTTTGCTGTCAAATATATAATCTAAATTATGTTTATTGCTTTGTTGATTTAGTTGTTCTTTTAGTTCCGCTATAGCGATAGTATTCTGAGCTTGAATTTTTCTTATTTTTTCTAAGTTGTCTGTATAAGTATTCACACTTAAATACTCAGACTCATTTATAGCATATAACATTTTCATAATATAACTTTTACCAGTACCTGGTTTACCAGCAAAAACAGTTATATCTTTTATATCAAAATTACTATCTTTTATCTTGGCAAAGTTTTTTAGATTTAAATTTGGCATTATGTCACTTCTTATTAATAAACTGTTGTTATTTTTAGCATATTTTACCTTAATGTGAGTAATTTATACTTAAACCTAGGCAAAAAATTAAACCCTTGCTTCTCTATATTCTTATATTTTTCTACCCATAAATAAACTAGTTCCATATCATTTCCTAAAAAATTATTTCTCTAAAACTTCCTAGTAGATATTTTAACTAAAATAGTGTCTTTATATTGTTTTTACTGCCATATCGTGAAAATATGCTATAAATTAAAACTGTTAAAATGCTATAAATCTAAAATAATGATTTGATTTTAACAATATATATCCAAATATATTTGGCTTTCCAAATAATCCATATTTTTTAAATATTTACGCCTTACAGCCGCTCATAATTTTGCTCCAACTCAGGTCAAAATTCTTTTTTACAAAAGCTTTGTGATGAGGTACGCTACATTTTGAACAGTTTTGATGTATGACATTTTTACCTGCAAATTTTTCGCCGTTGTTTATATCGCATTTGCTCAAAATCTTAAACTCATTGTACTCCCCAAGTCCATCATCGTTAAACCTAAAGTGAGGACATCCACAAAGGTAGCAGTTTAGTTTCTTCATGTCATGACACTTTTTTGGCTCTTTATAAAGCGGACAAAAGTCATTTTCCTCTTTTACCATGTTATCAAAATCGAAATAATCTATTATCTCATCTTCACTAAAGCCTTTTGCCACAAGTTTATCTACGATTTCTTTATGTTTTGCTCCGTGTTGTTCAAACCACTCTATATAACTCATACGCTAATTCCTCTTCATACTCTTCAAGCTCAAATTTTACCCTATAAAAAAATAAAGTAAAGCCAAAGTGATAATAATCGTAAAATCTATTTTTGGTTTTAGAGAGAGAGCTTTTTGTAAATCGTCAGCTTTTATATCAACTGCACCGACTCCGAAATATGGCTTTTCTTTTATTTTGCCAAAATAGCTCGTAGGACCGCCTAGTTTTACATGTAAAAACAGAGCCATCGCAGTTATCGGGTGTCCGGCATTTGGAGAGTCGTGTTTTTTACCGTCTTTGTAGAAAGAAAAACTATTTTTTACTCCGCCAAGAAGCATAATCAAAAGAGCGGTTATCCTTGAAGGAATGAAGTTTACAATATCATCCAAATATGCTGCAACTTTTCCGTAGTTTTCGTACTTCTCATTTCTGTATCCGACCATTGAGTCCATGGTATTTATGGCTTTGTAGATGATAATTCCCGGAAGTCCGAAAAGAACAAGATAAAAAAGAGGCGCAATGACTCCGTCACTGAGGTTTTCGGCATAAGTTTCGATGGAAGCTTTATAGATGTCGCTCTGGTTCATATGCTCTGTATCACGACTGACAAGCATAGCAATCGCCTCTTTTTTATTTTTACATGTAAGAGTGTTTTTTACTGAGTCAAAAAGCATTTTATGCGCTAAAAACATAGAAGCTACAAAAGAGGTTAGGATGATGTTGAGAGCTGTGTTGAACAATCCAAAAAAAGAGCTTATCAGAAGTGAACTTGCAGTAACGGTTAGTAAAACAAACATAACAAGTAACAAACCGCGCATAATACTATCCTTGTAAAATCTGCTCTCAAAGATAGTTATAAGTTCACCGATGCAGATAATCGGATGTTTTATAAACCTGAACTCACCAAATAGTTTGTCTATGATGTAGGCAAGAAGGGCAACCGATAAATTACTCATATCTATTTAGCGCCTCTCTTAGCATGTCGTGTGAGTGTGAATCTTTTACTGCGAAACGAAGATAGTTATCATCCAAAAAGTCAAAACTTCCGCAGGTTCTTAGAAGTATTTTATGTTTTAAAAGGTGCTTGAAAACTTTATCTGCTTTTTTGGATTTTACCAAAAAGAAATTAGAGTTGCTCTTGTATATTTTAGTAAAAAGTTTAAACCCTTTTAGTATCTCAAAAAGTTCATTTTTGTACTCTACATGTAGCTTTTTGCTCGTTTGCTCAAAATCACTCTCTCTAAGCCTTTTGGTTAAAAATTCTACATCAAATGAGGAGAGGTTCCACATAGGGGTTTGCAGCTTTTTTATGTTCTTTTTATCGGAGAAAACAGCGCCTATCCTGACACCGGCGCAACTGTAAAATTTGGAAAAAGATTGTATTATGTAGAGCTTATCGTAACTCTCTATCTGGTTTCTAAAAGATTTAAGATTTTCAAACTCTATGAATGATTCATCTAGGATAATTGTGCAGTTTTGACTCTTCCAGAGTTTAAAAAGTTTATCCAAATCGTAATATTTTGCGTCCGGAGTAGAGGGGTTTACAAAGACAACAATAGAGTCTTTTTTCGGTTTTACATGTAAGTTTTTAAAACGGTTTATTTTAATGATTTTTTTCTCTTTGGGCACCGCTTTTTCATACTCGCCATAAAGAGGCGCATAGAGATAGACTCTCTTCTCTTTTAGGGTTTTAAATAGCTCAAAAATGGCAGAAGTTGCACCGTTATAGAGTGCAATGCGGCTCTTTTTTATCTGATATTTTTTGGCGATTGTTCTCTTCAAATCCACATAACTGCTGTCGGCATATTTCACCAACATATCGTTAGTGGGTTTTAACTCTATTTTAGGGTGATAGCTGTTTATGTTTGATGAGAAGTCTATAATCTCATTATCGGCACATGAGAGCATTTTTGCGTATTTGTATATGTTTGCACCGTGTTTCATCTGAGTAGCTCTTTTGCTTTTTTCGTGTTTTTATAGTTGTTTATTCTCTTGAGCGCATAAAATGAAGAGGCTATCTTAAGCTCTGATGCGACATCTTTTTTGTTTAATTTTTTAGGGGCATGTCGGTTGTATGTGTTTAAAAAAAGATTTAAAAAATATGGCGTGTGTTTTGGCGACTCAAATCCAACAAGAGTCACTGCAACATCAAAAGCAAAGCTTCCGCATGTAGAGTCTATGAAATCAAAAACACCAATCTTTTGACCATCAAATACCGTGTTGTCTTTAAAGATGTCTCCGTGTATAAGCCCATCATTTTTAGGCGCATAATTTTTTAATAACTCTAGTTTTTTGTAGTAGCCGAAATAGTTTGACTTTACGTAGTTTAGAAGTGAAGTTATCTCATTTTTCTCTATGAGGTTTGACGAACAGCTCTTCTTGTAAGTATGTCTGTGAAATCTGGACAAAAATCTGGCTAAAGCCTGAATATGGAAGCTTTTTATACTCTTTGGCTGAGTGCCTTGGATCTTTTCATAGAGGTACCACTCAGAGCTTTTGGCGATGCATAGAGGAACATTTAAGCCTATTGATTTCAATTCGCTTAAAACTTTTATCTCCTCATCTATCTTTTTTAAAATCGCTCTCTCGTACCTTTTTAGGATATATTGGCTTTTACATGTAGATACTACGTAGGTCGTATCGATAATCCCTGAAGTTGTCGGGGTAAGCTCTGTAAACTCATAAGATGCAAAGAGTCTGCTCAGTTCGCTCAGAGTGATGATAGTTTTAACGCCCATTTACAAATAACACTCTTGCAGATTCTTGTACTCTCTTTTTTTGCTCTCAAGTCTATCGTACATCGCTAACATGTTATAGTAGTTGTTATGCAGAGTTATATCTACAAAAAACTCTTCTTTTTTAAGGATTCGCACGGCTTTATCAACTCTCTCTTTAGTAAAAATAGCGTAAAGGGCGTCTCTGTACTCCTCAAAATCAAGCTCCGCCTTATCCATGTGTATGAGTTCTGCAACTACATGTCCAAGCTTGTTCTCGCCAAACTCCAAAAGCTCGACTGCCTCATCTGTGTCATCCAAAAGAAGATAGAGCTGTGCTTTAAACTCCGCCATCGTAAAGTTGTTTTGAAATATAACACCTATATATTTATCCATGCTCAAAGAGTTATCAAGTGATGCAACTTCGTCTAAAATATCTTCCATATCAAAGTCGCTAAAGTTTAAGACCATTTCACGGATGAGCTTACCGCTGTTTTTGTTGTTATACGTCAAATCTTCTATCGGATAGACTTCCGAAACAGACGGAATAAGTATTTGACATGAGTAGAAACCGAGATAGTCATACTCTCTCATGTATATCTCTTTGTCCATCTCTTTTGCAATATTTGTCAAAAAATCAAACTCATCATCAATGCCGCTTCCCCCATATCTCCAAGGAGCAAACTCAAAGCTTTTTTTTGAGCTTAAAAAGCCAAAGCCCAGTTTTCCGTTGGAGTCAACAAAGTGGGACTCTAGGTTGAAGCTATCGGCTACTATACTCATATCAAATGTTGGAACTTCAAAGCTATCAAGATTATCTAAATCACGTCCCTGCATAAGCTCCGTCATGGTTCTCTCTAAGGAGACTTCCAAAATAGGATGCGCTCCGAAAGAGACAAAGAGCGTTGAATTTTTAGGATTTATAAGCGAGATAGCAGTCACGGGAAATCTCCCGCCCAGTGAGGCATCAAGCACCTCTACGATGTAGCCCCTCTCTCTTAATGCAACGACATCGGAAGAAACTTTTTCAAACGAGGTAAGAATTTCGGTGGGAAACTGCGGCAGTGCATAGCCATTTTTGATGATTTGGATTTTTGCATAACGTTCGTAAATCTCGCTAAGAGCTTGAACTTGCGCCTCTTTTGGCGTATTGCCGGCCGCCAAACCGTTGCTTACGTAGAGGTTGCTTAAGATGTTTTGAGGAAAATAGACGCTTTTACCATCGGAAAATCTTTTAAAAGGAAGTGAGACTATTTTATCTATGTTGTCGCTGTTATAGTCCACCAAATCTTCATCGCTAAGTTCACCGTGCGGGTCGTAAATGCTAAATAGCTCGCCGTCCAAATAATCTCCGCCAAAATCAAAAACCGCTTCATCAGGGAACTGTTTGCGCTTTGGGAGATAAAAATCGCTAAAGAAGTTGTTTGTCTGAAGCCTCTCTATATACTCGCCGAGTGCGCTTGCGATGGATGCGTCCGAGAGAACTCCCTTGCCGTTTGAGTAGATGTGAGAGGGCGCTTCAACCGAGCAAAGGTTTAGAGAGTAGCAGTTTTGTAGCGGGTGTTTCTCCTGTGAAAAAGTTGTTTTGCAGCCGACATCTGCCAAAACGGCTTTCATCTTTACAATTGAATCTTCAAGCGAGGCGGTTTTTGATAAAATATTCATCTAAAGCTCACGCATTCACTAAAACTTTTTTCACTCTTCCATTTTACGGTTTTTAGTTCAGGCTCATCATAAAACTTATCTACATAGCCAAGTGCAAGGTAGGCTATAAGTTTGCTCTCTTTTGGAGCGTCTATTGTTTTTAAAGCTTTTTGCTCATTTAGTATGCTTATCCAACCGACACCTATATTTAATACTCTTGCCATAAGCCACATGTTTTGTATAGCACAAACAACGCTGTACTCACCCATCTCTTTTATACTTGTCATACCTATAGTCGGCTCATTTGGGTGTTTATATAAAACAGCAATATTTACAGGAGCCTCTTTTATACCCTCTAGTTTTAAGCTTTTGTAAATCTCTCTATCTTTAAAAATCTCTTTTGCTTTTGCATTTTCTATCTCAAAATTTTTAGATATTTCATCTTTAATCTTCTCATCTTTAATAACTATAAACTCCCAAGGTTGAGAGTAACCGACAGATGGAGCGGAGATGGCGGCTTTTAATATAAGCTCTATTTTATCCGCCTCAATATCTTTGTTTAAAAAGTTATTTCCTCTTACATCGCGTCTGCTTGTTATTATGTTTATAAGTGTTTCAATATCATTTTTCTTAAATTCCATCTGTTTCCTTTTATAATAATTTTTTTGTTAATCATACACTCTTTCTTCTAACGAGAAGATATACGAAAAAGGGAGCGCCGATAAAAGATGTTATAACACCTATGGGTACATCAGATGTTAGAGTAAGGTTTCTTGAGACTAAATCGCAAAATACCAAAAATACTCCACCGTAAAAAAATGTAGGTATCAGAAGTTTATCGGCACTTCTTTTAAAGATAATCTTTAACATGTGAGGCACTATCAGCCCTACAAAACCGATGGGACCGGTGATGCTTACTGCTACACCGATTGCTATTGATACGAAGATAAGCAGAACCATATTTGTTCTTTTTACCTCAATCCCCTTTAAAAAGGCATTATCGTAAGAGGTTAGGAGCAGTTTTATCTCTCTTTTGTAGCTTAGACTAAGCCCAAGAAGAAGGATGCTTACGGCAACAACAGGCATGGTGCCCGCTATCCCGACTACATCTAGGCTTCCCATCGTAAAACGGACTATCTCGTAGCTTTGTGTCTCATTGCTAATGTAAAAAAGAATCATCAAAGCGGCGCTGTAAAAGAACGAAAGGGCGATACCGACCAAAAGAAGCGTCGATGTCTCAAAAGCTTTGAGTCTGGAAGTGATGCCAAAAAGTATGACGATGGTAGCTAATGCACCTACAAAGCCAAACAACGGCATGAAGTAAACGGCTCCAAATACGATGGCAAAAGCAGTTCCCAAGGTCGCACCGCTCGCCACGCCTAAAGTAAAAGGGGTACTCATAGGATTTCTAAAGAGAGATTGAAATATTAGACCGCTAAGAGCCAGAAGAGCCCCTGTAAAAAAAGCGAGAATAACTCTCGGGACTCTCAAATCCCAAAAGAGTTTCTGCTCCATGGATGAAAGGAGATTTATTTTTGACATGTCAATATCAATCTGACCGAAAAACGGTGCTACAAGCAATAGCAAAAGTGATAGAAGTATAAATAGATATTTCATAGGTTTGCCACAAAATAATTATCTAAGCGCTTTATGCTTGTTCCGAAAAATTTATTCATGTTGCTATCTTGAAAAAACTTTTTGTTTTCATCAAAAAACTCTATTTTCCCGTCTAACATGTAGAGGATTTTATAGCCTAGTTTATGTGCAAGATTTAAATCGTGAGTAATGATGATTCTATTTTGAATTTTTTCGCCCGAGAGTATTTTTGCGACTTTTAGCATCTTTTTCGGATCCAGATTTGCAGTAGGTTCGTCAAAGATTGTCAGTTTCGCATTGTGAAGCAAAGAAGAGGCGAGCAGGGTCAGCTGCTGCTCCCCGCTGCTTAGGGTTATGCACGCTTTGTTTTTTAACTCTTTCAATTCCAGAAGTTCCAAAACCTCGTCAATTGTCAGTTTTGAGTGAAGTCTGCTAAGCTCAAGATACTCTCTCAAAGAGATATACTCGTCAAAAATATCCAGTTTCGGCGGTACATAATTTACGACTTCGGCTCTCTTGCTCGCGTCCAATAAATGAAGCTTTTTTTCAAAGAGCGAGACAGATTCCGAGTGTGTGATGCCGCACAACACTTTAGCCAGAGTTGATTTTCCTGCACCGTTTGAACCTAAGATAATAAGATTTTCATCTGTTTGCAAATCAAAACTAATGTTAGTTAGTATGTTATTGCTAAAGTTATCTACATGTAGCATCTAGTTTTTCTCTTTGTAGTCATTTAAAATTGCTCTAAAATCTTGTAAAAAATAGACAAGTCTATCACTCGGTATGCCGGAATACATCTTGTCGATTATGTAGATAGAGTTTGTTTTAGCCGCAATTATAGGAAGTTTTAACCAAGGATTTATCAAATCATTTTCGCTTAAATTCATCTCATGCATGGAATGGGCGAGAAGTATAACTATGTCGGGGTTACATGCGATAATATTTTCCATATTTAGAATAGGTTGCCCTTTTCTCGTGCTTTGCATGGCATTTATGTTGCCGCTTTCGTTGATGATATCGTCAAAGTACAGGTTTTGCCCTGCAACAAAAATCCTTGAAACCAGAGATGTGTTGTGTCCCATAACAACTAAGATTTTCTTCCGCTGTGTTATGTTTTTGAGTTTTTCAAGCTCTGTGTCGATGTTGCCGATGATAGCAAGTGCGCGCTCTTTTTTATCTAAAATCTTACCTATATCCAAAATAGAGGCTTTGATGTTTGAGAGAGTGTCTATTTGCACAATTTCGGTCTTAACACCAAGTTGTCGGAGTTTTTTTGCAAGGTCGTAACTATTTTGCTGCATTATTACTAGGGTTGGATTTAATGCTAAAATCTTTTCAAGAGAGGGGTTAAAATAGCCTCCGACTTTTGTAATTTTTTCGGACTCTTTGGGGTAGGTGCAAAAAGTAGTATTGCCTACTATTTTGCTCCCCTCTCCAAGAGCAAAGATTATCTCATTCACCGATGGAGAGAGAGCAATAATCCTCTCATTTGCAAAAAGATTGAGAAGTGTAAAGAGCATTAAAAATACGATTTTCATTAAAACTGAACCTTGATTCCTGCATAAGCACTTAACGGAGCAGTTGCATAACCGTTTACCGTTTGGTAATATTTATCAAAAAGATTCTCTATTTTAGCATATATAGAAAAGTTTTTATCAATTGTGTAATTGCTTACAAGATTTACAACACTATATTTTCCGCTCTGTGCTTTAACATCGTAAGTTCCATAGTTGTATTCAACTCTTTTACCTATATATTCACCGTTAATGCCTACATGTAAATCTTTGATACCGTAGTAATCTACCCCTATTTTTAGGTTATTTTGCGGTCTTCTTTGAAGTTTTTTACCGTTGCTGTCTTTAGTATCTAGGTATGTATAGCTCGTATTTAGCAAGATAGCATCACTTACTTTTGAGCTATATTCTATCTCCACCCCTTTTATTTTGCTATTGCCACTTTCGTTATAGTACTTCCAAGTTAGAGTGTTAAAATCTATCATATCCTCTGTTTTTGTCTCAAAATATGTAATTTTAGCACCCTTATAACCTAAAGTAATATCATAACTTGTTGTATTCTCCGGTTTTAGATTTTGGCTTCCGTATGTCGGATCAAAAAGATTGTATGGTGTGGGTACATTGTATGAAGTACCTATATTTGCACTAACGCTTAAACCGTCTATGTCTTTAAAAAACTGTTTTACGCCAAGTTTAAAAGTACTCTTATCTTCAAACCGGTCATAATCATCAAACCTTGCTGATTCGGTAATGATAGTTCTTCCGGCTAAAAGATTAAGCTCATTCGAGTTTGTTATAAAGATAGCTTTGTTGTTATACTTCTGTTTTAAATCATTCTTATGCTCAAAGCTCTTATAGTCTGCTCCTACTACCACAAAGTCCTCATCATTATAAGGAGTGTTCGTTTTTATACCATACTCCATAACTTCTCCGTCAAACTCTTTTGTCCAGTCGGTAGGATAGTCTCTCTCAAAAACTGATCTGTTAGCATACATATCTATCTGCGTAAAAGAGTTTGTATGGCTAAGCGCTATTTTGCTAAAGCTCTCTTTTGTGCTAGAACTCTTTATATCGTCAGGACTAAAGCTGTCATACTCATCTTTAGCATCTATAATAGTATGGGAAATATCAATCTTGTTACTCTCATCAAAGTTAAAACCAAACTTTAGGTTGGCGGTTGTATTTTTATAACCGTCATCTTCATACATGTTAATATCATCACCGTTTGGGGCTTTTGAGCTAAAACCGTTTGTATCTATCTTTTTGGCATCTGCTTTTACATAGTATCTATCCGTTTTATATGAAGCCAAAGCACCATATTTTTTAGTGTTAAAGCTACCATATTCACTGTTTACAAAGAAGTGAGTCCCTTTTTTTGCACTTTTTGTTATGATGTTTATAACTCCGGCACTTGCGTCTGCACCCCATATACCCGACTGAGCACCCTTGATAACCTCTATCTGCTCTATATCGCTTATCATAAGGTCACCAAAAGAAGCACCTGTTAATCCTGTTGCATCGTTGTATCTGATACCGTCAATAAGCACTAATGTTTTTTTAGAATCAGCACCTCTTAGATATACGGATATGGTTTTTCCTATACCGCCGTTTGAGGTAAAGTTTATGCCCGGTATGCTATTTAATGCCTCAGCTACAGTTGTATAGTGTTTTTGTTCTATCTCTTTTGCAGTTATAACATTTAAGTTTGCTGTTACATCCTCTATTGATTGTGAAGTTTTTGCGGCACTTGTTACCGTAATTTGTCCTAGCTCAATATCCTCGGCAACTAATATGCTTGAAGCAAGCAGTGAGAGTAGTATCTTTTTTTTCATTTTTATTTTCCTTAATTATTATTTTTAATGTTATTAAATCTTTTTCATAGCCATTTTTTTAGATTACTTTGTCATTGCGAGGAAGAATTACGAAGCAATCTAGTATATTAAGAGCTTAAAATGGCGGAGATATAGAGTTATTAAGAGTTTTAAAGTAGTTGAAAAATAGATTTTGAGAGTGATATGTTTTTAGGGTTTTGCGCGTTCTTTTTAAAAAGTAACAGTTACAATGACAAGCTTTGCTAGGTAGCTCAAGTAAGCAGAGTTCGGCGGCTAGTTCATCTTCTGCTTCGGCTTCTAGTTCGTCGCTTTTAAAGTTTAACATGTGAAAGGACTGCACTCTGGAAGAGTTTGCATTTAGGCTTATTTGATTAGTAGTTGCCGTAATTGCTCTTAGAGTAAAGTAGTTTTTACCAAAACCTTTTGGAAGTCTCACAAATATTTCTCACATGTATAATTTTTCTGCAAGTATAGCCAAAACTCTCTATATCTGTGCTTGTGGTTCACAGAGGAAAAAGCCTTGAGAGCGGTCAATATTTAGCTCTTTAACTTTTTCATAAACTTCTTCATTATGAACATACTCTGCTACTACTATAAGATGAAGTTTTTTTGCAAAACTAACAACAGTTTCTACTACTATTTGCGCATGTATATCTTTATCAATATTTTTTATCAAAGAGCCGTCAATTTTTATATAGTCGATATTAAGTTGAAGAAGATATTCAAAATTAGAGTATCCGGAACCAAAATCATCTATCGCGATTTTGCATCCTAACTCCTTCATCTCATTTATAAAATTCGATATCTCTTTGTAGTTTCCTATCTCTTCGGTTTCTAAGATTTCAAAAACTACTCTTTTTTCAACACCGTATTTTACAATTTTATTTTTTATAAACGCTACCGTGTCTTTATTAAGAATATCATCTATCGATATATTGATTGAAAAATCGTAATCAAGATGTTCAAAAAATTTACAGCTCTTATCAACCATAATTTTTGTGAGTTTACTGTAGAGTTTGCTTTTCTTTGCCACGGTTAAAAATTTATAAGGACCGATAACATTGCTATTTTCATCAATCAGTCGCACCAAACACTCGTAACTTATGATTTTATTTGATTTATTGTCAAATATAGGCTGAAAATATGGAACAATCATACTCTTTTTAATAGCAATTTTAAGTGCTTTTACCCACCCCATATTATTTTTATACTGCTCTTCAATATTTAAATTTTCATCATAAAGTAAGAATGGTTTTTGCTGTTTTTTTGCTGATTTTAGGGCAATATCAGCTCTTTCTAGCCCTCTTTTTATTTCATAAGAACCGCCTATAGTTACTCTTATGCCTACCTCGCTGTTTTTATATAAAAAGAGTGTTTTTTCTATATCAAAGATTACTTTTTTTGCAATTTGTGTAAAATTTTCTAATGACGGTTTTTGCATAAAAAGCAGAGTAAACTCATCACCGGAGAGGCGATTTACAGCAACATTAAAATCGTTGCAAAACATATCGGTGAGTTTGTTTGAAAAATCTTTTAATATTTGATCACCCGCAACATGTCCGTAAAAGTCATTTATCTCTTTAAAGTCGTCTATATTTAAAATCAGCAGTGCGCCGTTGGTGATATTTGCAACATCGTTAAGCAGACTAAATCTATTTGGCAGTCCGGTTAAAGTATCGATATAGAGTTGTCTGCGAAGTTCTAATGTTTTTTCATTTACCTTTTCTTCAAGGTATTTATTAATGTTTTGTTGTTGTTTTGAGTATTGTCTGATTTTGTCTTGCATATTGTGTAGAGCATTTGATATTAACCCGATTTCATTGTTTTGTGATGTAAAAGGTATCTCTATCTCTTGGCTGGGAGAGTAGTTTTTTAGTGATAATGCAATTGTTTTAAGAGGAGAGAGAAGATACTTTACATAAGAAGCAAAAAGTATAAATAAAATAGAAAGGACAAAAAGAAGAACGACCACAAGATTTTTGTATTTATTTACTAAATCTTTATGACCTTTATTTGAATAGACGAGAACAAGTGAAGCTATCTCTTTTTTGGAAGTAGGCTCTAAAATACTCCTTTTTACTACAAAAGAGTTGTCAATATTTTCATCATACTCTTTGGATTTTATCTCATCTATTATTTTGTTCTCTTTTAAAACCTTTACGGCAAGTATATTTGGATTTTCTATAAGCTGGTGCGTTATCTGAGCTATATTACTTTGCATCTCAAGATATATATTTAATGCTATTAACGGCTCAATTGTTCTTGCTATAAGATTTGCTTTTTCAATCTCAATCTCATAAAAAGCCTCTTTGTTTATTTTAACAGAGACTACAAAAATCACAAAAGTAATAAGGAATGCTACCGCCGCGATAAGTAATACTATTTTTGTAGAAAGAGAGCTTATTTTTCTTTTCATTTAAAATTTACGCTTATTAATTATAAAAGATATCGATAACAGTTTTGGCATATTTTATGTCAAATTCAGACCCGTTATTTAGCAAAACTTTGTTTTTTATGTTGTCACTCTCTGTAAACCTGACTATCTGTAACAGCGAATCGACAAACTCTACCTTTTGATTGTACAGATTTTCTTTTTTAAGATATAAAACCGTTGATTTTTCTATCACTAATGAGAACATAAGACCATTTTTTAAATTGCCGATATCATAGGAAAAAGATATAACACCCTTTTTTTTGGCTATATCAGCTACTTTTTGAGTCTCTTTCTCTACATTAAGGACATATATTGCGGATGCTTCTGTTTTGTCGCTAAGCTCTAAAACATCAACAAAATTAATTTTGTATTTGTATTTATGGAAGTAGCCTTTATAGGTTTCGTTTATATACCCGCCTACCTCTAAGGCTTTATTGTAATCATATTTATCATAAACAATAGTATATACAATCTCTCCCCTTATAAGTTTATCTTCAACTTTTTTATCAAGCAGCATAATTTTAGGAAATATGGAAGCTTGTGCCTTTAGAAGAACATCATCATAATTGTACGCAAAAGCTATATTAAGAAGAGTTAAATAAAGTAAAATTATTTTCTTCATTTAAAACTCTTTCTTTAACGATATTAAAAATGTTCTACGTTCTTGAGCATAATCTTGCGAATATGTGTTCTGAGCAGAAGGATATCTTATATCTGCATCAAATATATTTTTTATGCTAAATGTCAATGTGTAATCATTTTGTAAATTTTTGTATTGCAATGCAGTGTCAAAAGAGGTGTACGCATCTACCTTCTCCCGCGCATCGGTAGAAACTCTATTTTTTGAACCTACATAATAGGCTAAACCGCTAAGGGAAAAGGAGGGATTTAAATTATATATATAATACCCTTTTGCAAGATGGTGTGCAACGTTAGAGAGAGCTTCACTTTTAGCAATATCTCTTATGTTGGAAGTGCCTGTTACGTAAGAGTAGTTCATATATAACTGATCAACTGATGAAATATGACCCTTATACTCAAGTTCAAGACCGTAAATATCGGTATCTACAATATTTTTATATACGGGGTCGGTTGTCGAATTGTGTATCTGATTTTTGTTAAGCAGATAAAAGAGATTTGTTTGAAGGTATGAATCGTTTGAAAACTTATTAATATAAGCTACTTCAAAAGCATCTACCTTCTCAGGCTCCAAATCACTGCTACCGACTCTTGCACGGTTGTTCATAGTAAACATCTCCTGCCAAGAGGCATTTCTATGTGAGCGACTGTATATAGCTTTAAATATATTTTTTGTATCAAGCTGATATACCATAGAGATTCTAGGTTCAAAACCTGCATTTTGATACGATGTCTGTTCATAGTTAAATCCGTAGATAAAACTCAAATCATTATTAAACGAAAATTCATCTTGCAATGAGAAAATTGCAATATCACGTTTAGCATCAGCATCAAAAAACGGCAAGGTGTTTGTGTAGTCAACAAGCGCGACATCTCCGGTTGCTCTGTTTGATAATTTTGAACTCATATCTATAGTTTCTTCATTTATCAGACGATATCCCGTAGTAATAACATGATTGCTTATGCCGCTATACTTGAGATAAGATGATTGGTAAAGTGTTCTTTGAAGCGCATAATGTTCTCCGTAAATTCCATCTAAAAATGTGCTAGGACCAAGAACTAAACCGTCCGGAGCCAATTTTGAATAGGAGTCAAATGCGTCATATTTGACTCCGGCTTTTATATCGACTTTAAAATCGTTAATCTCTTTGTCATAACCGGCTTCAAGATAGTAGCTCGGCAGTTTGAGTCTGTCGCTCTCAAGCGGAAGTGCAAGATTTATACCATAAGCACTACCTTGCGTATGTTCAAGTAATCTTGACTTTATAGAAAAATCTTTATACTTTATATTGACACCAAGAGAGTAGTCCTTAAGCCATAACGGGGCGTCTCCCGATTGAGAAAGCGGTATATTGTTTGCTCCTAGTGCTCCGCGAGATAGACCATCGGGACCTGAAGGGAGTTTTTTATCATCTTGTTGGTAGTAAAAATCTACAAAAACTTTTAAATCCTTTGATTTATAGGTTTTCATAAATCCGCCCATTCTATAATCGTGCGAAGCGTACTTTGCTACAACATTATCATTTGTTTCAAATCCTTCAAACTCTTCCGCATAAGTTATAACGTTGATAGAACCTGCATAAGCGTTTACTCCGTCCGTTTTACTTCCCGGACCTCTTATGACTTCAATTCTTTTAATCATCTCTATTGGCATTCCAAGATACTCTGAATAAGCGTCAAAGAATAGGTTATTTACCGGTACATCATCTATAAAAAGTTTGCTTTGTCCGTAAGCAAGAGAGTTTGAGCCTCTAAAAATAGGTGTTTGATTGTTAAAATTATCGGTAGCCATATCAACACCCGGAACAAGCCTTAGTGCCTCTTTAAGGTTTGAAATACCTAGTTTTTCTAACTCTTTACCTTGAAAGACTGATATGATATAAGGTTGATAATGTTCGTTTTGTTTTGTAGCAGTTGCAACTTCGTTAAAGTAAGCCATATCGCCGGATATAGAAGCCATTATATCGTCCGTAGTAGCATGTGAATTGCTTACGCAAGAGGTTAGAAAAAAAGTAATAATAAAGCCACAGCGCTTATAAGAAAATTTATGTTTCATTTATCTCCAAAATTTAAGTAGTTCAGGATTGTCGTTGCCTAACACTTTAGTGTATAAAATACACGGATAGCGTAAGCCAAACTCTCCGTGATTCTGTACCTCACCTATAATGTCGTAACGCATTTTATATATCCTAAGGAGTCTTAAAAAGCTTTTTTCCAAAGAGCCGTAACTATACTCGATTCCTAATTTTAGCATTTTAACATACATAAACTTTTTGACTTCTTCAATGATTAATTTTGTTGTTTTTAGGTTTCTATATTTTGCATCTACAAATATTCTCGACATCTCCGCAAGTTTATCTCTCTCAAACATGTTCTTATCAAAAATCATACCGTTTTCTGTAGGATATCCGATAGGCGAATGATGTATGAGTCTTACGGTTGCACAAACGGCATTTTTTTCATCTAAAGCGGCAAAATGTATTGCATAAGAGTCGTATCTGTCATACTCGATATTATCCGTAAATCCAGAATTTTGTAGATACTGTGGATATATTTCTAAAAACACTTTGTATCTAAATTCAAATACTTTTTGCAACATACTATAATCTATAATTTCTAAAAAGGTAAAGTTCACACTACTCTCCTTAATATAACATCATTAAATATTAATTATCAAAAAGTGTATCTTAATTTAATTTAAATAATTTCAAACGCCTAATGTTTAAAAGTAAAGAATCAGAAAACATATTTTCTTGTTTCAATACTACTCATATTCTTTTTTGTTATTATTTTTAGAGTTCGTAAACTTCGCTGTATGTGAGGAGTGAATCATTTAATCCGATTCTTAACATCTCTTTAGTAGAGGTATATACTCTTTGATAAATAAGGTGCCGATTATCATGATTTATTTTCATTTTAATATATCCGAGATAGGTAAGCCCTAGTATGAAAATAAAAAACAGATAAACAAGTGCCGCATGTGTAGTATAAAGCTCACTAAATAGTGCTATAACATTGTGTGCTATAAAAACAACCATAACCCCGACACTTCCAATCCAGATGGAGTATGCACTTTCTTTAGAGTCCGTCTCAAAATTTTCAAGATTTTTTAGTATCTGTATGTTTTCATTTATCTCTGTTTTTAAGGCGACAACATCCTTCTCGTCACTCTCTTTTATGTCTAGTTTTTTTACATGTATGCTTGAGAGTTCGCTTTGTCTGTTTATCTCTTTATACTCATCAATAAATGACGAATCCTCTTTTAGGAGATTTTCTACCATTTTTGGAGTGATATTTTGAGCAGACAACCTCTCTTTGATTTCAAAGAGAAGTGTGTTATAAAGAGCATCATTTAAGATTTGATGGGATACTTTTTCTATGTTTACCATAAGATAGCCTTTACGCTTCGGGTACCAAAGCTTTTGTGTCTAATTTTGATTTTGTAAATACGCCTATAAGACCTTTTACTCCGACACTCATTAAGACATTTACCAAAAATACTACCCATGCAGACAGAAGTAAAAGACCGCAAATACCCGCTAATATCATGTATGTCTGATATTCTCCTTCTAGGTAGAGAGTACGTCTTAGCGCACCGTCCATCGCCGCCATGCCCATAAACGCACCCATCCCGATTCCGCCGATTAAATGCGCCCAAAAATGATAAGAGGCCATTTTTTGACTATAGAGTTTTACACCGTTAGTAAGTGTCGGCCATAAGATATAAACGGCGCTGTAAAGCGTCATAGTAAGACCTACTAAAATAGCTACGTGAAAGTGCGGACCTGCCACCCATTGCGTGTTATGCAGAATTCTGTTTAATCCCATATCTGCTTGAATGATTCCTGCGGGAACTGCCAACATAAAACCTAAAATACCGCCGAGTAAAAATTTTAATTCGTTACTCATCTTAAGAGGTCTTGCACTCCAAAGTGTTACAAGCGTGATAAAAATAGCTATACCTTGAGTAACAAGCTCAAATGCCGTTACCATCTCGCCGCTGACAAGCTTCATCATGTTGTTTTGTCCCTGATCAGCTAAAAGATGGTGAGACCAAACTGCCCAAGAAACAATAAGTTCTAGTAAAAGTGCCGCTCTAGCGATATTTTGCATAAATAGTTTTTTGCCGGTAATTAACATAGCTAAAAGATACCATGAACCCGCTATATAAATAAGAACCAAACCGTCTGCGATAAGGTCAAGTCCCCACCAGAAAAAGTTTTTATAAAGTAGGGCATTTACAGATGTGTAATCCATTGTAGCACCGGATAAATCACCGATAATATAAACTAAAATCAGAACTCCACATGTAAGAATTACAAGTGCATCTAAAAAAGTATCGATTGTTCCACGAAAAATGGCAACAACAGGAAGTGAAACAGCAGGCTCTTTTGCATACGGCTCACGACCGCTTAGTTTATAGATAATGTTTAACATACCGTCAATTCCAAGTCCAGAGATAAGCAGCGGTTTCATCGGTCGTTTCTCATGTCCCTCTTCGGTGTAAAAAACAGTTGCAAAGATATTGTAGATAAATCCCAAAGTTCCTATCATGATAAGTGCGATACCAAGGATAAATACTAAACCGCCAACCGCATCGTATTGAGAAAAGTCAACAGGCAGAGGCCAGTAAAGTGTATAAAGCGGGGCATAGTGAAAAATAAATCCTCCAAGCCAAGACATAAGCGCACCTAGTGCAATAAGCATCCATGTTGCATTAGCGAGTTTAATGCTGTATAGCGGTTTTTTCATTAGATACGGTACTAAAAACGTAAATGCACCAAAGACGACTAAGTAAGTAGAGCCGAATATTCCGACAATCGGGTGAACGGTCATAACAGAGAAGTAGTGAGAATCATTAAGCATCGGCAGAGGCGTAATAGCGTGTGCTCTCATCATCATACCCTCTAACGCCGATAGACCATAGTAGAGAATCCCTACTATTACGGCTCTTAGGGTAACTTTTTGAGTAGGCGTTAAACCATCGGTTTTTAACCCGCCCTCATTACCATTTATCAAAGTGTTTAAAAAACTCATTAGTTGCCTCCTTTTTGTGAATATTTGTCGTCTTCATCGCATCCCGATACTTCAAAAACATCTTTTATATACATGTGAGCGCCTTTTGGTCCCGAATACTCAGTCGATCTTAAATGATAAACTCCGTTTTTATGAAACTTCCACATCAAATCATTTTTACTTCCCGGAAGTACTTGCATCTGAGTAACCATAGAGTTGTTTTGTCTAAAAATTCCAAATCCGTATGTCAAATCTTTAGATACTACGTCAAAAAGTACGTATTCATTGCACTTTAGCTCTATCTTAGGGCTAGGAAGTATAAATTCGTGTTTTTCAATAGTTATATTTACTATCTGTGCGGGTTGTATAGAATCCCTTTTAAAGTCAATCTCTACCCATGGAATTTTGTTAAAAGTCACAATGTGTATTGCGACACCTACTGTAATTAAAACACCTACATAAGCGTAAAACGTGGACGGTTTTACCAAACGCGGTTTTCCTTTTGGATTTACAACTCCCATTGCAAACCAGCCGATTAATGAAATAACCGATAAAGTGTATATTGTATATACAAGTTTTAACATATTTAATACGTCAACCGAGTCAGTCATTTTTCCCTCTCCTTAAATAAAAAAATTAGTATTAGAACTTTAGCACTAATTTTAATTTTTAAAACCAGTTCATTGTATAAATATTAATCAACAAGGAATATTATAAAAGAGGCAGTTTTTGTATAATTATTTTTATTGTATAATTTATAGTCATAATTAATAGTTTAAATATTTGGAGTTTTAAATGCTAAAGTCGGTATGTGGATATTGCGGTGTAGGTTGCAAAGTAGGATTTATTGATAATAAGCTTATTGGAGATAAAGAGTACCCGATAAACAGAGGCAATCTTTGTTTAAAGGGAGCTTCAGGAGTTACTACTATTCAAACATCTACAAGACTTTTAAAGCCGCAAATAAGAGAAAATATAGATAATGATTTCAGTACGACTACATGGGAAGAAGCCATATCAAAAATTGCAGATAAAATAAAGCAAGTACCTAAAGACAAAGTCGCTTTTTATCTATCCGGTCAAATGCTGACAGAGGATTACTACATAGCAAACAAGCTGGGCAAAGGCTTTATCGGTACAAACAACGTGGATACAAACAGTCGTACATGTATGTCTAGCGCGGTTGTAGGATATAAAAAATCAATAGGGGCGGATTTTGTTCCTCTTAGAATGGACGATATTGATAAAGCAAACTTGCTTATACTCGCAGGTTCAAATACGGCAGAATCACATGTAATCTTTCACAACAGAATAAAAAAAGCGAAGAAAAACGGCTTAAAAGTTGTAGTAATAGACCCGCGTTTTACGGACACGGCAAAGAGTGCAGACCTGTATTTGGGGATAAAAGCGGGGAGCGATATAGACTTTTTCAATCTTATCTCAAAACGCCTTATTGATGAAAAATTATACGACGAAGAGTTTGTGCAAAAACATATAAACGGTTTTGAAGCACTTAAAAGCGGTTTGGACAGACTACATGTAAATGACATGTTGGAGAGAACAGGGTTGAGTTATGCTGAGTTTGAAAAGTTCTTCAACCTTTATAAAGAGAGCAAAAACATTATCACAGCTTGGACTATGGGGCTTAACCAATCCTCTCAGGGCGTCGATAAAAATCTCTCACTTATAAATACGCATCTGCTTAGCGGAAAAATATTTAAAGAAGGAAACGGACCTTTAAGCCTGACAGGACAGCCAAATGCGATGGGCGGACGCGAAGTCGGCGGACTTGCGACTATGCTTGGAGTTCATCTGGGTTTTGATGAACAGAGCATTAAAAAAGTGTCTGAATTTTGGAACACCAACAAGATAGACAATAAAGCAGGACTTAGTGCTACGCAGATGATGGATGCAGGGCTTGAGGTTTTGATAATTTGCCATACAGACCCAATCTATCATCTTCCTAACAGAAACAAAACCGAGGAGCTGATGAAAAAAATAGCGCTTGTCGTGGAGATAAACGCTTATGATAACTCAGAGACATCAAAATTTGCACATGTAAGACTTCCGGCAGCTCCTTGGGGAGAGAAAGAGGGAACTCAGACAAACCTTGACAGAACTATTACAAAGCAGGAAAAACTAATCAAAACTGCTGATGGAGTAAAGCCTGATTGGGAGATATTTCAGCTTTTAGCACAAGAACTTGGACATAAAAAAGAGTTTGACTATAAAAATCCCAAAGAAATTTTTGAGGAGTATCAGAGAATGACAAAACTAAATCCTTATATGGATATAAGCGAAGCCTCGTATAATGAACTCTCGTATAAGCCCTTTGTGTGGGGAGAAAAAATCAAAAACTTTTTAACAGCGGATAAAAAAGGGAATCTGTTTTTCGTACAAAACAAAGAGCTTAGCGAACAACCAACCAAAGAGTACCCTTTTATATTACTAACGGGCAGAACAAGAGACCAGTGGCATAGCGGAACTAAAAGTACAAATGCTCCGTCGCTGCTTAAATACAAAGAGCTAAATTTTTGCGAAATTCATCCTAACGATGCAAAAGAGTTAAATATAACAGACGGCGAAGAGATAAAAGTTGTCTCAAGAAGAGGCGAACTGCTTACAAAAGCGACAATTACGGATAGTATCTTGGAAAAAACAATCTTTATCCCGATAAGCAACCGTGAAATAAATTACCTGACAAATGATTTGCTTGATGTAGAGTCATTTCAGCCTGATTATAATCATAGTGCAGTAATAGTAGTTAAACTATAAGCTGATTAATAATTAATCATTAAATTGCTCAAATAGCCCTCTGATAAAGTTATTATTATAGTATTAAATAATAACTGGAGCTTTAAATGGAAGCGTTACAGAGTGCTTATGAAGCAAGAGCAAAAAAACTTAACAAAATTGAAGATATAAAAGCACTAAAAAGTCCTAAAGAAGCGTTTGAGAAACTTCAAGAGTATGCAAAAGAGGGTTATGATTCTATACCTGATGAAGATAAAAGCTACTTTTTAAAATGTTTCGGCATTTATGATAAAGACTCTACAACGCCGCAGAAGTTTATGATACGTGTTCGCATACCAGGCGGTTTTTTAAATGCTTCTCAAGCAAGTGTTTTAGGAGAGATATCAAAAGAGTATGGAGAAGATTATATCGACATAACAACACGAGCGCAGATAGAGCTTAGATTTATCGATATAAAAGATATACCTGCTATATTTGAAAAAATGAGCAGTGTGGGGATTGACTCCTATCAAACAGGAGTCGATAACTTTAGAAATATAGTTACAGACCCTCTTGATAGCGAAGGATTTGATAATGTTCTGCCGTCATTTAAACTGCTTGAGAAGTTGCAGAGTAAATTTTTGCATAACTATGAGTGGATATCCGCACTTCCTAGAAAGTTTAACACCTCAATTACCGGTTCGATATCAAACAGATGCAATGCATTCGGGCATGATTGCTGTTTTGTATTGGCTCAAAAAAACGGTGTTTACGGATATAACATGTATCTTGGCGGAAAAGTAGGCAAAGTTGCAAAAAGTGCAAATATATTTCTTCTGCCTAGCGAGGTTGAAGCGGCGTACGGCTCAATTATAGATATCTTTAAACGATTCGGTTTTCGTGATAACAGAAACAAAAACAGACTCTCTTTCTTGATAGATGCGGTAGGCATGGATGAGATATCCAAAGCAATAAGAGAGAATGCAAAAATAGATTTTGCAACTGCAGGTGAGACTATGACAAAGCTTGATTTTAATGACCCCGAACATGGAAAAGTTCAGCTTCGTGATGGCAGTTTTGCTCTACATGTAGTTGTTCCTGCCGGTATTTTTAGCGGAAGTGATTTGATAAACGTTGCAGAGCTTAGTAAAAAATATGCAAACGGAGAGATAAGATTTGATATAGAGCAGAGTATTTACATGTTAGCCGTAAAAGATGTGAACTCTCTCTTGGATGAGAAAATCTTTGACAAATACAAAAGTGTTGACACTCCTTATAAAAACCATCTGATTGCTTGTGCAGGTTCGCAGCATTGCCCATTTGGAGTGATTGAGAATAAAAGCGATGCTATAGAGATGGCGGAGTATTTAGAGCAAAAAGTACCACTTGAGTATGGCAGGGTAAGAATGTACTGGTCGGGCTGTGTAAAAGGGTGTGGTTTGCACGGGCTTGGAGATATAGGGTTTGAAGGGTGTAAAGTTAAAATAAATGACGCTATTGAGGGCGGCGTAAATATATCTTTGGGCGGAAAATTGACATGTGAGGGCGTTGAAGGTTATGCCGTCGTGAAATCCGCACCGCTTAGATTTGCACGTTATTATGTAGAGACGCTGATGCTTGAGTATAAAAAACTAAGATATGCAGGCGAGAGTTTTGAGGAGTTTAACGAGAGAGTTTTAAAAAACTATACTCCTGCCGCCGTAGGTTTTATTATGAAACTAGGGGCATATTTAAGAGAGAAAAACATCGATATAGATATAGGCTTTAGCGAGCGGGTAAATACGGGTAAAAATGAGGAGTTTGAACTTTTTGAGATAGGGCGTAAACTCTATTTTAAACTATGTGCAAAAGAGGCTTATTCAGGTTATGAGAGATTTACAAATGTTTTAAAAAATGAGAAACTTGAAAGCCTTAGCTCGTTAGTTCCTAATGTAGATGAAAATCTTGCTTTAATGTGTGAGAAAATTTTAGACACAAAAGAGTCTCGCAGAGCGGTTGTATTTTCCGAAGTGGTTGATTTTATAGCTATCTAGCATCCATTAGGATAAGCAATATAAGATTTATAACTACCATAACTATAAATCCGGTCTTATAAAAAGTAAGCGGAGAGCGTTCTAAAATAGAGCTGTTTTTTGCAAAAAACGGTTCCACCTTTTGCGGGTTTTTAAGCTCATAAGCCATCTCCGAATAGTGCATGTAACGGTGGTCTTTATCAAGTGCAATTGAGCGAAGGATTACGCTGTCTAGCCAGTGAGGAATATTTTTATTGTAAAAGCTTGGTTTCTTAGGCTCTTTAAATATAGGGGTTTGAAATGGTTCTATCTCCCCGTAAGGATATCTATTTGTAAGTGATAAATAAAGAGTAACACCGATAGAGAATATTTCGCTAGACTCACTTATAGCTTCACTCAAAAACCGCTCTGGAGATAAAAAACTTGGAGTTCCTGCTTTTGAACTAATGGAGAAAATCTCCGTAATAGAACCGAAATCTATCATTTTAAAAGATATGTTTTGTTTATCTATCTCAAGCATTATATTGTGAGGTTTTATATCGCCGTGAACAAGGTCGTGTCTTAAAAGATACTGTGACATGTCAAGCAAAACTTCGCCTAGTTTGACTGCGTCGTCTATCGAGAGAGTTTTTGATTTTAATGCCGTATCAAGATTTTCGCCTTTTATATGCTGCATAACGTAGTATCTTTGAGTTCTGTTTTTAGGAATAACGGCTTTTGGAAAAAAATCTGCTTTTAATCTTTTTGCATTCCACGCCTCTTTAACAAAAAAATCCAATATCTTTTCATCGTCAATCGCTTCAACCGGCGGAAATTTAATCACATAGCGTTTTGTTTTTTTTGAGCATAACCAAGTTCTGTCGTTGGCAATTAGAGATTTTTCAAGTTTGTAACCGTCTATGATTTGCTCTTTTTTTACATGTGAGGAGACAGGAAGTTTTAGATGCTTTAGTATCTCAAATTCACTTGTCTCTAACACTTCTAAAACTACTGCCGTGGTATCGTCCGGCAGATTATCTTGCATAAGAAGACTTGCTTTTTTAACAAGTGAGTGAGCACCAAAAGCTATACCGCTCTCAAGGCGATTTTCACTCATAACGTTGTAAAGACCGTCACTGCAAAGCAGGATTTTATCGTCTTTGCGTATTATATTTTCAAAGTAGTATGGTTGTATATCTTTGTCTATGCCTATAGCTTGTGTCAATACGCTCTCGTAACCCGCTTCTTGCATGTTGTGATCAAAAGAGAGTTTGGTTATGCTTTTATCTCTACAGAGATAAACTCTGCTGTCCCCGACATTTGCGCCGTAAAGCCTGTTCCCCTCAATGACAATCATAGCCAAAGTAGTAACAAGCTCGGCTCTTTCATAGTTTATCATTGATTCTTGATAGAGTATGGAATTGATTGATTTTATAAAGGTCTTTATAGATTTTTCAATACTCCACGCTTTTGGGCGTATCTTAAAGTTGTTTATCAGGTAGCTTGTAGTGCGTTTTGCGGCTTCTGCACCTCCATCGGCGCTTCCTACTCCGTCACATACAACGGCTATTGTCATGTTACCGAGATTTCTAGTATCGTAAAAATCATCGCCTGTTAGCTCTTTGCCTTTTGCAAGCGAAAATCCCGATACTTTTATACTGTTTTGAACCATTATCAATCTTTAAATTTGGATATAGCGGATATATTATAGCGATATATCCATCTGTTTTTACTCATCGTCTTTTGCAAATTTTTCGTACAAGAAGCTCAAAATTGCTTCTCTGCATCTGATATATTCTGGGTCGCTTTGAAGCTCAACCCTATTTCTGGGACGCTCTAAATTTACCTCTAAAATTTCGCCTATTGTTGCCTCAGGACCGTTTGTCATCATTATGACCCTATCGCTTAGAAGCACTGCCTCGTCAATGTCGTGAGTAATAATTATTACCGTATTTTGAACGCTTTGCTGAATCCTCATAAGATGCTCTTGCAAATTTGCTCTTGTTAATGAATCAAGCGCGCCGAAAGGCTCATCCATCAGTAAAACTTTCGGTTTGATAGATAGTGCCCTTGCAATTCCCACTCTTTGTTTCATACCGCCGCTTATTTCACCCGGAAGCTTGTCTTTTGCATGATCAAGGTTTACCATGCTTACAAACTTCTCAACCCGCGCTCTAAGCTCGGCAGATGTTAACTCAGGCATAACTTTTTTTACAGCCATCTCTATATTTTGATAGACACTTAGCCAAGGCAGAAGCGAGTGGTTTTGAAAAACAACCGCGCGTTCTGGTCCAGGACCTTTTACCTCTTTGTTTTCAAGCAAAATATGACCTTCGCTTTGTGCATCAAGCCCTGAAATCATATTTAAAAGCGTACTTTTACCGCATCCGCTGTGTCCGATGATAGAGATAATCTCATTTTTCTTTATCTCAAGGTTTACATCCCTAACCGCTACATAATCAGGTTTATTTGGAATCGGAAATCTTTTTTCAATGTTATTTAAACTTAAAAATTTTTCACTCATTAGACCCGTCCTTTTTTAGTATAATCAAAATAATCTGCGATTTTCCCCATTATGATATCTAGGAAAAATCCGATTAAACCTACAACGATAATACCGATGATGATGTTATGGTAGTTAAGGTTGTTGTACTCATCCCAAATCCAAAATCCTATGCCGATACCGCCCGTTAGCATCTCTGCGGCGACTATTACAAGCCATGCTATTCCTAAAGAGAGTCTCATCCCCGTAAATATATAGGGAACTGAAACCGGTAATATAATCTGAACAATCTTTTCTAGCGGCGAAAATTGTAAAACCTTTGCCACATTCATATAATCCTGCGAAACGCTTCTTACCCCAAGAGCCGTATTTATAATTATAGGCCAGATGGAAGTGATAAAAATGGTTGAAATTGCCGTCATATTTATATCTTGAAATATAAACAAAAGCAGCGGCAACCATGCCAAAGGCGAAACAGGTTTAAATATTTGAATGAACGGGTTGAGCGCATATTGCGCACTTTTACTCATTCCTACAAACAGACCGATTGGGATACCTACAAAAATAGCTAAAACAAAACCTGCAAAAACTCTCTTTAGAGACTCTATAATCTGCCAAAAGATACCTTTGTCGTCTTGATTGTTGACGTAAAACGGGTCTGAAAGTACTCCCTTGATTATCTCGCCGTCTTCATTCGTACCGCCAAAAGCCGCTTTGTAAGTTTCGCTAGGTGTGGGAAAACCGTTTACTATATTTGATATTTCTGACCAAAATTGGATTATTAGTACAAAAACCAATAATGGAAGTACTATTTTTTTTACCGTATCGTTATTCATTTTTTTTCTCCAAATATTTGATTTACATCAGTAAGTACCTAAAGTATTTATTTTTAGGGAGGGAATAAATTAGGTACTTACGGATATAAAGCACTTGACATGTATTGTGTTTTACATGTCAAGTCTGTTTTATAACTTATTTAGTTACATACTTAGGGTCTGCACATCCTGCCTCTCCGTAAGGACACTATCTATTAGGACGAAGATTTAAACAAGTTCAAATCTTCTACGCTAAGACCGCTATGGTCACTAAAGCACAAAGTTTTAACTTTGTGATGTATATCCTTATTTTGTCACATACTTAGGGTCTGCACATCCTGCCACGCCATAAGGACATACATAATCAGGTTGCTCGGTTTTTACACTCCATTTATTAGCTTTTAAAAGCTCCTCTTTAGATACTTTTGAATTAGTCACTTTAAAGTCAAAGATATAATCAACCGCTTTGTTTGGGTCATATACTTTAGCGTCCATAAACATGTTGTATTTATCAACACCATCTTTTTTCCATGGGCTAGGAGGAAGAGTGTAGCCTACCTCTTTTGCAACCTCTGCAAACAAATCAGGTCTATAAACGCTCTCAATCACTTTTTTCATATCCACCGCTTTATCAAGTTGCCCCCATCTGTACATTTGTGTAATAAACCACATCCCGTGCGAGTAAAACGGATAAGCGGCATAATAGTTTGCAAACACGTTAAACTGCGGATTTGCTTCTGATTTTTGATCCTTTAAGTACTGAAATGTTCCAATCATCGACTTTTCAAGTATGTCTATCGGAGCATTAACATAGTTTTTTTGACTCAGTATTTTTACCGCTTCTTTGCGGTTTTCCCAAGAAGCATCAAGCCACATTTGAGCTTCGATAATCGCTTTCATTACAGCTTTTGTAGTTTCTGGGTTTTTAGTGATAAAGTCCGCTCTTGTTTGCAAAACCTTTTCAGGGTTGTTATTCCAGATGTCATAGTTTGTTACAAGAGTTGAGCCTTTTTTCATCATAACTATTCTCTCATTCCACGGCTCTCCGACACAATAACCCTCTATATTTCCCGCAATCAGGTTTGAAGGCATCGTCGGCGGCGGAAACGGTTTTATAGTCGCATCAGCATCTGGCTCAATTCCAGAACTTGCCATCCAGTAGCGAAGTTCGTAATTGTGAGTTGATACAGGATGCACCATCCCGAAACTAAGCGGCTGATATGCAGAACCCTCAGCTTTATGTTTTGCATCTATATATTTTTTCAATGACTCTGAGCCAAGAGGACGTTTTTTCTCATCCATTCCATACTCTTTCATCTTCTCTATTATGTTATTTCCAAAAGTAATACCGTTACCGTTGTAGTCAAGGCTAAGAACCGCTTGAAGGTTGGCATCCCCGTTAATCCCAAGTGTAGCCGCAATTGGCATACCTGCTAGAGCATGCGAAAAATCATACTCCCCATTTATCACTTTTTGCTGTATTCCAGGCCATCCGCCACCTTCTTTAACGACTTTAACGTCAAGTCCGTATTTTTCAAAAAAACCTTTCTCTTTCGCAATTACGATAGGAGCACAGTCAGTAAGGGCTATAAAACCGATAGTTAACTTTTTTTTCTCCACATCGGCCGACAATGAAGCGGCAACAACTGACAATCCTAAACCGATACTTATCATCTGTTTTAACATGTAAATCTCCTAAATCTAATTTGTTATAGGAAAATTATATAGCAGTAATGACAAAATTGCGACATATTATTGTATGATTTTTAATCAATTTATTGTTCTTGAAAATGAGTGTTTTTTTAATGAAGATTCTTTGATGATTGGTTGCTTTGATTAAATATAGATTGCTTCGCTTAGTTCGCAATAACGAAGCAATCTAAAAAGAGATTTAGTTTAGATTCTCCCTCCAGCAGCAACGCCCCACGTAGTTCTCCATCTAGTTTTTACCAGACTTATTCCCATAAGAGCCAGAAGAACAACTCCGGCAAATATCATAAATCCTGCAGAGTAACCGTCAAATACGCCTTTGCTCCAGCCGAGAGTTTTTATAAGAGCAGTACCGCCAAGGCCGCCTGCCGCGCCGATTATGCCAGTCATGATTCCTATATCTTTGCCGAATCTTTGAGGTACGAGTTGAAAAACAGCTCCGTTAGCCATTCCAAGATTTGCCATAATTAAAAACAGAACCACTATAGCAACACCAAAAGGAAGAGTCATAGTAGCATTTAAAATTGCTAAGAGAATAACCGCTCCAAAGAAGATATAGAGTGATTTTACACCGCCTAGCCTATCTGCAATCGCTCCACCTACGGGACGAAGAATAGCACCTGCAAAGATACATAAAGCACCGAAGTAACCTGCAACTACTTTAACATTTCCCTCGTTAATAACATCCAAGCCAAAAGCGCTCATATCCGCCTGATAGGTGTTCATAAGATAGACTTTCATATATCCTGCAAAGCCTACAAAACCGCCGAAACTTACCGCATAAAAAAGGTTAAACCACCAAGTATCTTTGTCTTTTAAGAGTTTGCCGTAATCTTTTAATTTTTTAGGACGAGGCGTGTAAACCTCTGCGGGAGCATCTTTTGCCATAAACATGTAAGTTACAAATATAATAGTAGAAAGTACGCCGCCGACTAAAAATACTGACTCCCAACCCCATAGCTCGGCAATTTTAGGAGCAAACAAAAAGTCGATTACAACGCCGATATTTCCTGCACCCGCTATTCCTAAAACAACTCCTTGAAGTTTCGGCGGATACCATTGTCCTGCTTGTGGAAGTGCAACCGCAAAAGAAGCACCCGCAAAACCAAGACCAGTAGCAACGACTAAAAGTTCGTTATACGTAATACCCGCACCGCGAAAGTAAGCATAAAAAAGAACGCTGATAACTATAGCTTGAGATACAAGAGCCGTCTTTTTGGCACCGAACTTATCAACACCAAAGCCAAGAACTATTCTAAGCAGTGCCCCTGCTAAAATAGGGATGGAAAGAAGAGTCGCTTTTTGTGAGGCACTCATTATAAATCCGCCTATGGCAAGTGCTTCCGTGATTTCCGTAGATAGCGGTCCAAGCATTGTCCAAACCATAAAACTAAAATCAAAATATAAAAATGCCGCTAAAAGTGTAGGCCAGTGACCTTGACCTTTTAATGCTTTAAATCCAGCCATGTAAATCTCCTAAATAAACTTATAATAGAATTATAGTGATATTAAGTATATATTTTTATCTATTATTGTTTAAATAATAGTCAATTGCAAAATATTTTTTGAGTAAAAATTACTCATTACAATTAATTTATTTTTCTTTAATATAAGCTGAAATTCTAAAGGGAGAAACAGTTCTGAAAAATAGTTATTTTATATATGATAAAATCTTTTTATGAAACTATCACATTTAAAACAAATTATCATCTATTTACAAAAATTTAAAAAAATCTCTGCAATTTACAGAGTCAGCGACACTATTGTAAAAATTGCATTCGATAGAGACGATGAAGTCTATTTTGAGATGCAGCGCTCAAACTCAAGGATTTTTAAATGCGCCTCTTATGCCCGTTCAAAAGTCTATAATGCGCCATTTGACGTAGTTTTGGCAAAAAGATTTAACCGTGCAAATATCTTACATGTAGAGCTTTTAGGCGGCGACAAAATTATGAGATTTAAAACCTCCGTTGCATCTGCTTATAAAGAGGAGATTACCTTTTTACAGTTTGAATTTACTGGAAAATATACAAATGTAATTATTTTGGATGAAGAAAATGTTGTTCTTGAAGCACTTCGACATGTGGACTTGTTTTCATCTTTTCGTGAAGTAAGAGTAGGGCAGAAACTGCTTGACGTTCCATCTGCCCCATTTGAAGCAAAAGAGTATCCGCTAGATGACGTCGAGCAGTTTTTATATGATGAGTACGCTAAAGAAGAGCAGGAAAAATTAAATTCTCTTAAAAAGCAAAAAATCTCTTTTTTAAATAAAAAACTCCAAAAACTCCAAAAACTTTATGTACAGTTAGATGATGAGAAAGAACTTGAAGAAGAGGCAGTAAAATATCAGCACTACGGAAATCTGCTTTTGGCAAATATGCACAATATCAAACCTTATCAAAAGGTTTTACATGTAGATGACTATGATGGAAAAAGCGTTTGCATAGAGCTTCACAAAGAGTTCTCATCTGTCGCATTGATGGCAAATTCACTTTTTTCAAGAAGCAAAAAAGCCAAACAAAGAGCTCTTCACATGCATATAGAAAAAAGCTCTCTTAGCTCAAAAATTGAGCATATGAAACTTTTTATTCACACCGTTGAGGATGCAAAAGATATAGCAAAAATTCAGCTTCTTTTTCCGAAAAATATTCAAACCAAAAAAGTAAAACAAAACGACTCTATCGAGACCTTTTTGGTAGAGGGTTATAAAGTGAGTCTGGGCAAAAACGAAAAAGGCAATGTTGAGCTGCTTAAAAATGCGCGTGCAAAAGATATCTGGCTTCATATGAAAGAGCGTCCATCCGCACATGTAATTATTACGACAGACAAACAAAATGTTCCTATGTCTGTCATAGAAGGAGCCGCAAGATTGTGTGTTGATTTTACGATGTTTCAAAAAGATAGGTATTTGGTCGATTATACTCCCAGAAGAGAAGTAACCATTCAAAGCGGTGCGAATGTACTTTACAATAAGTATAAAACTATAGAAGTCGATAATAGATAAATTCTGACACTAAAGTGTCAAGCTTCAGTGCCTCAGCGGCTAGCGAAGTAAAAGGGACTTGTTCCTTTTACGGACAGATAAATGAGGGGTTTCCTTCATTTTACAAAGTAAAATTAAGGAGGGTTGTTATGGCAGTAGGTTTAGTCGCAAATGCAATTTACGTAAATCAGCAGACGGCAAGCGTGTCGTCGGTGCAAAATGCTCATAATAATCGTGTTGATTTTCAAAATATGGCAGCTCAAGCCGCGGCGCAGGAGAAAGAGAAAGAGGTTCTTGAAGTACGTCCAACAGAGGAAAATCACGAAGTTGACCCTGACCGCGAACATGAAAAAAATGAAGCCGATCAAGAGACAGCAAGAAATAAAAAGCATAAAGAGAACGAAGAAGAACAAGAAAGCCGAAATGAACATCCTTTGCATATACTAGATATTAAAGTCTGATTTGATATAATCGCTCATAATATTTATAGGGGATTATTATGAGTATATTTACGGCTTCCAAAGAGAGGGTAACAACCGGTTTGGCACTTGTTGCAGGGGTGCTTATTATAGGATTTATAGACAATTTTTTTCTTATGTGGCTTTTTTTGGGAGCGGTTTATATTTTAGCTTTTAAAGAGGCGATGAATCTTTTTGATATACAAAATAGTGATTTGATATATTATGCTATCGGTATCTGGCTTCTAGCCGCAATCTATCCTTACGGCGATGATTTGTTTGTTTTGGCAGGTGTCGCTTATGCAAGTGCAGTCGCTTTTAACAAAGATTTAGGCTGGAAAAATTTTCTTCCGTTTATCTATCCTACGGCAGGCTTGCTTTTTACTTTGACTATGTATGAAGAGTACGGAGTAATCTCTCTTTTATGGCTTTTGGTAATCGTTGCATTAACCGATGTGGGAGCTTATGCAGTCGGCAAAAGCATAGGCAAAACTCCTTTTAGCCCGACTTCTCCAAATAAAACTATGGAAGGTGTGGTAGGCGGAATAGCTGCTGCAACGATAGGCGGTATGTTTGTCGGACTTAGCATAGTTGATTTGGGTGTAGCGTTTATCATCTCTTTTATGGTCTCAGTCAGCTCAATTTTCGGTGATTTGTATGAAAGCTCTCTAAAAAGAAGTGCAGGCGTAAAAGATAGCGGAGATATCTTACCGGGGCACGGCGGAGTTCTTGATAGAATAGACGGTTATCTATTTAGCTCTATCGTGATGCTGGTACTTCTTCGCGGACTAGTTTAATTGATAGTTCTAGGTTCTACAGGCTCCATAGGCGTAAATACGCTTGAGATTGCCAAAAAATTTTCTATACATGTAGAGGTTTTGGTTGCTGGCAACAACATAGAACTTTTAAACAAACAGATACAAGAGCATCATCCAAAAGTAGTTGTTGTCGCTAAAGAAGAGGATGTAGCAAGAGTAAATCACACTAATGTTTTTTACTCTCAAGAGGCTATATTAAAAGTTATAGAAGACTCTTCAAGCGAGTTAGTCGTAAATGCACTTGTAGGATTTTTAGGACTTCGTCCTACACTTACGGCTCTTACATGTAACAAAAAAGTTGCCCTTGCAAATAAAGAGTCATTAGTTGCTTGCGGAGCTTTTATAGACACCTCAAAAATTCAGCCCATAGACAGCGAACATTTTGGACTTTGGTACTTAATGCAAAGCAGACCCATTGAGAAGATGATTATCACTGCAAGCGGTGGGGCATTTCGCGACTGGGATATAGCAAGACTTCAAAACGCGACTTTGGCAGACACTCAAAAACACCCAAACTGGTCGATGGGACAAAAGATAACCATAGACAGTGCGACTATGGTAAACAAGATGTTTGAACTCCTTGAGGCAAGATGGCTATTTGGCGAGGGTAAATATGACGCTATCATAGAGACAAAATCGCTTATCCACGCTCTTATAGACTTTAAAGACGGCTCAACCACCGCTCACTTCGCAAATGCTAGTATGCAGCTCCCCATAGCTTTCGCAATCAACGCTAAGATGGATGAGAATATACTCCCACATGTAGATTTGCTAAAAGTCGGCTCTTTGGAGTTTCGAGAGATTACATGTGAGCGATACCCTGTGTGGCAGATAAAAGAGGAACTTCTAAAAAATCCTGCAAGAGGCGTAATCATAAATGCCGCAAACGAAGCGGCGATAGAACTTTTTATAGATAAAAAAATAGGCTTTATGGATATAGCAAAAACTATCATAAAAGCGTATGAGAAATTTGATACTCTGCCAAAAAATGTGGATGATGTTTTCGCGTTAGATAGAGAGGTTAGGGAGTTTATAGTATAAAAAGCTTTATTTTTATACTATGGTATCATATAAAATCTTGAAATATTGTACTTTTTTAGTTTTAATAATGTTTAGAGAATTTTTATAAATGACAAAAAGGAAATGTTTATGACATATTATGAAAATATTAGACAATTAACAAAAAAAGTTCCTATAGAATTAGTTGATTTTGAACAACTAAGAGATAAAGCAAGAACACCCACTCAAGCATCTTCAAATTTTATCACTAACAAAGAGCAGGGCGATTGGGCTGAAAATCTTATTATAAGAGCAATAAATGAAACTTCCAATTATTTCGTAGCAGTAAAATATGGTAAATCAGATGATTTAGTTGCAGGAGAAGATGGTTTTGATACTTTTTATCAAGAGTTTCAAAATGAGCTTGATGCCATTGGTAAAAGACCTGACTTACTAATTTTTCACAAAACTAATTTCGACACCAATTTAGGTTTTGATATTAGTCAAATTCCACATAATGAAATCACGGAATATGTAAAAAAAGCCATTGCAGGAATTGAAGTTCGTTCAAGTGCTTTTTTAATTGACCGATACGAAGAAGCGATGCAAGCAAGAACTGAAAAGTTTGTTCAAATTGCATTAGAAACAAAAAATAAAATACTTACTGAATTTTTAGATGTTTTACAACATCCTGCTAGAGAAAGCTACATTGAAATTTTAAAAAACATTAATATAAGAACTTTAAATGTAACAGATTTTAGAGTTCCTAGTTGGAGTTCATCGCCTCAGTTGATAGAAGTTAAGAATCTTTTTAAAGAATTAAAAACTGCTATAAAAGAGATTCAAAAAAGAGATTATCTTTCAATAACTCCAAAAGTTGAAGATATAAAAGTGGTTTACAAATGGATTGAAACTTTCAATGTTCCTCATTTTTATTTTCAAGTATTTTTCGACAAAGTTTATGGTATTTCATTTGAACAAATTTTGCAAATCATTTCAAATCCTGATAATGACGGTGTAGTATTTTCAGTTGAGACAGATACAAAAAATCAAAATAAAACAACTATAAAGATTAACTCAAAATCAGGTATCCAAATTGCTTCAAAAGTTGATGAACCCCTACATGAAAGCGTTAGAAAGGAGATGGATAGAGGCAGGTTATTATTTTATGTAACATTCAAAGGCGGGACTGCTTACCTTGATATAGAGAGTTTAAAAACAATTTTAGATATTCAAGATAATGATTTTTAATGATAACCAATAAACGTTATATTACTGATAACTCAATAGAAAATAGTTATTCAGAGTCAGTTTCAACTCTTCATCGTAAAGAGTTTGCACAATTTTTCACACCTTTTCCTATTGCGGATTTAATGGCAAAATGGATTTTAGGCAATGATAATCTAAAAACAATTTTAGAACCTGCTTTTGGACTCGGTGTATTTTCAAGGGCAATTTTAAACCGTAAGAAAGATGTCGAGATTAAGGGATTTGAGGTTGATTCAATTATCTTTAAAAATGCAAAACAGTATTTTAATAATACCAAAAATTGCAATCTGATATTACAAGATTATATGTATAATGATTGGAAAAATAAGTATGATGGAATTATTTGTAATCCTCCTTATTTTAAATTTCATGATTATGACAATAAAAATATTTTAAAAGAAATAGAAACAAATTTAAAATGCAAATTAAATGGTTTTACAAATCTTTACACACTTTTTTTATTAAAATCAATTCATCAATTAAGTCAAAATGGTCGTTGTGCTTATATCGTTCCTTCTGAGTTTTTAAATTCTGATTATGGCAAATTAGTAAAACAATATTTGATAAAAAGTAAAACATTAAGGCATATTATTGTTATTGATTTTGAAGAAAATATTTTTGATGATGCTTTAACGACTGCCTCAATTATACTCTGTGCAAATGATAATTTAACAGAGAAAGTGCAATTTAGTAATATTAAATCCATGCAAGATTTAAATAAAATAGACATACTTATTCGAGAATATCCAAACCTTTCAGATACAAAACAAGTTTATTTATTGTCAGATTTAAATCCAGATATTAAATGGAAAGCTTACTATCAAAAACAAAATAGCATAAATTTTAAAAACCTCGTTCCTTTTTCAACTTATGCAAAAGTAGTGCGTGGCATTGCTACAGGCTCAAATGGATATTTTACTTTCAATATATCAAAAGCAAAAGAGTATTCCATTGATGAACAAAATTTATTGCCTTGCATATGCAGTGCAAAAGATGTAAAAAATTCTTTTTTTACATCGCAAGATTTTGAAAAGTTAAAACTAAATGATAAAGCTATTTTTCTTTTTAATGCTCAAAATTTGAATGATAAAAATGTTGTATCTTATATTAAAAAAGGTGAAAGTGATAAAATAGATAAAAAGTATTTAACAGCGAGCAGAAAGCCTTGGCACTCAATTGAAAATAGACAACCGGCGCCAATTTGGGTTTCTGTGTTTAATAGAACAGGTTTGCGATTTATTAGAAATGAAGCAAATATTTCCAATTTGACTTCATTCCATTGTGTTTATTTAAAAGAATCTGATTTATTTTCTAAAGTAAATATTGATTTGCTTTTTGCTTATCTATTGAGCAATACGGCAAAACTTATTTTTACAGATCAAGCAAGAGAGTATGGAAACGGTTTGCAAAAGTTTGAGCCTAATGATCTAAACAAAGCACTTATGCTAAATATAAATCTGTTAGATAATGATTCTGTAAATAAAATTTTATATTTTTATAACTTATATAAACAAGGATTTGATTGTATCGGTGAAATCGATAAAATTTTAATAGAAAATTTCACCATTTCATCTTATCAATAAAAAAAATCAAGAAGAAAACAAATGAACTACATCGGCTCAAAACACAGACTTTCAGCTTTTTTAAAAAAGGAGATAAAAGCTGCCGTCGGCGGCTCTTTGGGCGATAAAGTCTTTTGCGATATGTTTGCGGGAACCGGAGTCGTAGGGCGAATTTTTAAACAACATGTCAAAAAGGTTATCAGCAATGATTTGGAGCATTACAGTTATGTGCTGAACAAAAACTATATACAAAACTCCGCAAAACTTTCGGATAAAGAGAGTTACATCAAAGAGCTAAACGAGTTGCCTCTGCGAGAAGGGTTTATTTACAGCCATTACTGTATGGGAAGCGGAAGCGGCAGGCAATATTTCAGCGATGATAACGGAAAAAAGATAGATGCCATAAGGACAAAAATAGAAGAGTTTAAAAGCACTAAAGAGATAAACAATGACATGTATTATTTTTTACTTGCTTCGCTTATCGAGAGTGCGGACAGAGTTGCAAATACAGCTTCAATGTACGCCGCATTTTTAAAAACCCTAAAAAAACCTGCACAAAGGAAGCTTATTTTAGAACCCGCAGAGTTTCAAGAAAGCCACAACAGACATGATGTCTATCAAGAAGACGGCAACTCTCTTATTAATAAGATACAAGGCGATATTCTCTATCTTGACCCGCCCTACAACCACAGACAATACGGTGCAAACTATCATATTTTAAACACGATAGCTCTTTATGACGACTTTGCGCCAAAGGGAAAAACAGGCATGAGAGTCTATAACCGCTCCGTGTATTGCAAAAAAAACAGAGTGCGAAAAAGTTTTGAAGAGCTTATAAAAAATGCAGACTTTAAGTATATCTTCTTGAGCTATAACAATGAGGGGATTATGAGCAAAGATGAGGTAAAATACATCATGTCAAAGTACGGAAAGTACGATTTAAAAGTAAAAGCATACAAAAAATTTAAGACCGATAAAAAGAGTATAAAACAAAAGTCGGATTTGACTTATGAGTACTTGCATATTTTACAAAAGGATTAGGGTTGATACTTTCTATTGAAAGCTCATGTGACGACAGCGCCATAGCAATTACCGAGATTGCTACAAAAAAGCTTATTTTCCACAAAAAAATATCTCAGGAGTTAGAGCATAGCATTTACGGCGGAGTTGTCCCTGAACTCGCAGCTAGGCTTCATGCAGAGGCTCTTCCTAAGATTTTAGAGGAGTGTAAACCATACTTTGCAGGTTTAAAAGCGGTTGCGGTTACTTCATCTCCTGGACTTGCGGTTACTCTAGTTGAGGGTGTAGTTATGGCAAAAGCTATCTCTATCGCACTTGGTATTCCCATCATCGGGGTAAATCATCTTATAGGCCATATATACTCGCTTTTTATAGAAAAAGAGACACAGTTTCCGCTTACCGTACTTTTGGTATCGGGCGGACATACGCAGGTTATGGAAGTAAAAAGCCTAGATGATATAAAGACGATCGCAAAAAGTATGGACGACAGCTTTGGAGAGAGCTTTGACAAAGTGGCAAAAATGATGAATCTGGGCTATCCGGGTGGACCGCTTATAGAGAAACTTGCAAAGGACGGAGACAGAAAAAGATATAACTTTACGGTTCCTCTTCATCAGTCTCCGCTTATCGCATTTTCATATTCGGGGCTAAAAAATTCGGTAAGGCTTGCCGTTGAAAAAGCCGATGAGAGTGACTACAGAGATATTGCCGCTTCGTTTGAGCATATCGCATCTGCTCATATTATCCAAAAACTTAAAAAATATTTTAAAGAAGTTCCTCCCAAAACCTTTGCCATAGTAGGGGGTGCAAGTGCAAATCTTTACCTTCGTTCTCAGATAGAAGAACTCTTAAAACCGTATAAGGCAGATTTACTTTTAAGTGAGTTAAAATATTGTTCGGACAATGCTGCGATGATTGGTCGGGTAGCAGTTGAGATGTATGATAAGAAGATGTTTAGTTCGTTGGATGATTTAGAAGTTTGTCCCAAAAGTGTCATTTAGCTTAAGAAGTTCTTAGCATAAAGCCCTTTTTTTCTAACTAAGAGTAAAATTATCCGATTTCAAATATACTGCTACATATAAAAAAATAAAACAAAACAAACAAAAGGAATTTAAATGGCAACTACAAAATTTAAAGGTACGCAAGTGCAACTCTTAGGAAATGAAGTTAATGTCGGTGATAAAGCGCCGGAGGTTACTGTTGTAAATTCAGACGGACTAGGTGACGTTGTAGTTGGCGGTGCTCAAGGGCATAAGCAGCTAATTATCGTTGTTCCTTCACTTGACACTGGTGTGTGTGCTGCTGAGACTCGTAACTTTAATGCAAGAGCATCTTCTTTAAAAGGTGTTAGACCGACTATAGTTTCTCTTGACCTTCCGTTTGCTGCGGGGCGTTTTTGTTCAACTGAAGGTATCACTAACCTAACTGTTACATCTGACTTTAGAAACAAAGATTTTGCTAATGCTTACGGTGTATTACTTGGCGGTTCAGTTCTTGCAGGTGTTACATGTAGAGCAATTTTTGCAGTAAATGAAGAAGGTATCGTAACTTATAAAGAGATTGTTCCTGAAATCACTGAAGAGCCAAACTACGATGCTGCAATCGCTGCAGTTAGCTAAATATTTTAATAATTTTCCTTCTTTCTTAAGGGCTTCGCGCCCTTTATTATTCAAGCCTACTTCCGATATAATTACCACATCTATTTAAAAGGTTTTTATTATGAAAAAGATTTTATATTCACTTACATGTATGTCTCTTTTAGCTTCTTGTGCTATGGCTGATTTTACGCGAGTTGAGGTGGGTACGGGAGCTTGGATGCAGACTCCAAATGGCAGTGCAACTTATACTGAGAGTGGAGCTAACGGAAGCTATGTATCGGCAAAAAAAGATAATACAAAGCCTTATATTTGGGCAATAATTAAACATCCTCTTCCTGCTCTTCCAAATTTAAGACTTGAATATGTAAGTATAGAGGACGATGGTACTGCAACTGGAAGATTTAAAGATTTTGATATCGGTGCTGTTACAACCTCACTCTCTTATGATATGAAACAGTACGATATTATTCCGTATTATAATATTTTGGATAACACTGGTTGGATTACTTTTGATTTAGGTTTGGATATTAAAATAGTCGATGCTTCATATACTGCCGCACCGTTAGTGCCGTTTACCGGATATAGCGATAGTGCAGTATTTCCGATACCGCTTCTGTATGCAAGAGCAAGAGTTGAAATTCCATCGACTGAAATAGGAGTAGAAGCCGATATAAAGTACATTACGACGGGTGATTCTACCGTGTATGATGTTAGAGCGAAAGTTGATTATACGTTTGATTTTGTTTCTGTTGTGAAACCTGCTTTGGAGGTAGGTTACAGAGTTCAAAAACTAGATATTGATGAGAGCAGTGTTGATGCAAAACTAGATATCGACTTTTCAGGTTTTTATGCAGGTTTGATGCTTCGTTTTTAAGCTTTTTAGTCCATCCATTTTCTTGGGTCGTAGCCGTCACTCGGTCTTACGACTCTCTCGTTTGATATTTTTTTAACCATTGTTATAACTTCGCTTTCATCAACAGGGCTTGTTTTTTGGGAGTTTTCAACTTCAACAAATCCGAATTTTTTAAAATAATTTACTGTTTTTTCACTGTTTAAAACACTAACACTTATTTGTTCAAAAATTGCTCCTGCTTCTAAAAAGAGCTGTTCAAGCATAGCAGAACCTATGCCTTTGTTTCTAAATTCAGGTTTTACTGCTATTGTAAGAATGGGTGTTGTCTCGTTCACAAAACCGTTTGCGTTATCATCTTTTTTTAACAATCTTATCCACACAGCACCTGCTATAGTATGCTCATCCAAAGCATAAAGCCCTAAATCTTTGGAAGATAAGGCGTAAAATCTGCTAAAGATTTCAAGTTGTGAAAAATCTTCAAGACTCTTGCCTAGCTCATCAAGACGGTAGGCATAGTGGAGCATGTCGGTTGCGATTTTTTGTTCGGATGATCTTAGAAAATATAGTATTGGTTTCATTGTGTTTTATATCAGACTAAGTCCGACTTTTCCTTTTTCTTCATCTATTGAGATTACCTCTATTTGCGGTAAATATTGGTTTAGCGAAAGAACTTCAAGCGGATGTGAGATTCTTGAACTGCTTATTTTTGAGATGTGAATCATGCCGTCATTTTTTAGTCCTATATCGACAAAAGCGCCAAAATCCGCGATATTTCTAACGACTCCCGAGACAAAACTTCCAACACGAAGCATCTTTATATCGGTTATGCCATCCTTAAACGGAATAGGCGGCAACTCTTCTCTGGGGTCAAAACCCGGTTTTTGCAGCTCTCTTATGATATCTTTTAAAGTTTCTACTCCGACATGTAACTCTTTTGCTTTTGCCTCTATATCTATATTTGCCAAATCAATGCCAATGAGTTTTTTTGCAACTTCATAGCTCTCAGGATGGATTCCGCTGTTATCAAATTGATTTTTTGCATCTTTTATGCGGATAAATCCAACAGCTTGTTCATAAGCTTTTTTGCCTAACCCTTTTACTTTTAAGAGTTGCTCTTTAGTCTTAAAAACGCCGTTTTCTTCTCTAAAAGCGATGATATTTTGGGCGATTTTTGCACCGATTCCCGCAACGTAAGATAGGAGTGAGGCAGATGCCGAGTTGATGTCAACGCCGACACGGTTAACCAAATCAACCGTTACGTCTGTGAGTTTTTTCTCCAAAAGCCTCTGGTCAACATCATGTTGATACTGTCCGATTCCTAAAGATTTTGGGTCAATTTTAACAAGTGCCGCCATCGGGTCTTGCAAGCGTTGAGCTATTTGTATTGCTCCTCTAATGGTTACGTCAAGGTTTGGATACTCTTGTGAGGCAATTTTTGAAGCAGAATAAACAGATGCCCCCGCTTCCGAGACAACCGTGTAGTTTAGCTTTGCATTTTCATCTTGGTTTAGACGTGCAAAAAACTCCTGTGTTTCGCGTGAGGCGGTTCCGTTTCCGATAGCTACACCCTTAATGTTGTACTTATTTGCAAGAAGAAGTACCTTGTTTTTGGAGTTTTCATAATCCCTCTGAGGCTCTGTAGGATAGATAACGCATGACTCAAGATATTTGCCGTTTTCATCAATTACCGCTAGTTTACACCCCGTTCTAAAAGCAGGGTCAACTCCTAAAATAACTCTTGAAGTAACAGGCGGAGTCATTAGAAGCTGGTTTAGATTTTTGCCAAAAACAGATATCGCCGCAGTGTCTGCTCTCTCTTTTAGCTCGGTATGAACTTCTCTCTCAAGTGACGGAAGCAGAAGTCTCATAAGACCGTCTTTGTAAGCCTCAAAAAGGAGTTCTTTTGAAGATGAAGCGTTGCGCGGGATTTTGTACTCTTTTATATTTGCTTCAATCTTTTGTATATCAAGCGTTATTTTTACGCTTAGCTCTTTGGCTTTTACCCCGCGCATAATTGCCAAATAGCGGTGAGACGGGATAAAAGCAACTTTTTCTGCTTTGCCGACAAAGTTCTTAAAGACTCCGTTTTCATCAAAGTTTTTTGTTTTTTTAACTTCTAAAACCCCATGGCGCAACATATTGTTTCTGATTGCTTCACGCTCTTTGGGCATATCTGAATAACGCTCTGCTAAAATATCCTGCGCCCCTTGTACGGCATAATCCACTGAAACAATATTGCCCTTTACAAACTCTTTTGCTTTTGATTTGAACTCGGCTTCGCTAAGTCGTGCTTTTTCTAAAATATCTGCAAGGGGTGTGAGTCCATTTTCAATGGCAGTTGCCGCACGAGAACTTTTTTTCTCTTTGTACGGGCGGTATATATCTTCTAAAATTCGCAGAGTGTCAGCTTCTTCTATGCTCTTTTTGATTGCTTCGGTTAAAGTCGCTCTCTCGGCAATCAGCCTTGATATCTCCTCTTTTCGCTCAAGCAGTTTTTTTGCGCTCACATAAATTGTCTCAAACTCACGAAGAACTTCATCATCGGCTCCACCGGTCATCTCTTTGCGGTAACGTGCTATAAAAGGAATGGTTGAACCCTCATCTAAAAGCTTTAAAATATTTTCTACATGTTCACGTTTAAGAGCTGTTTTTTTTGTTAGTAAATTTACTAGATTATTAATATTTTTTTCCTTCACACTCTATGAAATCTTTTTTGCTTAATTCTTCAACAAGTGTTTTAAAGTTTTTAAGCGCAAATAATTTAACATCCTCGCCTTTTAGTGCTTTTAGCTCATTTGAAAAACCGCTTTTTGAGACGATAACGCTTATGTCTGGGGTTAGCTCTGCTTGGTGGCACTGCTCATGTAGTTTACTCAGCTCACTCTTTTTTGCTTTTTGGTTTGAGTATTTACATGTACCCGCAACAATTTTTCCACTTTTTGTTTTTGCCAAAATATCTATCTGTGTATTTCTATCCCAGTAGCTTCCGATTTCAACTATAGGGTCATCTTTAAAACTCTTTTTTATAAGTTCATGTGAGAGTTTTAAAAACATAAGTTCATAAAACTCACTTTTACGATTGGCAAACGACTCTTTTGCCTCTTTAAAATCGCCATCTTTTATGGTTTTAAAATATGGAGATACAAAAGCAAACCAAAAACGCATAAAAGGGGTGTTGAAGTTTAGCTTTTCATCAATTTTATCTTCGGAGTTTGGCGGAGACTCTAGTGAATATTCGGCTTTTATAATGTTTTTGCTCTCAAGAGTCTCAATTGCTCTCTCGCCTTCTGCTCTTGAAATACGCGCTCTTTTTAATGCAGAGTGAACTCGTCCGTCTCCAACTGCTACGGCACTCAAAAGTGAGTGGCTTATTTTATCGCTTTGGGTTATCTTTGTAATATCGCCGTGAATATAAGTGTAGTTTTTTAAAACTTTGCTCTCTATAAGCTCTTCAAGATTTTTTGACATGTCAATACTCCAACTCATGCCGCCAAAAACCGCAAAATATTCTATAGCCCGTTCAATATCTTGAGGATTGTTTTGAAAGTAAAAAGAGCGAAACTGTTGCAATAGTGTTGTTTTTTTTGACATGTAAAAGCCTTGAAGTCATTTTTGAAATTATACTTCAATAAAAGAAAAATAGGGCTTTATCTCATACTAATGGTTTTAGCACTACAATCATATAAAAATTAGTAGCTAAATATTTTATTGGAACTCTTATATATGAATATGATTTTGTTATCCCTTCTCTTTTTTATTTTTGCAATCTTTACGATGAAGCACAAACAGAAGCATCCAAGAAGACTCTTTTTTGATGCTTCTGTATTTTTTATATATGGGCTATTTAGTATAATCTATTTTGTAGCGAGCTACTTTACGGGTGCAGGAATAAACGAGACCATTATTGCTACTTTAAATTTAGGACTAGGCGAAGCCGGATTTGAAGAGTATCTATTGCTTATTTTTGGTGCATTTTTTGCTTTTGTCACTCTTTTTGCGGCAGCTTTTTTTTACCATCGTCACTTAAGTAGCGTAGTAGCAGCAAAGCCGCAAAAAATAAAAGCTTTTTTGCATAACGGATTTTTGATTTTAGCTTTTTTAACTCATCCTGCTTTGAATAATTTTAAAAATCTTTTTTTAACTATGACTATGGAACAAGCAAATGATTTTTATGAATATTATAAAGTTCCCAATAATTCAAGCTCTAGCGTATATAAGAAGAATATAATTTTTTTATATGCAGAGAGTCTTGAGAGAACATATTTTGATGAAAATATTTTTCCTAATTTAATGCCCAATCTTAGAAAGCTTATACAAGATGAAAGCGGTATAGAATTTACAAATATTGTTCAAACTAGCGGAACAGACTACACAATCGCAGGTACTGTCTCTACTCAGTGCGGAATCCCTCTTTTTACAACTTCAGGCGGTAACTCTATGGAGGGAATAGATAAGTTTTATCCAAAGGCAGTGTGTATCGGAGATGTTCTAAAAAAAGAGGGCTACTATTTAAGTATGATGCAGGGAAGCAGTGTTAAATTTTCAGGTATTGACAAGTTTTACAAAACTCATGGTTTTGATAGTGTAATAGGAAGGGAAGAACTCTTAAAAGAAGTAAAAAACAAAAGATATGTTAACGGTTGGGGTTTATATGATGACACGCTTCTTGATATAGCATATAAAAAGTTTGAAAATTTATCCTCATCCAAAGAGAGGTTTGCTCTGTTTTCACACACTCTGGACACACATCATCCAAACGGACATCTATCCAACTCTTGTTCAAAAGATTTATATATGGATGGTTCTAATGAGATTTTAAACAGTGTTAAATGTGCGGATATTTTGATATCGGAGTTTATAAAAAAAGTCAAAAACTCAAAATATGCAGAGGACACGATTATTGTGGTTACATCCGATCATTTGGCTATGAAAAATACGGCATCGGACAAGCTTAACAAATCACAAAACAGAAAAAACCTTTTCGTTGTTTTTGAACCTAGTCAAAGTGAATATGAGTCGGTGGATAACATAGGAACCCCTTTTGATGTTGCGTCAACAGTTTTATCTTTTCTCAATATAAATACAGATTTGGGACTAGGCAGAAATCTAACGGAAAAAGAGTCTATTTATGGCTCATTTGATGATTTTGGCAAGAGATTAAATCAATGGAGAAAGGATATCCTTAGTTTTTGGAAATTTCCAAAGATGTCGGAGAGTTTTAAACCTAATTTTGAAAAGATGTCGGTAAGTGTCGGAGAAAATCACTATACGCTTCCTGTATTATTTAAGATTTTAGAAAACAATTTAGAGCCTTATTTTCAATTTAACAACGCTTGGAGGCTCTACGAACAGCTAGAACATTTCAGTAAGGATGATAGGTTTTTATGGATTGATGAGTGCAATCTTTTAAATTATATTTTTGATAACAATGCATCAGGTGAATATTGTGCGGTTGAGGGTGCAATCGGTTCTAGCTTTAGAGTTCAAGAACTTAATTTACCAACGGACTATAAAATAGATAGCCTTGGAAACGGTTTGAATAATAATTATGATAACCAAAAGATAATTGAAAATATCAATATGATAAAAAATAACGGATTAAGATACAGTGCCGCTATAAGCGATGCCATAATATTTAAAAAAGAGGGTTTTCCAAGCTTTTTAAAAAATGTAGAGGGTGTCTCATATCAAGATAAAGTCGGAAGATGGACTGACGCATGGTTGCATCCGAGTGCACTGCTAACATTTGTAAATCCGCTTCCTAAAAAATTTAAACTTGAAATAGTTTGCGGAGCATACGGCGAAAATGTAGGAAATGCGGTAAAGGTCATAGTAGGAGATAGTGAGAAGAAATTTATACCAAAACATAAAAATCCCAGAAAATATGTGCTTACGTTTGAGAATGTAAATAGCTCAAACACGATAGAGATAGTACCGCCAAAATCGTTTGTTTTAGAAGAAAAATTAGAGGGAAAAAATAAGAGAGAAGTCGGACTCTCTTTGGTGAGTTTAAAAATAATCAATCTTGAAGATAGATTTTAATTTTGTCCTCTTAAGATAGCCCTTTTTGTATTTTAGTTTAAACTATTCTAAAGTATCACTGATTCTTTTAGTGATATCTATCCCTTTTTCTTTAAGCTTATTACCTATTGTTACGATTTCATCTTTATACTTCTCGGACTCCATAAAGCCCTGATATGCGTCTATCTCTTTTTCATATACTCTTGCGGCAATATTTTCCATTTTACTAAATGTCGCTTCTAGTGCCTCTTCTAGCTCTTCTACCGTATCAAACACATCTGTCGTATCAATCATAAGACTCCTTTTTTAGATTTTAACATTAGTTTATTAATTTTTTGAAATTATACAAATTTTTTTAGTATAATCTAGTAAATTAACAAAAAAAGGAAAATGTATGAAAAGAATCAAGTTGTCGTCGCTGTTTTTAGGTGCAGTTTTATTTTTAAGCGTAGGTGCTGTAGCCGTAAATGCAGAGGCTATGAAGTGTGGTGCAGGAAAATGCGGGAGTTCAATGAAATCTCCAAAAGTTTGTGATGAAAAAAAATGCACAAAAGATAAAGACGGTAAGTGTACTTGCGGAGCCGATTGTAACTGTGAACATAAGAAGGAGTCTAAAAAAGCTCAAAACAAAGCTATGAAATGCGGTTCCGGTAAATGCGGAAGTTCAATGAAGGCTCCCGTAAACAACTAATTAAAAAACTGAATACGCTCTAAATATGTAATTTGAAATTATGAAGAGGTGTGTTATGAAAGTTAAACAAATATATCTGGAATTTTCCAGAATCAGTTCTTATTTGCAGTCGTTTGCACTGTTTTTTGCGAGGTTAACTATTGCTTACGGGTTTTATCAGCCTGCTATGAATAAGTGGGCAGATATAAACTCCGTAGCGGAGTGGTTTAGCTCTCTTGGAATACCGATGCCTTTGTTAAATGCGTATATGGCGGCAACAACAGAGATGACAGGTGTTGTTTTGCTTACTCTTGGATTTCTGACAAGAGTTATCTCTATACCTCTTATCGTTGTTATGATTGTTGCCATAGTTACAGTACACCTTCCAAACGGGTTTTCGGCAGGGGATAACGGTTTTGAAATACCGTTTTACTACATGTTGTTTTTACTCATTTTTTTATCGCATGGAGCAGGAAAGTTTAGTCTTGATGAAGTTATATTTAACAAAAAAAATCAGGTAGCTTAAGCTTAATATCACATTGCTTTTAAAAATTAGTTTTACTTATAAAGAATTAACTTATGTATAAGTTATATAATAACTTGAACTTATACACTAAAGGATAAAAAATGAGAAAGTTGAGTATGGCGGTTTTGTTTTTAGGTGCAGCACTTTTTACGGGTTTAGGTACTACGTCGTTGCTAGCTAAGTGTGACGGAAAAATGGAGATGAAAGAAAAATCTGCAAAATGTAGCGGTGAAAAGAAGATGATGGACAAATCTTCAAAGTGTGACGGAAAAATGAATATGATGGATAAATCTGCAAAATGTAGCGGTGAAAAGAAGATGATGGACAAATCGTCAAAATGTGACGGTAAAATGGATATGTCAAAAAAACCGTCTAAGTGCAGTTGATATTAAACAACATTAAAAGTTAAAACTCTTTTTGGGTTTTAACTTGAGACTGTTTTAAAAACTATTTTTTAAAAGAAGTATAATAAGAGATGATTTTCAAGTCCCGCAGAATTTTTTTAAAAAATAGTTTTCTTACTTCTGTTATATTTATAACATGTTCAGGCGAACTTTTTGCGGCAGTTACACCGATGCAGACAATTGCCCTCGTTCAAAAAGACCTATTTCCAGATACTCTTCATACCCCCCAAAGCAGCGATATAAACGCATCTTACTATCTCTATACAATTCTTAATCATTCTCGAGTTACAGATAAAACAAAATCTTTTATCAAAGACGGTGCAAAATGGCTAAATGAAGCATCTGTAGAAAAATACAAAAAAATCTATACAAAACTCTCGGCAAAAGAGCGGCAAAATATACTCAAAGAGATATCTCAGAACGGATGGGGCGAGAATTGGATTATAACAATAATGACATACCTGCTTGAAGCGATGCTCGGCGACCCGATTTACGGTGGAAATAAAAATCAAAGCGGCTGGAAATGGTTAAATCATACATCAGGACTTCCAAGACCGACAAAGGCTATTTTATGATGTATGACGTCTGTATAGTAGGAAGCGGAGCAGGCGGGGCACCCATTGCCTATGAACTCTCACGCGCCGGATATAAAGTAGTAGTTTTGGAAAAAGGTGCTAATTATAAAGAGGAAGATTTCAGTAAAGATGAGATTGGAGTCAGTAGAAGAGAACTTTTTACTCCTCTTTTAAAAGATGAACAACATGTAATAAATGAGCGGGATAAAGATGGTGTTACGACTAGATACAGTGGCGAAGAGAGCGGCTGGAGTTTTTGGAACGGCTCAATGGTTGGTGGGTCGTCAAATTTGATGAGCGGTTATTTTCATCGTCTAAAGCCTGATGATTTTAATCTTATGAGCAAATACGGAAAAATAGACGGTGCAAATATTGCTGACTGGCCTATAGCTTACGAAGATTTGGAGTCTTATTATACAAAAGTTGAAAAGGTTGTCGGAGTATCCGGGGATGTTGTAGAGCATAAATTTTTAGAGCCTCGTTCAACAAAAAATTTCCCCCATCCTATGCTTGAAGTCAACTCTGCGGCAAAGTGGTTTGACGCTACATGTAAAGCTCTAGGTTACGAGAGTATTCCTACACCGCGGGCTATTTTGCCTCATAATGCACTTAATAGAAAAGGGTGTTCATACTCAAATTTTTGCGGAAGCTACGGATGCTCAACAGGAGCAAAAGGGAGTGCCAGAGCCGCTCTACTTCAAAAATGTGATGCAAAAATAATAACAGACGCTTTTGTCTATAAACTTGATAGTGATGAGAAGAGAGTTACAAAGGCTTATTATTACAATAAAGAGTTAAAAAGCCATGTAATTGAGGCAAAAATATTTGTAGTTGCGGCGCAGGCGATAGAGAGTTCCAGACTTCTTTTAAACTCTAAAAACAGCTATTTTCCAAACGGTTTGACGAACAACAATGCTCAAGTAGGAAAGAATCTTATCTTCTCGGCAGGGGGAAGCGGAGAAGGACGTATGAGGTTTGAGACTCTAATTAAAAAACAGCAAGAAGAGTTGATGCAACCGGGACTTTTTTTTAACCGCTCTTTGCAGGAGTGGTACGAGTATGAGCAAGATGGCAAAAAATATAAAGGCGGAACGATAGACTTTTTATTTGAGCACTCAAACATTATAAGCCGCACGGCAAGAGAGATGTATGATGAAGAGGGCAATCTTATCTGGGGTACAAAACTTCAAGAAAAGATTCACAAAAATCTCACAACTTCAAGAGTTATAGTATTTGAGATTTTTAATGATTGGCTACCGAGTGATTATTGCAATGTAACGATAGATGAAACCGTAAAAGACAAATACGGTGTAAATGTGGCGGCAATAAATCTTTTTGGACATCCGCATGATATAAAAGTCGGCGAGTATCTATCAGAAAAAGCAAAGAGCGTTTTAAAAGATATGGGAGCGACTGAAATCTCCGTAAATATCTCATCAGACCCGCCTCCAAATCTAGTTGCAGGTGGATGTAGGTTTGGAGACGACCCAAAAACATCTGTACTTGATTCAAACTGCAAAGCACATGAATTGGATAATCTTTATGTAACGGATGCCTCTTTTATGCCCACAGGCGGGAGTGTTCCATATACATGGACGATATACGCAAACTCTTTTAGAGTAGCGGATGTAATTCTTAAAAAGTTAAAGTCTTAATCTTCAAGCGCTCTTATAATATGCTCAGGGAGTTTTTTGCTACTTGCTGCTCCTAGCTGTTCTAGTTTTTGAAACTGGCTTGTGATGCTTCCTGCTCCCGAGTGCATTTTTGAAAAAGTCTCATCGTAGGTTTTTTGAACGGTCGTTATCTGTTTTCCGAGTTTATCTACGCTCTCTAAAAAACCTGAAAATTTATCAAACAAAAGACCTGCTCTTTTTGCTATCTCCTGCGCATTTTGCTGCTGTTTTTCATATTTCCAGCTGTTTTCAACGGCGCGAAGCGAAACCATCAAGGTCGTAGGCCCGACTAAAATAACACTCTTTTTAAAAGCATGGTCAAACAGTGTAGAATCATACTCCATCGCCATAAGCAGCGCACTCTCTATAGGTACAAACATAAAGATAAAATCAAGTGTTTGGATACCTTTTAGATTTATATAATCCTTCTCGCTAAGCTCTTTTATATGCTTTTTAATAGAAGCAACATGTTCTATGGCAAAAAGCTCTTTATCTTTTTCATCTTCACATGAGACATACTGTTCGTAAGCTACAAGTGAAGTTTTTGCGTCAATTATAATATCTCTCGTATCTGGAAGATGAACAATAACATCTGGGCGGTAGCGGCTGTTATTGCTGTTATGTTCGAGTGTTACTTCACGCTTGTACTCAAGTCCAGGTCTAAGCCCTGATGTCTCAAGGACTCTCTCTAAAATCATCTCTCCCCAGACGCCCTGCTTTTTACTATCGCCCTTTAGTGCTTTTGTAAGGTTTTTTGCATCTTGACTCATCTGATGATTTATCTCTTTTATGCTTTTTATCTCCGCTTGAAGCATTGAACGCTCTTTTGCCTCTTTTATATAAACATCGTCTATCTGCTTTTTAAACTCGTTAAATTGCTCCCTCATCGGGTTTATCATCTTGCTTATATTTTCTTGGTTTTGAGCGGAGAATTTTTGTGAATTTGATTCTAGTATTTTGTCTGCAAGCTCTTTAAACTCAAGTCTCATCTGCTCTTTATTTTTTTCAAGCAGTTCAAATTTCTCTTGATTTTTTTCGTTTATGCCGTTTATGCGTTCATGTAAAACTGCATTTTCATTTAACAGACTTGAGGCTTTTTCAATTGTTTTATTAAGCGAATCTTTTAAACTTTTTACCGTCGTAATCCATACTCCAAAAGCACCGAACAATAGCCCTATTATCACATAAACAGCCTCAAATATTCCCATATATTCTCCAAAAAAACCATTGATGTATTGTAGCAGAAACAGAGTGTAAGTAGAAATATAATACAATTGCTCAATTATTATAAAAAAGGGAATTTTGCGTGGATAATATATATTTAGGACGTCAACCGATTCTTGATATAAGCGGAAATCTTGATTCTTATGAAGTTTTATACAGTCAAAAAGACAAAGCTAACAGTTACGGGGAGAATGATTTTATACCCGCGGCAATAATAAGCAATCTGTTAAATAAATTCGGCACAAATCAGGTTTTGGGTTCTCGCCGCGCACTTGTTAAAGTAGGCGAAAAATTTCTTCTAAGCGATATCATCTTTACGATACCGCGTGAATTTTTTATCTTTTCGCTCCTAGAAGAGATAGAGATGAGCCAGAGAGTCGTTGAGAGGCTTCAGCAGTTAAAAGAAAAAGGCTACGTATTGGCGCTTGATGAGATAAAAATCGATAGAAACACGATTACAAAGTATAAAGATGCATGGAATGAGATATCGTTTATAAAAATTAATCTTCATGCGGATTTTGTAAAAGATATGAGTTCTAAAAGTATTCTTACGACGATAAAAGCCAGAGGAATCAAGGTAATAGGTACGAAAATAGAGGATGAAAAAAGGTACGATACCGCTAAAGCTCTCGGATGCGTATTATTTCAGGGCTACTTCTTTTCAAAACCGAAAATTTTAGAAAACACAAAGTATGACCCGACAAGAGCAAATATTTTAAGACTATACAGTCTGTTGATGGAAGATACGAATATAGATGAGATAACTGCGGAGTTTGAGAGAAACCATGCACTGACAGTTCAGCTGTTACGCTATATAAATTCGGGAGCTTTTGAGTTTACAAACACTATATCTTCTATACACCATGTTTTAACGCTTGTAGGTAGAAAGCCTCTTGCGCAATGGCTTATGCTTATGATTTATGCAAAATCGGTTTCAAAAGAGAGTGATGTGTCTCCTATTATGCTTATGATAAAAAACCGTACTGAACTAATGGTTTCTATACTAAAAAAAGTAAAACACGACTCGGGGAGCAATACTCTGGGCAAAGCATATTTTGTAGGAGTTTTATCCTTGATAGATACGATTTTCAGTACGCCTCTTGTGAAAATTTTAAACAGTATGAATATAGAAGACGAAGTGCGAAACGCACTCTTAAAGGGAGAGGGTATTTTAGGAGAAATCTACATGTTGATTCGAGATGTTGAGCAGTTTAATACAAAAAGCGTAGCTCTTTTTGAAAAAAAGCATAATCTCCAAAGCGGTGTGCTTGATAATCTACTTTTAGAAAGTATGAGAAAAGTTACCGCATTTGAAAATGCACTCTCTTCATCTTCAACTAAGGATTCAACATGGATGCTGTAAAATTTTCAACACTTCCTCTCTCAAAAGAGATGCTCCATAATTTAGAGGAGATAGGCTATAAAGAGATGACGCCTATACAAACTCAGAGTTTGCCGCATATTTTAGAGGGCAAAGACGTAATAGCTCAGGCAAAAACGGGGAGCGGTAAAACAGCGGCGTTTGGTATAGGAGTGCTTCACAGACTACATGTAAAGAAGTTTCGAGTTCAGACGCTTATACTCTGTCCTACACGTGAGCTATCCGACCAGGTAGCAAAAGAGCTTCGTATGTTGGCGCGCTCAATTCACAATATCAAAATCTTGACTCTTTGCGGCGGAACTGCCTTTGGTCCGCAGTTAGGCTCACTTGCTCACGGTGCGCATATAGTTGTAGGAACACCGGGTAGAATTTTAAAACACCTAAAAAAGGAGTCGTTATCGCTTAGCGATATGGAGATTCTTGTTCTTGATGAAGCCGATAGAATGCTTGATATGGGCTTTAGCGAGGAGATAAACGAGGTTTTGGGTTTTGTGCCAAAGGAGAGACAAACACTTCTTTTTTCGGCTACTTACAACGATGAGATTTTAGACATAAGTGCCAAAATCCAAAAAGATGCTATAAGCATAAAAACGGTCTCTACCGAAGTCGCAAACAAAATTATTCAGCGTTTTTACGAGGTGGGTTACGGAGAAAAAACGGCGGCTCTTGTAAAGATATTTAGTAATTTTAAACCTCAAAATGCTATAGTTTTTTGCAATACGAAAGTTGAAGCAGATGAAATCGCAAAAACTCTTCAAGATAAAAAGATAGATGCTTTGGCGATTCACGGAGATTTGGAACAGTATGACAGAAACGACGTTCTGGTTCAATTTGCCAACAAAAGCTGTTGTGTTTTAGTGGCAACGGATGTGGCGGCAAGAGGGCTTGACATAAAAGAACTTTCAATGGTAGTCAACTATGATATCCCTCATTCAGAAGAGACTTACACTCATAGAATCGGACGAACAGGACGCGCTGGAGCCGAAGGATTGGCATTTACGCTTTATGAGCCGAACGAGGCAAGAGATGCAGATGAGTATAATAACGGTACTGCACTTTTTGAAGATGCATCTTTGTTAAAAATCGTAAACGGCTTTGAAATGAGACCAGAGAATATAACGCTTGTTATTGAGGGCGGTAAAAAAGACAAGATTCGTGCAGGAGATGTTTTAGGCGCACTTACGGGTGAAGCAGGGTTGCAAGGAAGCCAAATCGGTAAGATAGATATTTACGACAGACAGAGTTATGTGGCAATCAAAAGTGCTAAAATAGATGAAGCTTACGAGAAGCTCAAAAACGGAAAAATCAAGGGTAAAAAGTTCTCTGTGTGGATTCTTTAAAATATATAAAGCATTATCCTGAGGGTATAAAAAAGCAGGTGCTAGAGCTGATAAAAGAGAAAAAACTAGCAGAGCATATTCTTAAAAAATACCCCTCTTCACATGATAAAAAAACGGACAAAACACTCTTTAATTATGTGAACGAATTAAAAAATGCCCATATAAAAAATGCCCCTTCGCTTAGCAAAGTGGTATATGACGGAAAAATAAACGTTATTCACAATGCTTTGGGAACTCATCATTTTATCTCAAGGGTGCAAGGCGGCAAACTAAAGAGCAAAAATGAAATCCGTATAGCTTCTATGTTTAAAAATGTGCCTTTGGAATTTTTAGAGATGATAGTAGTGCATGAACTTGCCCACTTTAAAGAAAAAGAGCATAACAAAGCTTTTTATAAACTTTGTGAGTATATGCAGCCCTCTTACCATCAAGTAGAGTTTGATTTAAGACTCTATCTTACACATGTAGATATATTTGGAAAGATAGAGGAGTATAGTTAACTACACTGCTGTTTTTATTATTCAAAATCCGCAATTTTTTTGTCGTAATCATTTGTAATTTCGTCAAACTCATTTTGTATAATCTCCAAAAGCTCAAACATCTTCTCAACCTCTTTTTGCTCTAATGAGACAAGTTTTGAAAACTCTATTATTTTAAAGCTGTCTCCTTTGCTTGAAGCGTCAAGCAATTTTTTTTGATGAGAGGCTAAAAGCTCTTCTGATTTGATAATAGAAGCTTCAAGTTTCTCTATCTTTTTCTTCATAGGTGAGGTAAGCTTGCTTTTTTCTCTGATTAAATCGGCTTTTAGTTTTTTATTGTCTTTGAATGAAGTCTTTGGTTTTTGTTTAACTTTTTCCTCGCCGTCTTCCTCTTCCCAGCCCATTTTTTCTAAAAAGAGGTCATATCCGCCGTCAAAATATTCGGCACCGTTTCTTGTAAAGATGATAAGCCTGTCACATGTACGGCGAAGAAGCTCTTCGGAGTGGGTTACAATGATAACCGAGCCTTGAAAATCTTGAATTGCTACGGTTAGAGCTTCGATTGAGTCCATGTCTAAGTGATTTGTAGGCTCATCCAAAAAGAGAAGATTTACATCGCGAGCTAAAATCTGACCGAGCATTACACGGCTTTTTTCTCCACCTGATAGAAGAGATACTTTTTTGTCTGCACTGTCTCCGCTAAACATCATAGAACCCGCAATAGCACGTATGGTTTGAGCCGATAGTTTTGTGTTTGCCGAGTGAATTTCATCAAGCACTGTACTGCTTGGATGCAGCCTTGCAATGTTTGTTTGACCAAAGTGTGCAAAAGCGGTGCTTGGGTGCATGTGAATATCTCCGCTAAGCGGCTTTAGCTCTCCTGCGATATTGTTTAAAAGAGTTGATTTACCCTTACCGTTTTTACCTATAATACCTACGCGTTCGCCTTTTTGCAGTACAAAAGAGATATCCTTAAAAAGAATATTTTCAGGCGTATAGCCAAAGCTTAGATTTTTAACGTCAAGCAAAACTTTAGCAGGTGTCTCTTTGTAGTTAAAATTAAATTTCAAAGTCGAGTCATATCCCAAATCATCAAGCAAATCCATCTTTTCAAGTTGTTTTACTTTTGACTGAGCAAGAGCTGCCGTTGAAGCACGCGCTTTGTTGCGGGCGATAAAATCTTCAAGCTCTTTTACTTTTTTATCCTGTGCAATTTTTTGTTTTTCGTAAAGTTCGTCATTGGCTTGAAGCTGCTCGTAATATTTATGGGTATCTCCTTGAATTATTCTTAGATTTTTTCTCACTATTCCCATTGTATGAGTAGTGACGGCATCCATAAAATCTCTATCGTGAGTAATTAAAATAATCTCTCCTTCAAAAGCTTTTAAAAAAGTTTTCAGCCATCTAAGAGATAGAATATCAAGGTAGTTTGTAGGCTCATCCAAAAGAAGTAGATTCGGCTCTGTCACCAAAAGCTTTGCAAGGTTTATTCTTATTTGATATCCGCCTGAAAATGAAAGAGGACTCTTCTCCAAATCCTCTTGTGTAAATCCGAGACCAAAGAGAATCTTCTCGACTCTGTAAATATCATATTTCATATCTTCTTCAAGTGCCAGCGCTGCTTCTTCTCTAAGCGTTTCCTCGCTAAACTCAAGATACTGCTTAAGCGCGCCTATTTTATATCCGCGAGGGATAATTACTTCTCCGCTATCGGGTGTTTCTTCGCCTAAAATAAGCTTAAAAAGCGTTGACTTTCCACTTCCGTTGCGACCTACTAGACCTACTTTGTTGCCTGAGTTTAGCTTAAAGTTTAGATTACTAAAAAGCTCTTGTTTGCCGAAATTTTTTGAGATATTTGTGAGTTGTATCATAGAGTTCTTTCAATTGATTTAATTGCCGTATTATAACTCTTTTACCTTCTATATGGTAAATATAACTAAATACAATATTAGGTAAATTTGTGATATAGTATTTGAAACTTAAATGTTGTGTCTCCTTAAAAAAAGTGTTGAATTATAAAAACTAACTTGCTATGAAGAGGTGAATAATGAGTCAAAGAGTTGCAATAATAGACGGTCTTAGAACCCCGATAGCCAAAGCTTCGGGTAAATTAAAGGATTTGCGTGCCGACTTGCTGGGTGCGCATATAGTCAAAGAGGTTGTTCTTAGAACGGGTATAGATTTTGACATGTACGATGAGGTAATAATCGGCAATGTCGGGCAGCCCTCAGATGCCGTAAACATTGCGCGTGTCATAGCTCTAAGGGCAGGTTTTAGCGATAAAACGTCGGCTTACACGGTTCATAGAAACTGCGCATCCGGAATGGAGTCGATCACTACGGCTGCTAGTAAAATTCTATCGGGTCACGGAGAGATTTATCTAGCAGGCGGAGCGGAGTCGATGAGTAATCTTCCTCTTCTTTTTACCAAAGGGATGTCAGATATCATTGAAGCGATGCTTCGTTCAAAATCACTTATAGATAAAATAAAAACTCTCTCACGCTTTACTCCCTCGTATTTAAAACCTATCGTCGGACTTATGCAGGGTTTAACCGACCCTCTCTCAGGGCTTATTATGGGCTCAACCGCCGAAATATTGGCTCAAGACTTCGGCATAAGCAGAGCAGAGCAGGATTATTTTGCACTTGCTTCACATCAAAAAGCAGAACGCGCCCAAAAAGAGGGTATCTTTGCGCAAGAAATAGCACCTATTGTATATGACGCAAAAAACGGACTTATTATGAGCGATGACGACGGTATTCGTTATGCTCAGAGTATTGAAGCTTTAACAAGGTTAAAACCCTTCTTTGATAAGAGAAACGGAACTGTTACTGCAGGTAACTCTGCCCAAATTTCCGATGCGGCGGCGGCGGTTGTTTTGATGAGTGAATCAAAGGCAAAAGAGATGGGCTTAACTCCGCTTGGATATTTAAGAGAGTATGCTTATGCAGGTCTTGAACCTGCTAGAATGGGGCTTGGACCTGCGTATTCTACTGCAAAGATTTTAGAAATGACAAAAATGAAGATGAGTGATTTTGAGCTAATTGAGCTAAATGAAGCTTTTGCATCGCAGGTTTTAGCAAACATGGCTGCATTTGAGTCGAAAAAATATGCACAGACTCATCTTGGCAGAGATGAAGCTTTGGGTGCAATCGATACAAATATACTAAATGTTAACGGCGGAGGAATTGCACTCGGACACCCGGTAGGAATGACTGGTACACGGCTTGTTATTCACACACTAAAAGAGTTGCGCCGCAGAAATAAAAATGTAGGTTTAGCAACGCTGTGCATTGGTGGCGGACAGGGTGCATCTTTAATACTGGAGGTAGAATAATGAGTGCTTTTAGCTTACATGTAGAAAATAAAATAGCTACTTTATTGTTTGATATGCCAAACTCTAGCGTTAATCTTCTCTCAATATCGGTTATGAGGGAACTTGAAGCTAAACTTGATGAGTTGAAGAATCGCAAAGACATAGATATAATGCTCTTTAAAAGCGCTAAAGAGGGTGTTTTTATAGCAGGAGCCGATATATCTGAGATAGAGTCTCTTACAGACGAACAGACCTCGCATGATGTAGTTAGAAACGGACAGATTATTCTATCAAAAATCAGAGTGTTGCCTTTTTATACTGTTGCAGTTATTAACGGAGCTTGTCTTGGAGGCGGCTTTGAGTTAGCTCTTAACTGTGATTATCGCATAGCAACACAGAATCCCAAAACCAAAATAGGTCTTCCTGAAGTTAATTTGGGGGTTTTACCCGGATTTGGCGGAACGCAAAATCTAAAACATCTTATCGGCAAACAAAAAGCACTTGAGCTTATACTTGGTGCTAAACTTATTAACGGCTTAAAAGCCCAAAAACTTAAAATGGTTGACTCTTGTGTACCGGAAGGTTATTTGGAGTTTAAGCTAGAGAGTTTTATAAAAGCTATTTTAGATGATAAAGAGCGTGCTAAAATAGATGCAACGCGTTACAAGATGAATCTGCTTGAGAGGTTCGCTCCATCACTTATCTATAAGTTTGCTCTTAAAGAGGTTATGAAAAAGACAAAAGGACGTTATCCTGCACCGCTAGAGGTAATAGAGCTGTTTAAAAAAACGGAGAAGATTCCGCTAAACGAGGCGCTTTCTTTGGAGGCTTACGCTTTTGCAAGACTTTGCGTTAGCAATGTTTCAAAAAATCTAATTTCTATTTTTTTTGCTTCCGAGAGGTTAAAGCATGACACCTTTGTCGAAAAAGAGGTGCTGCCTCTTGATGTACATGACATCTCAGTTATAGGTTCTGGCGTAATGGGCGGAGGTATAGTGTGGCTTTTTAGTAAAATTGATAAAGCCGTTAGATTAAAGGGGCGAAGTTACGATTCTATTGCAGAGTCGTTTAAGTCGATTAGTAAGTTTTATGATGATGTTTTAAAGAGAGGGCGGATAACTAAGCGCGAAGTTGAGTTAAAAATAGGGCATATAAGTTATACGGATAAATATAACGGATTTAATAATATTGATTTGGTAGTCGAAGCGGTTGTTGAAAACATAGAGACTAAAAAAGATGTTTATAAAGATTTGGAGAGTGTAGTAAATGAGAAGTGCATTATAGCCTCAAACACTTCATCGCTATCTATTTCGATGTTAGCTGAGGGTATGAAAAAGCCTGAACGTTTTATCGGAATGCATTTTTTTAATCCCGTGCCACGTATGCCGCTTGTTGAGGTTATTGCAGGAGAAAAAACTTCCAATCAAACAATTGCAACTGTAGTTAAATTGGCACGAGATGCAGGTAAAACTGCTATTTTAGTCGGAGATTGCGCAGGTTTTTTAGTAAACCGAATTCTTATAACATATATAAATGAATCTGTTAGGATGTTTAGAGAGGGTGCTAGTATTTTGCTTATAGATGAAACCATAGAGGAGTTCGGCATGCCGATGGGTCCTTTTTCTCTTGCAGATGAGGTGGGACTTGACGTCGGGTATAAAGTATCAAAGGTATTAGAAGAGGCATACGGCGAGAGGATGAAGGTAGCGCCTATTTTGGAAGAGGTTATAAATATGAAACTTATAGGCAAAAAAAATAAAAAAGGTTTTTATACTTATAGCGGCAAAGAAAAAGAGATAAACAAAGAGGTAACTGCCATTCAGCCTCGCTCAAGAGCTTACAGCAAACCTGAAATTATAGATAGAGCAATGATGATAATGATAAATGAAGCAGCCAGAGCTTTGGAAGAGAACATCGTAAAAGATGCCTCGCAGCTTGATATGGCAATGATAATGGGAACAGGATTTCCTCCGTTTCGCGGCGGATTGCTTAAATATGCCGACTCACTTGGAATAGAAAAGGTTTATATCTCTTTGGTAGGTTTAGAAGAGAAATACGGAAAAAGATTTGAACCGTGTGAGCTGATTGTAAATATGGCAGCAAATAATGAAGCATTTTATAAAGGATAATTTATGCAACTAATTTTAATATTTGTATTTGTAACCGCTTTGCTTGTTAGTTGGTATAGAGGTATGTCGTTTTGGATAATTTCCGCTCTTATGATAGGCGTTATAGCCGTTTGTTTTACACCGACTTTGGTTTTTTGGATGATATATATTCCGCTTAATCTTGTTTTGCTTATTCCTTTGTTGAGGATTGTGATCATATCATCGCCTTTACTTTTAGCTGTTAAAAAATTACGTCTTATGCCGAGCATATCAGATACCGAAAAAATTGCTCTTCGTGCAGGGGATGTCTGGATAGAGGGAGATTTTTTCTCCGGTTCTCCCGATTTTGAAAAAATACTCAGTGAATCATACCCGAAATTAACGGATGAGGAGAAGGAGTTTTTAGATACAAAAGTCGAGCGTGTTTGTGAGATAACAAATGATTTTAAGGTTTTTGCACAAAGAGATTTGAGTCCTGAAGTTTGGCAATATCTAAAAGATAACAAATTTTTTGGAATGATTATTCCAAAAGAGTATGGAGGACTTGGTTTCTCTGCATTGGCACACTCTGCCGTTATACAAAAACAGGCATCATGTTCTCAAGTTCTCTCTATTACTACCATGGTTCCAAACTCGCTTGGACCTGCAGAGTTGATTCTTCATTACGGCACGCAAAAACAAAAAGATTACTATCTTCCTCGCCTTGCCGACGGTAGAGAAATACCGTGTTTTGCGCTTACCGAACCGCTTGCAGGAAGTGATGCTACTTCTATCTCCTCAAGCGGAGAGCTATTCGAGCAAAACGGCGAGATATTTATAAAACTCAATTTTAATAAGCGCTATATTACTTTGGGAGCAGTTGCAACCGTTATCGGTTTGGCATTTGTGTTAAGAGACCCCAAAGAGCTGCTTAAAAAAGGCAAAGAGCTTGGAATTACATGTGCTCTTATAGATGCCAAACTAGAGGGTGTAGTTCAAGGAAAACGCCACGATCCGCTGAATATTCCGTTTATAAACTCTCCAATTAGCGGTAAAGACGTGATAATAAAGATAGATGATGTTATAGGAGGGATAAACGGAGTATCTAAAGGTTGGCAGATGCTGATGGAGTCACTCTCCGTCGGGCGCGGGATATCGCTTCCTTCGGTAAGCTGCGGCGGAGTCAAACTCTCTGCCGCGGTCGCAGGTGCATATTCGAGCGTGCGAGAGCAATTTGGGTTGTCTATCTCAAAGTTTGAGGGTATTGAAGATGTTTTGGCAAGACTTGCCGCTAATGCTTACATGTTAGATGCGGCAAGAATTTTTACGCTTGGAGCAATAGATGGCGGTAAAAAACCCTCAGTAATTAATGCGGTTATGAAATATCACTCAACGGAGATGTTTAGACGCTCTATTAACGATGCTATGGATATAGTAGGCGGTGCAGGAATATCTTTAGGAGAGAGAAATCTTTTAGGACATGCATATATGGGAGCACCTATAGCCATTACGGTCGAGGGTGCAAATATTATGACTCGTACGCTAATTTTATACGGACAAGGTGTTATACGATGTCATCCTCACGTTTATAGTGAAATAACGGCTGTTGAATCAGGAGACGTAAAAGCATTTGATAGAGCATTTTTTTCACATGTAGGATTGACTCTTAGAAATATGCTTAAGATGACACTGCTGAGTTTAACAAGAGGTTATCTGCATAAATCAACTTCTAGCGGAGTCGGATGTTATTATGAGAAAAAACTTGCGTGGAGCAGTGCTACTTTTGCCTTTTTATCCGATTTTATCATGGCATATTACGGCGGAAGTCTAAAACAAAGAGAAAAAATTACGGGGCGTTTCGGGGATATACTCTCTAGCATGTATCTTCTAAGTGCTACTCTTCGCCGCTACAAAGCGGATGCGGACAAAGCCGATGATATTTTTATCAGCTATATCGGCGATTGGCAGTTAAGAATTATGCAAAATGCCTATAATGAAATAGCGGCTAATCTCTTTACAAATCCACTAGTAAACTTTTTGTTTAAACCGGTTAAATGGTATATGACTATTAATTCGCTTGGGCGAGGTGTCAGTGATAAACTATCTCGTGATTTGGCTCATAGTATCGCTTCAAGAGGCGAGATAAGAGATAGGTTGATAGATGGAATCTATTACTCAAAAAGATATCAAGAGATTGAAGATGCTATGAGATTGAATGAAGAGTCGGCAGGTATAGTACAAAAAATAAAAAATGCTATCAAAAACGCTAAACTTCCAAAGCAGAGTGTTTACTCACTTATAGATGAGGCACTCAAAACAGGCATAATTACTGCGGATGAGAAAAATCTATTAGAGAGAGCAAAAGATGCTAAAGAAGCGGTAGTTCAAGTTGATGGTTTTATGATTGATGAGTATTTAAAAAGAGAAATATAAAGGTCTGTTATGGGAAATAAAATGTATGAAGCTTCTCAATTTGTCTTAAGCATAGTAGAAAAAATTATGGCAAACTCAATCACTTTTAGCGGTGAGAAAAATCTAAATACAAATGCCCCGACTCTCTTTGTCGCTAACCATTTTACAAGAATAGAAACTTTTTTACTGCCTTATGTTATTTATAAAAAACTAGGCTTTAAAGTGCGTTCATTGGCGGATCATACTATCTTTACAACCGCAACGATAGATTATTTAAATGCAGTCGGTACGGTATCTACAAAAGATAGATATAGAAATGAGAAAATATTGGGGGATTTGCTTACAGGACGTGATAATTGGCTGATTTATCCTGAAGGATTTATGATAAAGAGTAAAAAAGTGCTTCTATCCAAAGATACCTTTATGGTGGAAAATCCAAAAGGGCTTCACGATATTTTTACCGGTTCGGCAGTTTTAGCGCTTAAAAGTGAGCTTGAAAAAAGCAGATATTTTGAAGCAAATAACCGTTTCGATGTTGAAGCTATAAGAGAGTTTAAAGAGAACTATTTTATTGACGAAAAAGAGGAACTCTCATATAACAATACGCTGATTATCCCGATAAACGTATCTTATTTTCCTATAAGAAAAGGACAAAACAGTATTTCTAACTTTGCTCATAAATATATAGACGCAAAAGGAGAATCCGTAGAAGAGGAGATTGATATAGAGAGCAATCTGCTTCTAAACTCTCAAGTACATGTACACTTTTCAAAGCCTATTGACGTTAAAGCTTTTTTATTTCATATAAAACGGGATTTAAAGAAAGATAATTTAGAGATTAATGAGGAGAGTGTTATTGAGCGAGGCAGAGTAGCTTTGACTAATATGATGATGAATGAGGTATATAAAAATATTCTAATTACTTTTGACCATCTTTTTGGACTCTGTTTGGAGTACATGTTAAATGATGAGTTTAGCATTAGAGAGTTAAAAGCAAAAATATATCTTCTCTCAAGAGAACTTGAGAGGTTGGCGATATATCATCTTGATAGCTCTTTGGATGCAAGTTTATGCAAATTATTAAATGATGAGCCAAATGTACTGTTTGATAATATTTTCAAAGTGGCGCTAGAACAGAATATTATCGTTGCCGATAGTGATAAATATACTATAAATAGGGATAATTTTAAAAATGAGCATACATTTCATACTATAAGAGTTAAAAATATTCTTCGTGTTTTAATAAACGAGACGATAATACTGCATGAGCTTCACGAGTGTGCAAAACACAATGTTCAAAAAGATATGCATATAGTTTATAAAGAGGTTTTTTATATTATTTACAATCGTGATACGGCACAGTTCAATCATGACTATAATAAGTTTTATTCGGTTTTTGACACTAAGCCTAAGGAGATAGGAAAACCCTTTATTTTGTATGATGAAAAAAACACTACGGGATGTGTTTTATCTCACGGTTACAAGTCTGCGTCACGCGAGGTAGAACCTTTGGCTGAGTATCTTTTTGCAAACGGAATTAATGTATATGCCATAAGATTAAAAGGGCACGGAACTATGCCCGAAGATTTAAGAGATACAACTTATAAGGAGTGGTATGACTCATTTGATATAGGTTACACGGCACTATCTTGTGTAAGCAAAAAGATATTTTTATGCGGTTTTTCAACAGGTGGTTTAATAGCTCTTTTAAAAGCAGCTAACTCAACAAGAAAAATAAACGGAGTGGTCTGCATAAACAGTGCTATATCGCTTGATGATATACATGCAAATTATATTTCGCCTAATCATAATGTAATTGATAGTTTTTTATCGCTGTTTGATTCTGAATATGACATGTATGAGAGTGAACCTGAATACCCTGAGATAAGCTATAAAAAACACTATACTTCATCAATAGGGGAGTGGAAAGAGTTAATTGACGCTACAGAAAAAAAATTAAAGGATATCTCTATACCTTCTCTTATAATTCAAGCAGATAAAGACCCTATAGTTAATCCAAAGAGTGCTGATTTAATTTATGATAGAGTCGGCTCAACTCAAAAAGAGAAGTATTTAGTAAACAGTAGTAAGCATGTTGTCATTTTAGATGACAGTGTGAATCAGGAAGTTTTTGAAAAAATCACAGAGTTCATAAAATCTAACTAGTAATTTCTTCTAATATCCATGACCACTCTCCATATCCGCTTGAAGCATTAATATGTCCTGCATTTTCCATGATTTTCATAGGGATATTGAGCATTTTTTGAAGCGATATCGCTTCTTCTTTCTTCATATAATTGTCATTTGTAGAAGTAATAAGCAATGATGCTTTGGCATATAGATTTTTCGGTACTTCACAAGGGTAAAAACTCTTTAGTTCATCCATATCGCATTTTAAACTAGGCGGAGCTACAAGGTAGAGCTTTTCTACTACATGTAGTTTAAATTGATTACAAACATGAAACCATAGAATATTTGCTAAAGAGTGGCAAATAACAATATCAGGTTTAAAATCCTCTAACTCTTTAATTAATTGCTCCATCCATGCATCTTTATTAGGAGAATTGAAATCTGGTAGTTTTGGAAAACTTACACATCCATAATCTTTCGCAACTTCCGCCGATAACCAGCTCTGCCAGTGAGGGAAATCGCTTCCGCCTAAGCCGTGTAAAACTAAAACCCTTTTTTTCACTATATGCTCCTATTAAAATCTGTAAAAAGTATAGCAAATATAATAAAAGAACAAGATAAGCTAAAGAAGCCTATAATCAAAAACGAAAAACTATTTTAACTTGAGGCGACAGTTTGCAAAAGAGAAGTATTAAAACTATAACGGTAACTCGCTTACTGCAAGTATTTATTGTCTCCACACTGGTTATTATCTCTATAATACTCTTAAGCTACAGAGCTTTTTTTCAGTTTATCGTAGAAAATAAAATTCATTCAATTGCAGAAATCATACAAGCAGGTCTCACGTCACATATGAAAGCCGGCATAATGGACAAACGCGGATATTTTTTAGATGAAATCTCATCTGTTCATGATATAAAAACTATTAAAATAATCCGCGCCGATGCTGTTATAAAAGAGTATGGCGAGGCTACTTTATCTGAGAAAAAACTAGATGATAATATTAGAGCTATTTTAGAAAAAAAAGAGGTTTATACAAGCTGGAACGACAGGCTCGGTAAGGTTAAATCTATTGTTCCATACATTGCAAATACAGAATGTCTGCAGTGTCATCGTGTAAAAGACGGTAGTGTTTTGGGTGCGGTAGAAATAGGCATGGATATTGATTCATATCAGAAATTTGTACTAAAAAACAGTTATATGATTGTTACGGCTCTACTTCTATTTGCTTTGATTGTTGTTTTTAATATGTTCCATGTAATAGAGCGTTATATCAGCAAACCTCTCTTAAGTATTATTGATGAAGCAAGGATGGCATATTTTTCGCATAAAAATATAGACAGTAAAAAATATGAGAGCAAAGAGTTTGAAGATGTTGCATCAAGCGTAAATAAATTTAACAAAACAGTTATAGAAAAAGAGAATGAACTAAAAGAGAAAAATATAGAGTTGGAGCTTTTAAACGAAGAGATAGAATTGACTCTAAAAGAGACAATGCTTGCAGTAGGGCAGATAGAGGAGATTCGCTCGAATTCTACAAGAATGCATACTAAACGCGTTGCTGTACTTAGCAGGATGCTTGCAAAAGAGTATGGTTTAAGCGATGAACAACTTAAGCTTATAGAGATAGCATCGCCTCTTCATGATATAGGAAAAATAGGGATTGCGGATGCTATTTTGAATAAGCCGGGAAAATTAACGCAAGAAGAGTATGAAAATATGAAAGAACATGCACTTTTTGGATACGGTATATTAAAAAATTCAAAACGTGAGATACTAAAAATTGCTGCTATTATCGCATATGAACATCATGAAAGATATGACGGAACAGGCTACCCGCAAGGGTTAAAAGGAGAAGATATTAGCATATATGCACGTATTGTTGCTATTATTGATGTTTTTGATGCTCTTTTGTCTAAACGAGTATATAAAGAAGAGTGGTCGATAGCTGATACTGTTGTTGTTTTTAAAGATGAGAGAGGCAAACATTTTGACCCTAAGTTAGTAGATATATTGTTAAAAAATATAGATAAATACGTAGAAGCGCTTAAAAGTTTATCGTAGTATAGTTTGTGTTATTTTTTCAAGTATGATTTTGTTATAAAAAATAGCATAAGCCCCCATAAAACAATGCTGCTTAGTATCTCTAAAATACCCGATTCTTCATGTGTGTGAATTAAAGACTTTACATCGATGCTGTTAATGTCAAATATATAATCAAGCCCTAGACCAAAAATAATACTTCCCAGAATTATACTTGATAAGTAGATATACAGAGATTTTGTACCTAACATTTTTTTAACTACACCTATAGTAACAGTGTTTGTGGCAGGACCGGCACTTAAAAATACAAAAGCAGCACCCGCACTAACTCCGCTTAACATAAGTGCCGCGGCAATAGGTAGTGAAGCGGTTGCACAAACATACATCGGTACGGCTATAATGATAGCAATAAAGTATGATATCCAAGCGTTGTCTGTTAAAATAGTGCTTAAATTTTGAGGTATGGCTATCGTTATCAATGCGCCTAAAATCAAACCCCAAAAAAGAGGTTTTGCTATATCTTCAAGCAAATCCACAAAAGCATAATGCAGAGCTTTGGTTAATGAGAATTTTGTTTTTTTATTATCTGTAGAACATGACTCCGATGAGCAACAGCAGTGGGTTTCTTCTTCTGTAAGTTTTATATCTTTTTGAACTATATCTTTATCAAAAATATTTGTTAATATTCCGGCAACCATGGCAATTATCATAGAGGTTACGACTCTGTAAATCGTAAAAATCCATCCAAACATGCCAAATGTAGCAAGGATAGAATCGACTCCGGTTATGGGTGTAGAGATAAGAAAAGAGAGAGTAGAGCCTTTGCTCGCTCCGCTTTTTTTGATGCTTGAGGCAAGAGGTATTACGCCGCATGAACATACCGGAAGAGGGATACCAAAAACGGTTGCTTTGATAACTGAACTTATGTTCTCGCGACCAAGATGCTTTGTAACAAGTGATTCGGATACCAGCTCATGCAAAATACCCGCAAACAACAAACCTAAGAGAATATACAAAGACATGGCATTGCTAAGTTCAAGCAGTGCTATAAAAAAAAGAGTGATAAGTTCCATTTGTTTTCCTTACATATTTCTAATTTCGTAAGAAATTAAGCTTTAGTGGCAGAGCGACCTTAGCAAAGTAAAAGGAACGAGTTCCTTTTACACACTAGCAGTGTTTGCGGCAATGGCGTTTGAAATCCTAAGGATAGTTTCATCTTTGCCGATAATCGCCATGACGCTATCAAGTCCCGGGCCGCTCATTTTTCCTAAAAGTGCAACGCGTAGAGGTTGACCTATTTTCCCAAAGCCTATTGCCATCTCGTTAACTACTTCTTGCATAAGATGATGATAATCGCTTGGCAGATGAAGTTCATCTGATGATATTACTTTTTCTTTAAAAGCATTTAAAATCTCTATCGCATCTGCTTTAAATGACTTCTCAACCGCTTTTTCATCATAAGACAGCGGAGCCAAAATTATTTCATTTACAAGTGTTGCCATCTCTTTTAATGTTTTTGCACGTTCTTTAAGAGCATCGAGTAAAATCTCTTTTTTATCATGTGAAGTCAGAACCAAACCGTACTGCTCAAGTAGTTTTGCAAGAGCGTTATTTGGGCTATTTTTTATGTAGTGAGAGTTTAGCCAGTCAAGTTTTTCGGTATTGTAAATCGATGCAGATTTATTTATGTCTTTTGGATTGAAAAGTTCTCTCATCTCATCCATTGAAAAAATTTCCTGATCCCCGTGACTCCAGCCAAGACGTACTAAAAAGTTTAGCAGAGCTTCGGGAGTGTAGCCCATTTCTTTGTAAGCCATAACATCCGTTGCACCGTCACGTTTGCTAAGTTTTTTGCCCTCAGAGTTATGAATCATAGGTACATGATAAAACTTAGGCACTTCAAATCCCAAAGCCTCGTAAACAACAATCTGCTTAGGTGTATTTGAGAGATGGTCGTCTCCGCGGATAACTTCCGTTACTCCCATTAAATGATCATCAATCGCCACGACAAAGTTATATGTAGGCGAACCGTCTCCTCTAGCTATTACAAAGTCGTCAAGTATGTCTTCTGCTTTAAAAGTTATATCGCCTTTTACGCCGTCTCTAACGATTATATCGCCGCTAAGAGGTGCTTTTATACGGATAACACACTCTGCGTCATCAGGCATTTCTCCTTCAAAATCACGATATTTGCCGTTATATTTGGTACGTTCTTTATTTGCCATTTGAGTTTCACGAAGTTCTGCAAGTTCCTCTTTTGACATGTAACATTTGTAGGCTTTCTTTTCGTCTAAAAGTTGTTTGATGTAGATTGCGTAAATATCGTCTCTTTGTGATTGGTAGGTTATCTCTCCATCATGTTCAAGACCCAGCCACTCAAAAGCTTTCAGTATTGCCGCTGCAGCCTCCTGCGAGTTTCTAGCTTTATCGGTGTCTTCAATACGAAGAAGAAATTTGCCGCCGTTTTTTCTAGCCCAAAGATATGAAAAAAGAGCAGTTCTTAAGCCGCCGATATGTAGATAGCCCGTAGGACTTGGTGCGAAACGAGTGACAATCATAAAAAGCCTTTATAAAATAGTTGTCGAATTTTAGGCTATCATTTGTTAAAAGCGGGTAAAATACTATTTTTAATTTATAGGAAAAACAGATGTATAAAATATTTTTATCCCTTATTCTCGGTACCTTGCTTAGTGCAGAGTTGATTAACGGCGTTAGCGTCGTGGTAAAGGGAGAAGTCATAACTCTTTACGATATCAAAGAAGAGATGCGAAAAACAAATGCAAGTGCTAATATAGCAACAGATATTTTAATAAGAAAAAAGCTTGAAGTTGCAGAGATAAACGAGAGAAAAATAAGTGTCTCAAATAGTGATGTTTATGATGAAATCAAAAAAACGGCATCTTTGAACAAAATGGATATAAACGAGTTTTATGAAGTTGTTAGAAACTCTAGCGGACTAAATTCTGCAGAGTTTAAAGAGAAAACAAAAGAGAGACTTTTGTCTCAAAAGTTGTATGCGGCAATAGCCTACTCCTCTATGGAGCCTTCCAGTGATGATGAAACAAAAGAGTATTATGAGCTGCACAAAGCAGAATTTCTACATCCGAGTGCATTTAAAGTAGTAATCTATACCTCAAGAAACAAAGAGGCACTTGAAAAAAAAATAACAAATCCTATATTTTACTCACTAGATATTAAAAAAGATGAGCAGACTCTTCCTTATGATAAAATTTCTCCAGAATTAGCAGAGCTTTTGGAAAAAACAGCGCCAAACAGCTTTACTTCGATTTTCTCTGAAGGAAAGGGTTTTTATACGACTTTTTACCTAAAACAGACATATAGTAATGAAAAAACAGACTACAATAGTTTAAAAGAGCAGATAACAAATCTTCTAATGGCTCAAAAAAGAGAGCAGGTTTTAAGCGATTATTTTGCAAGACTAAGAAATAACGCAGATATCCAAATTATAAGAGATGCCCAGTAGAGATGCTAAGTGATAAAAATTTTATAAATATAGCACAAGAGTTAGCTACCGCTTCAAAGTGTGTCTCAAAACAAGTAGGCGCAGTTATTGTAAAAGACGGAAGAATATTAAGTACCGGCTATAACGGCACACCTGCCGGATATATAAACTGCCGTGAACATTGGGACGGCGAATATACATCCAATCATCATGAGTGGTCAAAAACTTATGAAATACATGCAGAGATGAATGCAATAATCTGGGCGGCAAGAAAAGGAATCTGTATCGAAGATGCCACGATATACGTAACTCTTGAGCCTTGCAGTGAATGTAGCAAAAATATCATAGCAAGCGGAATAAAGAGAATCGTATATCTTAAACCATACGAACACAACCACTCCGCTATCATCTCAAAATTTATCAAAGATAACGGCGTAAGCATTGAACAACTTGGAGAATAAAAATGAGCGAAGATAAAGATTTAAAAGCTGAAATAGGAAAACATCTTATGCAGCCTGAAAATTACGGCAAGCTTGAAGATGCGGATTGTATCGGAGTCGGTATAGACCATGCGACAAAAAGTTATGTGATTATGTATATCAAAAGAGACGAGAAGTCTATAGTCGATGTAAAATTCGGTACAAACGGAACTCAAGATACTACTACTTTAGGCTCTCTTTTTACCGAGATGATAAAAGGCGATGAGATAAAGAGTGCTCTTGAAACTACTGCAAACCTAGAAAAAAATTTACATGATAGTTATGCGGCTATACCTGTACCGAAAGTCGATACGTCAAAGCCCGAAGGCGAGCAGGTTGAGAGAGTTTCAACCGAGCATCAAGACAGTGCAAATATGGTTCTTACTGCCTTTAGAGCGGCAATGCGTCACTATGATAGAAAACAAGGCGGTATAGAAGAGGAGCAGTTTGAACTGAGCATATCAAAGACATGCCCATACTCTACTACCGAATGTCATTTTGTTCAAAAAGCTTCTAAAGAGGCTTAAGAGTTTATAAACTCTTCTTTTGTTCTCATAAGCTCTCTTGGCTCAATTTTAAGCATTTTGGGTTGTGCCATATTGTAATTTTATTCATTTTTAAATCCTGATTTTTTTAAATTTGTCAATTAACTTGATAAAGACAATTTGTATGGTTGCTATTTTACAATATAATCTAAAAATTAAAAACCAATTAAAGAAGATAACATTATAGATATAGTTTTATATATACACATATTGGCTGCAACAGCATGGATAGGCGGTACCTTGCTACTGTTTTTACTTGGAATATTTTTAAAAGGCAAAGAGGCTCAAGCTCAAACTTATGAGCATTTAGGACCGCTTTACGGTTATTTTGAGAGCGTATGGCTTGCAGTTCTTTTGGCTACGGGTTCTTTTATGTTTTTTCATTTTAACCTAATTGATGTATTGACACTTGATATCAATGAATCTCGGTTGGGATACATGATGAGTCATAAACTTTTTTATGTCGGTGCAATTACAATTTTAACCATTATTCATATGAAAATAGCATTTAAAACACATAAACAAGAACGCTCAATAATACAAAAAATAGTATCGCGCGGAAGTTCTTTAATGATATTTTTTTTAAATCTAGCAATACTATGGTTTGCTATGCAGCTAAGACAAATCCTCTCTTAAGAGCTACATAAATTTTTTAATGATAAAGTAGATTTGACATCCAATACAAAAACTAAAAAGCGCTTCTAAGAGAGCACAAATGACAAGAATTGCTATAAGTGTTGCCGCAGTTAGTGAAAATCCTAAAACAGATGCACTTAGTGCACAAAAAACAAGAATCAGTCCAAGTTTTGAAGCAAATCCCTTCGGCCCTGCATCGACTTCGCGTTTGTTAAGTTTTAAAACCTTTGTAGCAAGTATGCTTATGTAAAAAAGCGGACTTATTTTATGGCAGTTAAATACGCGAACAAAAAAATCGTACAAAAGTAGGAATAGAACAAAGATTTGCGAACTTGCTATAAATATTATTCCGAGTGCAGATATAAATCCTGCTAAAATTCTTAAGACGTTCTCATCAACTTTTTTAAATACGACAGGACATGATTTCATTATACTCCAAAATTTTTGATATCTCTTTTTCGCAATTATACTGCCATCTTGAAAAAAACAGAGTACAATTAAAAAAAGAATTTTGTTTTATAGTATAAAGGTTACTTATGATATATGAACTTTCAAACCCTCTTACAAAAACACTCGTAACTCATCTTAGGGATTATAGTAGCGATGCACTTCGTTTTAGACATACCGTTGAAGAAATTACAAAACAGCTTATGTATGAAGCTCTTAAAAACTCTGAATTAGTTCAAAAAAGCATTACTACATGGAGAGGAAAAGAGAGCTTTAATGTTATTGACGAAGATAATATAGTCGTTGCAACGGTTCTTAGAGCAGGTATGCCGATGTTAGATAGCGCGGTTGACCTTTTAGTCGGAGCGTCGGCTGGTTTTTTGGGAATGAAGAGAGATGAAGTAACGCATAAAAGCGTTTTGTATTACGACAGATTGCCTGATTGCAAAGGTAAAACCGTTATTTTGGTTGATCCGATGGTTGCAACCGGAGGCTCAATGGTTGATGCTATAGAGCTTATTAAACAAAGAGAGCCGTCAAAGATAATCACATTAAACATAATAGGCTCACCGCAAGGGCTTGAAGTCGTAAGTTCTACTTATGCGGATATTGATATATACATAGCGCAGATAGATGAGAAATTAAACAGCGACAAATTTATAATACCAGGGCTTGGCGATGCAGGAGACCGTTCATACAACACGCTAAAACGTTCTTGAACCCTTAATGTTTATTTTATATTGTATAGTTTAAAAATCTATTTTTATATTCTGCAAGCTTAAGTATATTTATGTCAAAAAGCTCTTTTATGCTATCTTGCATATCTCCAAAAAATAGATTAATAACAGGGTGATCAACCTGTTTGTCCACAATTTTAAGCTCATCTTCGAGTGCTACTAAAATATCTAGTATTTTTATATTTTCTGGATCTTTTGCAAGAACGTAACCACCTTTTGCACCGCGTATGCTCTTTACGATTCCGGCACGTCTTAGTTTTCCTAACAGCTGCTCAAGATAGTTTTGCGGAATATTTGCATTTTGAGCAATATCTTTAATATGCATCGGAGAATCATCTTTGTGTTTGGTAAGTTCGCATATTGCAGCCAAACCGTAAGACCCCTTGGTTGATAAAAGCGACATTATAAATCCTTTGTAAAACTATTCTATAAAAGAGAGTATACACTAATCATATAAATAATGTAAAGTAATTTACTTGTAATTAGAAATATTTTATTAAAAGACAAAAAGCCTAGATTTTGGGGCTTATTAAGTATCTTGATTAAATCAGTATAGATAAACACGACGAAATCACTTGACATTATAAAAATAACTCATTATACTTCGCTCAACTAATTAAAAAGAGGAGAGAAGATGTCACAGATAAAACATCAAATAGAAAATGAAGTAGATGAAAATCAGACGAAAATAGATGCCGCATTGGTTGTTGTTTTAATGTGCGCATACTTGTTTAGCACGAATGAGCAGGTTATTTATATATTGATTTATGACTTGCTAGTGCGAATATATATGACACCTTTTTTAAGTCCTATTTACATAATATCTTTGATATTAGTAAATCTTATTGAATTCAAAAAAAGGGTTGCAGATACAAGAGCAAAAGAGTTTGCCTTACATGTAGGTTTGACAATGCTTTTGGTAGCACTTTTTACAGAGCTTGTTTTTCAAAGCAGCGTCGCACTTTTACTTTTTGTTTCATTTACCGTATGGAAGATTTTTGAAGCACTTAAAGATATCTGTTTTGCATGCAGGTTTTATGAGATGCTTGCAAGAAATAAAATAGAGGTGGAATCATTATGAAATATGCAAAAGACGTCACGGAACTTATAGGCAATACGCCTTTGATAAAGTTAAAGATAGCAAACGAGTATGCCATGATATTGGGTAAATGTGAGTTTATGAACCCTACACACTCCGTTAAAGACAGAATCGGAAAAAATATGATTGAGACGGCACTAAAAGAGGGGCTGATAAATGAAAATAGCACGATTATCGAGCCAACAAGCGGAAACACCGGCATCGCGCTTGCAAGCGTATGTGCAAGTTTAGGTTTAAAGCTTATTTTAACCATGCCTGATTCCATGAGCATGGAGAGAAGAACACTTTTGAAAGCACTAGGTGCTAAGCTTGTTTTAACAGACAGCAATGAGGGAATGTTAGGTGCAGTCAGAAAAGCTAAAGAGCTTAGTGCCGCTACAAATAACAGTTTTATTTTGCAACAGTTCTCAAACCCTTCAAACCCTGATGTGCACAGAAAAACTACGGCTCTTGAGATACTAAAAGATACCGAGGGGAAAATTGACATACTAATTGCAGGTGTTGGAACAGGCGGAACTATAACAGGAATAGGAGAGATTCTAAAAGCTCACAATCCAGATATAGAAATAATTGCAGTTGAACCGCTAAATTCGCAGGTACTTTGCGGCAAAGAGGCGGGAGCGCATGAGATTCAAGGGATTGGGGCAGGATTTGTTCCTGATGTTTTAAATACAAAAATATACGGCGAGATAATAGCAGTAAGCAATGAAGATGCGATAAATACCTCAAGGTATCTTGCAAAAGAAGAGGGTTTGCTTGTCGGAATATCGTCGGGCGCTAACGTATTTGCCGCAACTAAAGTGGCTAAGAGACCTAATAATAGGTTTAAAACAATAGTAACGATTCTATGTGATACTGCAGAGAGGTATTTGAGTTGTGGATTGTATGAGAGTGAAGGATAAATTTTATGCAAGAAAAAGCATACAGATCGATAGTAAAGACAATTTCATGGAGGACGCTAGGAACTCTGGATACGATGGTCATATCGTACATAATAACGGGAAGTCTTACAATGGCGGCATCAATAGGTTCCATCGAACTTTTTACAAAAATGGTTTTGTATTATTACCATGAAAGAGCATGGAATAAAACAGATTTCGGAAGACACAAGCTTGGTGTAAACGATTATCATATATAGCAAGGATAAGTTATGAAAGAGACAATAAAAAAATTAAACGAAAAATTTAAAGATACTTCGCTTGAAGAGCTTCTGGAGTATTTTTTAAAAGAGTATAGGGGACGTATTGCACTATCTTCAAGTTTTGGTTCTGAAGATCAGGTTTTAACAGACACGATTTGCAAACTTGACAAAAAAGCTAAAATATTTACATTAGATACGGGAAGACTTCCACAATCAACATATGATGTGATGGAAAGAACAAATTTAAAATACAATACAAAAATAAAGGTCTATTTTCCAAAGAGCAGCGATGTTGAAAAGCTCTACAAGAAACAGGGAATTAACGGTTTTTACGAGTCGATTGAAAATAGAAAAGAGTGTTGTTATGTTAGAAAAATAGCACCTCTAAAAAGAGCCCTAAAAGGTGTTGATTTATGGATTACAGGTTTAAGAGCCCAGCAGAGCCCAACAAGGGAAGATATGTATCTTTGCGAGTGGGATGAGGGAAATAATCTTATCAAGCTCAATCCTCTTATTTTATGGAGCGAACAAGAAGTTTGGGATTACATCAAAAAAAATAAAGTTCCTTACAACGCTCTGCACGACAAAGGCTACCCTAGCATTGGGTGTGCGCCCTGCAGTAGAGCCGTAAAAGATGGCGAGGATATAAGAAGCGGAAGATGGTGGTGGGAAAACCCAGAGCATAAAGAGTGCGGACTGCATAAACAATAAGTTATAAAAAGGAGACAAAACAGTGTTAGATACAAAAAGATTGACACATTTAAAACAGCTTGAAGCTGAATCGATTCATATATTAAGAGAGGTAGTTGCAGAGTTTGACAATCCGGTAATGATGTACTCGGTAGGAAAAGATTCTGCCGTGATGTTACACCTTGCGATTAAGGCTTTTTTCCCGGCAAAACTCCCATTTCCTCTTCTACATGTAGATACTAAATGGAAGTTCAAGGAGATGATAGAGTTTCGTGATAAAAGGGCAAAAGAGGAGGGTTTTGAGCTTCTTGTTCATACCAATCCCGAGGGAATAGAGAAAAATATAAATCCTTTTGTTCACGGTTCGGCGGTTCATACCGACATTATGAAAACCGAAGGGCTGAAGCAGGCGTTAAACAAATACAAGTTTGACGCTGTATTTGGCGGAGCTAGACGCGATGAAGAGAAGTCCAGAGCAAAAGAGAGAATCTACTCTTTTAGAGATAAAAACCATAGATGGGACCCGAAAAATCAGCGACCTGAATTGTGGAATTTGTATAACTCAAGAGTCCATAAAGACGAGAGTATAAGGGTTTTCCCACTTTCAAACTGGACGGAGCTTGATATTTGGCAGTATATATACTTAGAGAGTATTCCTATTGTTCCTCTTTATTTTGCAAAAAAAAGACCAATCGTTGAAAAAGACGGAGTCAAGATAATGGTGGACGATGAGAGAATGCCGATTGAAGAGGGCGAAGAGATAAAAGAAGAGAGTGTTCGCTTTAGAACTCTTGGTTGTTATCCTCTAACTGGAGCGGTTGAGTCAAATGCAACGACTCTGCCAGAGATTATTCAAGAGATGCTTTTGACAAAAACAAGCGAGAGGCAAGGACGAGTCATAGATAATGATTCAACGGGTTCAATGGAGAAGAAAAAAATAGAGGGGTATTTTTAACATGTCGGTATTAGAGACAAAAATAGCAACGGATATAGAGAGTTATTTAAGGGAGCATGAGAATAAAGAGCTTTTGAGATTTATTACATGTGGAAGTGTTGATGATGGCAAAAGCACGCTAATAGGAAGACTTTTGCATGACTCAAAGATGATTTTTGAAGATCAGCTAGCAGCCATAAAAAAAGATAGCAAAAAAAGCGGCACAACTGAGGGAGAGTTTGACCTCTCGCTGCTTGTTGACGGTCTTCAGAGTGAGCGTGAACAGGGTATTACCATAGATGTTGCGTACAGATATTTTACAACCGATAAGCGGAAATTTATCATTGCCGACACACCGGGGCATGAACAGTACACAAGAAATATGGCGACAGGTGCGAGCACGGCAGATTTGGCGATAATTCTAATAGATGCAAGATATGGCATACAGACGCAGACAAAAAGGCACTCTTTTATAGCAAAACTGCTTGGAATTAAACACATAGTTGTTGCTGTAAATAAGATGGACTTAGTCGATTTTAGTCAAGATGTCTATGAGAAGATATCAAGAGATTATCTCTCTTTTGCAAAAGAGATTAGGCTTAGTGATGATATTACGCTTATACCGCTCTCGGCGCTAAATGGCGATAATGTTGTTGAGAGAAGCCAAAAATCTCCTTGGTATAAAGGCGAGACACTTTTGCATCTGCTAGAAAATATAGAGATAGGAAACGACAGAGATTTAGTTCACTTTAGACTGAGTGTGCAGTATGTAAACAGACCAAATCTCAATTTTAGAGGCTTTTGCGGAACTATCTCTTCGGGCATTGTAAGTGTCGGAGATAATATTACTGTTTTGCCTTCAAAAAAGAGCTCAAAGGTAAAAGAGATAGTGACTTATGATGGACACTTAAATTACGCATACGCACAACAGGCAGTTACTATAACTTTGGAAGATGAGATAGATATAAGCAGGGGCGATATCATAGTAAAAAGCGATGAACAACCAGATATCAACGACGCTTTTGATGTTAATATAGTCTGGATGAGTGAAGAACCTCTGGTAAAACATAAACAGTATTTTATAAAAAGAGCTTCGTCTTTGAGTGTCGGAAGGATAGATAAATTTTACTACAAAACAGATGTAAACACGCTAGAACAACAAGGTGCAGAAGTGCTTAATCTAAACGAGATAGGACATGCAAAACTTGAGCTTCAGAGTACTTTTGCTTATGATTCGTACAGTAAAAACAAATCAATGGGAAGTTTTATCATCATAGACAGAGTAACAAATAATACGCTTGGAGCTGGAATGATTGTGCAAAAATCGCAAGATAGTAGGACGTCTTTTGAATTTTGTGAATTTGAAGTTGAGTTAAATGCACTGGTGAGAAAACATTTTCCTCATTGGCAAAGCAGAGAGATTTTTTAGGAAAGAAAATGGCAAAAGAGACAAAAGCTCAAAGAGCTGAGCGGATAAAAAAAGAGAAAGAACCTCAAGAGGTGTTAAACGATATATACCGTTATGCACAGACAAAAAAAAAGATAGATCAAGAAGATATAGATCGTTTTAAATGGTATGGACTTTATACGCAAAACAGAAATCTTCAAGATAAAGAAGATTCTACGCTTTATTTTATGCTTCGCGTAAAGCTTATGCAAGGTAAGCTTGATATTAAGCAACTAGAGACGATAGCAGAGATTTCAAAAGTGTATGCAAGAGGTACGGCAGAGTTTACGACAAGGCAGGACATACAGTTTCACTTTATAAAAATTGCAGATTTGCCGGAAATATTCGCATCTTTGCAAAATGTGGGGTTGAGTACATATTTTGCGGCAGGAGACGTTCCAAGAAATGTGGTTACATGTGCCCTAAACGGAATTGATAGTGAGCAGATATATGATGTAAACGCAATTGTCCAAAACGTAAACAGATATTTTGAGACAGATAAAGAGCTATCTAATCTTCCAAGAAAATATAAAGTCGGTATTAGTGGATGCTCTAAGCATTGTATTTCACATGAGATACAGGATTTGAGTTTTAACGCAAGAGAGACCGAGGACGGTGAAGTATTTTTTGACGTGAGCGTAGGAGGCGGGCTCGCTTCAAACAAGCGTATAGCTTCTTATATAGGATATGTAAGACCAGTACATGTTTTGGCGGTTGTTAAAGCCGTGACAAATATCTACAGAGTTTATGCAAACAGAGACAATAGAAATAAGGCAAGACTCGGACATCTTTTAGATTTGTTTGGGGTTGAAAAATTTGTTGAAGTTTTGCATGAAAACATTGATTTTGTTATAAAAAAGAGTGAAGAACCGATTTGTACGCCGCATGAAAAAAGAGGGCATCTGGGTATTCATAAAAGTATCTCTGATGAAGATAGCTATATAGGATGTGTTAGCAAAGGAGCAAAACTGGGGGCGGATAAGCTTTTTGGACTTGTAAAAATCATGAAAAAGTATAACGCTTCTAGCATAAAAGCGAGTGTTTCACAAAATTTTGTTATAACGGATGTAGATAGTAAAAATGCATCCAAAATGTCAGATGCGCTTGAAGAGATTGGGATTTTGGCAAATCCATCTTCATTTAGGGCAAAAAAACTCTCATGTACGGGAGTTGATTTTTGTAAATTTGCGATTGTTGAGACAAAAGCTTTAGCTGATGCTCTTGTAGAGCATTTAGAAGAGAAGTTTGCTGATTTTAATGAACCAATATCAATTAGCGTAAACGGATGCCCAAACTCATGTGCACATCCACATATTGTAGATATTGGACTTATGGGGTGTAAAGTCGAAACAGAAGATGGAATCCGCACGGGATTTGAGCTTATTTTAGGAGGTCGTCTTTGTGGCGAGAAAAGTAGTTTTGGCAAGAAAAGCGGTATAAAATTTACTCCAGATAGAGCAAAGAGCGTAGTAGAGGGAATTATCAAAGAGTATATTTTAAGTTCTCATAGAAATTTTCATGATTATGCTTTGGAAAAAACAGATGGCTAAAAATATATTTCGTCCTATTTTACTATGCAGAGGCGATGTAAAAGAGGAGCTTGGCATATACACGATAGGTCTGCATAAAAAAAACTATTTTGATTACACCGCTTCAGGTCTTGCCTATGAAATTATAGAAGATAGAATCTTGGAAGTTTTACAAACTTACGCTAATACGCACTCAAAAGAGGCTGGTATGGCGGCTACGACCGGTAAGTATTACGAGAAAGCAAGAGAGAAGCTTTATGAAAATCTAGAAATAGACGATAACTTTGTTATTATTCCAAACGGATGCGGAGCAACGGCGGCTATTAAACGTTTTCAAGAGCTTGTCGGAATATATATTCCTCCGGCGACGGCAAAAAGATATAAAATAGATGTAAAAAAAGATGATATGCCTCTTGTCATTGTAGGACCATACGAGCACCACTCAAATGAGATAAGTTACAGAGAGGCTTTTTGCGATGTGGTAAGAATAGGACTTGACAAGGATGGGCTTATAGACTTTGCTGAGTTTGAAGAGCTTTTAAGGGAGAATTCACATAGAGAATTAATAGGCTCTTTTTGCATAGCTTCAAATGTAACAGGCATTATAACTCCATATAAAAAGATATCAAAACTTTTAAGAAAATACGGTGCTATAGTATGTTTTGACGCTGCGGCATCATCTGCATATATGAATGTTGATTGTACTCTTTATGATGCAATGTTTCTCTCTGCTCATAAACTTTTAGGCGGCCCAGGCTCATGCGGATTATTGATAGTAAGAAAAAACATAATAGACGACACACTGCCTCCTACTTTTGCCGGCGGAGGAACATTTTCGTACGTGAGCAAAACAACACATACCTACGACACTGATTTACATGTAAGAGAAGAAGCAGGGACACCAGGTATTTTGCAGTTTATTAGAGCTTCTTTGGCATATCAGCTAAGAAACGAGATAGGTTTTGACTTTATTAAAAAAGAGAAAGATAAATTATTAAAGTTTTTTTTAGACGAGCTTCAAAAGATACCAAACTGTGAAATATACGGAAATAAAAGAGAGAAAAATATAGGTATAGTCTCGTTTAATATCGGGAATTTAGATCCATACGATTTATGCAAAGCACTCTCATCAAGATACGGTATTGAGACACGGGCTGGATGTTCGTGTGCAGGTCCTTACGGGCATGATTTACTTGGACTTAAAGATCAGCTTGTTCTTGGAGAAAAACCTGGCTGGATTAGGATAGGTATGCATTTTACTCAGAAAAAATCAGATATTCAAAATCTTCTTGAGGCGATAAAAAAAGGGGTTAAAACTCTTGAAAATTAAGTCTTCTTAAATTGGTACAACTGTACAATCACAAGTAAAAGTAGTTTGTAGGATTGTTATGCTTGATTTAAGAGGAAAAAAATCTTTTGAAGTTCTAAACCGCTTTGAAATGCTGAAGATTAGCAGCAAAGAAATAGTAGAGGTTGAGGTTTTGGACTCCGATGTTGATAGCATTGGATATAAAGCCTATGCGGATTTGGCACAGCTATTTTTTATGAAACTTTTAACACCGATAAAAAAAGATGAGACAACTACTCTTTTAAGATTCCAAAAACTCGATACCGAGAACTCTTTTCATAAAAGTGATAGCGGCAGTGAAAAATACGGTGTAGAGAGTGAGTTTTTTAATATTGACAAAACCATGCAGTTTAGTTTTTTGTACCATTATCAAAAAGCGTTGGAATTTATAGATATTAAGAGTAAAAAAAGAGTTTTAAATCTGGGCGTAAACAGAGGCGATGAGTTTAAAGTCATAGAAAATATGCTTACATGTAAAGAGTTTAAAAATATCAACTTCGTAGGGATTGACTACTCATCTTCTGCAATTGAGTATGCTAGAGAAAATTTTTTAGATACAAATAATGTAGAGTTTATATGCCATGATATAAATAAGCTTGATGAGCTTGATTTGGGTAAGTTTGATTTGATAATATCAATAGGTACGCTTCAAAGTTCAAATATTGAGTTTAATTCTACGTTTATGTCCATATATCAAAATCATCTGCAAAACGGCGGAGCCATGATACTTGGATTTCCAAACTGCAGATGGATTGATAGTGAAATGATTTATGGAGCAAAAGCTCCCAACTACGGTTTTAGTGAACTTAGTTTAGTTCTAAAAGATATACATTTTTGTAAAAAATATCTTCAGCAAAAGAGATACAGAGTAACGGTTACAGGCAAGGATTATCTATTTTTAACGGCTAGAAAAATAGTCTAAACTTATCCCATATATATCTTTAACTAATTTCATTTATGTTGTTTGTTTTGGGATATACTTTTGAAATTAAATTTCTGAGGGTTTATATATGGACAATTATAATCTGATGCTAGGAAATGAACTGTTTCAAAAGAGCTATTTTAAAGCTCATGAAAAAGAATTTTTAGAGCTTGCAGAAAAAGGTCAGACGCCAAAAGCTCTTTACATAGGTTGTTCTGACTCAAGAGTCGTACCGGACTTGATGACGAATAGCGCGCCGGGGGATTTGTTTGTAGTTAGAAATATAGGGAATTTTGTTGCTCCTTATAAACCAGATGAGGATTTTCACTCGACCGCATCGGCGATAGAGTACGCAGTCAGTGTTTTAAAAGTAAAAAATATAATAGTATGCGGACATACAAAATGCGGAGCGATAGAGGCTATCCACAATAAAAGCTGTTCAGACGACCCGGAACTGGTTCATACTAAAACATGGCTTACTCTTGGAGACAGTGCAAAATCTCAAGCTCTGCTGGCTCTTGGACTAAATGCCGATAAAGATATTTTATATCGTTTAACCGAAAAATTATCGGTAATTTCCCAGATAGAAAATCTTTTAACGTATCCATCTGTTAAAACAAGAATCGATAGCAACGAAATATCGGTTCACGGCTGGATATATGATATAGAGAGCGGTGAAATAGAGTATTACGACCCTGAAATTTCACAGTTTGTTCCTCTTAGTTCACTTAGGGAAGAGAAATCAGAGTAGATATTTTTTAATCCATACGCTCAAAACATATAAACCCCAGATATGTTGTTTAAAGCCTCCCGATGAGGCTTTTTGTATATGCTGTTCTAAAATCTCTCTTTTAAAAATACCAGTTTGCTCATTTACCTCTTTTATAAGATTTATCTTTTTACTCTCTATGAGATACTCCATGTATGGATTTGAGAAACCTTTTTTTCTGCGAGAGAGTATCTTTTCATCTACATGTGGTTTTAATATTGATTTTAAAAGTGCTTTTGTAACACCGTCTTCATAGCGCAATTTAGGGTCAATGCTAAAGACGGCAGATGAAAGTTTATGGTCTAAAAACGGTGTTCGCGATTCGACGCCGTGAGCCATGCTTACGCGGTCTAGTTTTGTCAAGAAGTGTTCTGCTTGAAAAAGATGCAAATCTATATAGCTGTACCAGATACTCTCATCTACATGTAGAGAGTTTTCAAACCTATCTCTGTAACTTTTTAGATATTTTAATGACTCATTGTCTCTTACATTTCTTCGCATAGAGACGTTTTTTTGCAAATCGGTAAAATTTTCGCCGGAGGTTCTAAAGAGCAGGGTATCGTCAAAAACTCTTTTATATCTCTCCCACTCTCTGTTCATTGAAAAGTTTGAGTGAAAATAGCCGCTTAGCCAATTTTTGTTTTTGAGTTTTTTTAGGTTTTCAATGTCTAGAAACTCAAAATATTGTCTATATCCTAAAAATAGCTCATCACTTCCCTCTCCGCTTAATACGACTTTATAACCCTCTTTTTTAATATGCTCAAAAAGCAGATACAGAGGAACTGAAGCAGGGTCGTTTAACGGCTCGTCAAGTGTGTCAAGCGTCTTATCCATAGCATCTAAAAACTCATTTTGAGATATTTCTATCTGTCTGTTTTTTACTCCTAAAAGTTCTGCACTCTCTTTGGCATTTTGCCTCTCGTCATATTTTGCAAAATCTTTGTAGCCAAGTGTATAAGTCTGTAAGTTTACACCGTTTTTTAGCGAGTAGGCGTTTATAGCCGCACTGTCTATTCCGCCTGAGAGAAGCGAAGCCATCGGTACATCAGAGTTTAGTCTGATTTTTATCGACTCTTCAAGCAGATTTTCTAACATGTAAAGCGCTTCATTTTTGTCTGTTATAAGATTTGGTTTTGCATCAAGCAAATCAAAATATCTTTTTATTTCTATTTTGTTATCTTTAAATGTAAGATACTCTCCCGCTGCTAATTTTCTGATATTTTTAAAAAAAGTAAAGGGCGGTGTGGGAGCTAAAAAAGAGAGATAACTAAGGAGCGCATCTTCATCCATCTCTATTTTGTTTAAAAAAGGTACAAGCGCTTTTATCTCCGAAGCAAATATAAAAGATTTTTTGTGCATATAAAAGAGCGGTTTTTTGCCCAGTCTGTCGCGAAAGAGATAGAGTGTTTTATCATCAAGCAGGGCTATGGCAAACATTCCGCGAAGATGAGATACAAACTCCACTCCCCATTTTAAATATGCGGCGATTATAACCTCGCTATCACTGTTTGTTTTAAACTCAAACTCACATGTAAGTTCTTGTCTTAACTCTTTGAAGTTGTAAATTTCCCCGTTAAACGAGAGTAAAATTTTCTCATGAGAAAGAGGCTGATTTGAGCGAAAATCAGTATCTATTATACTTAATCTTTGATGTGCAAAAAAAAGGTTTTTGTTTTGAATAAGACCGCAAAAGTCGGGTCCTCTGTGAGCTAAAAGTGCTAGTGCTTTTTTTGCGACTTTTTCGTCATATTCCCCGATTATGCCAAAAACAGCACACATTAAATAGTTTCTTTTAGAAAAAGGACTGTTATATCACCTTGCATATAGTCATCTTTAAAGATTACTTTTTTAACGCCCAAATCGGCTGCAATCTTCTCTATTTGCGCTGTTGTAAGATAGTTGTATGTTTCGCTTTCTTGTTCGCCGTGAAGGATGTTAAATATAAAACCGACATTGCATGAAGTAAAACAGTTTCGCATAAACAGATGAGTCTCAAAACTATCAAGAACATTCATAGCGCCGCTACAAATATAGTAATCGCTCATCGGAAGCGTATCTTTGCAAATGTCCGCCAGTACAATTTTACACCCTGTTCTGTTTGAAGCGATAGAGTACATGTCAATCAGAGAGTCTATACCGATATACTCTTTTGGGGCTTTTTTCTTTTTTAACATGTAGATGTATAAATCACCGAATCCGCATCCCGCATCCGCTATGCTGTATTTATTTATATTATTTGGCAGCATCTTTAAAATAATATCAAATCTTATTTTTTGAGACTCTTTTGAGTGCCAGTTTACCCCTTTTGCAGTAATGCCGTATTTGTCTATTGCGGTTGAATAAAATTTTTCATTATCGACACGGGACATAATTAAAGAGTACCAAAGAAGTTCATAAGATAGTTTTCCAAAATAATAGATTTAATTTTTGAATTATAATATAAATTATATTTAGATTCTTTTTTGGTGTGGTAAAATAGCCGCAGTTATTAATAAGGAGTTGTTATGAGTCACATGTACAATCTTGCTATCATAGGCGCAGGACCAGCCGGAATCGCTACTGCGGTTGAGAGTTATATGCAAGGGATAAGAGATATAGTTTTATTGGAAAAAGATCAAAATCATAACTCCACCATACGAAAATATTATAAAGATAACAAAAGAGTAGATAAAGACTGGAAGGGTCAAAAAGTTGAGCTTGACGGCAGAATCTATTTTGTTGACGGAACAAAAGAGACGACTCTAGACTTTTTTGACGAGATTTTAAATAACCATTCGGTTGAACTTCAAACACATGTAGAAGTACAAAGTATAGAGAAAAAGGACGGTTATTTCGAGGTTTTTATGGCAGGAAAAAGTATAACCGCTAAATATGTAGTAGTTACGATAGGAAGAATGGGCAAGCCTAATAAACCCGACTATAAGATACCGCCGGAAATAAGAAAAAGAGTAGGATATACGCTTGATGACTGCATGGGCGGCGAGAAAGTATTGGTAGTAGGCGGCGGAGACAGCGCTATAGAGTACGCCGTTGATTTAAGCGTTGCCAATGAGGTAGCAATTTGTTACAGAAGAGAGACCTTTAGACGTGCAAACCCGACAAATCAAAGAGATATAGCAAATGCCATTATGCATAAAGAGGTAGAGGCTATTTTAGGAGTTGATATAGACTCGCTAGAGGCGGTTGAAGGAGATAAAGTAAAAGTAATCTTTAGCGATATAGAACCTCGCGTTTACGATAGAGTTATTTACGCGATAGGCGGAACGACTCCGAGTGCATTTTTGGCAAATTCAGGAATAAATGAAGAGGACGGAAGGCCTGTTCATGACGATAACTATGAGACAAATATCAAAGGTCTTTTTGTTGCAGGCGACATAACTCAAGAATCCGGCGGAAGTATTGCTCTTGGACTAAATCACGGATATGCGATAGCTTGTTTTATTCAGAAGCATCATTAGGAAGAGGGGTTTTATTTCTAAGAATAGAGGGGTCTTTTTCGCTCATAATACCCTCTTGAGTAGTGATAATCAACTCTATTTCAGAGTGAAGATACTCGGAAGTCGTGAGCGGTGTAAAGTTTTTATCTTCAAAAGCGGCTATTTTAGCATTTCTTATAATATCTTCAAGCAGTGAGAAGGATGGAATTTTTGTTGATGATGAGCCTCTTAATTTAGAATCAAGATAAATATTTACCGTTGTGGCTATTTTGTCGTTTAAAAGAGGATGCTCGTCCAAAAGTTTTCTTTTGTTTATCGTTCTTGCAGATTCTAAAACTTCTTGTATGGAGTCGCGAGCAAGTTGCAGTAAAACGGAACGAGACATTCAAAACCCCCTATTATATTCACTCTGCTATATTATACACTATTTTAAATGCTCTTTTTTAAGTTTGTAATTGTTTATCAGTTTAATAACTATCATTATGGAGATTGCTTGAAAAAGAGATGCTAGGACAAGCGCATAGTAATGGAGTTCATCTATGCTTTTCGCATGAAAGGCGAGTGTTGCCATCGCAATTAAAAGTGTTAGCGGCATAGAGTGGGAGAGTCCCATAAGTATAGAGTCTATAAGGCGAAGCTCCTTGATAAATACAAGTGATGCTATAACTCTCATAGCAGTCATGGCTATTGTTATAAAGAGAGCTTTGACTATAAGACCGTCCATAAAAAGAGCTTCGAGATTGAATGAGCTTCCGATGTGAATAAAAAAGATAGGTATTAAAAATCCAAAACCGTAAGAGGAGAGCTTTTCTGGCAGTTCTTTTTTATGTTCAAAAAAAGTAGGTATAAAGATACCTGCCAAAAATGCTCCAAAGGCAAGTTCTAAATCCAAATAGAGCATGGCTCCTACAAGAAGAAAAAATATCCCCATTGAGAGTCTTATGTCCTGCTCTTTGTTGTCCTCATGTGGCATCAAAGATGTTGAAACTTCAGGAAACCACCAAAATATAAGTTCCATTGCACGAAATAGCAAAAACATAAACAGCAAGAACAGGGCAAGCGCAAATATTGTTTTTGCAAGTGCGAAGCCAAGACCGGAATGAAGCGCAGAAGAGGTAAGCGTAAGGAATCCTATGCTCACAATCTCGCCTATAGCTCCTGCGGTCATTGATATTGAAAGCCATGGAGTTTTTCCGTACTCTTTTGAGAGAGTGGCAATCAGCCCCACCGAGATGAGCGGCAGAAGAACTATAAATATCTTTCCGAGGTTGAGATAGAGCGAGAGAGCAATAGAAAAGGCGTATAAAAGGATGATATATATAATTACCTTATTTATCAAATCTTTGGGAGTTTTGAGTGTGTTTTTGAGGTTTATCTCTGTTCCGGCTATAAATATCAGATATAAAAATCCAAACTCAGAGACTATTCTAAAAAGATGCTCTTCATGTAAGAAACCGAAATAACCTAAAATTGCGCCAAAGATAATCTCAACGGGCGTAACAGGGATTCTTAAAAGTTTTGCAAAAAAAGGCGAAGAGACGATTATAAGCGAAATTGTTATGATTAGTACGACATTTTCACTCATCTATCTCTCCTTATAATCTATTTTACTTTTTTTGCAACACTCAAGTTGAGATAATTTAACATCTCTAAATCTCTGCTTGAATCTTGTCCGTTTGTAGTAAGATAATTTCCTATTACAATAGAGTTTGCTCCATAAGCAAAAATCTCATTTTGTCTATCTCCAAACATTATCTCTCTTCCTCCTGCAACCATTATTCTTTGTGCCTCAGGAATCATTTCGCGAGAGAGCTTTATAAGATTTAATGCTTCATCAACACTCAGCGAGTTTGGTTTTAGCTCTAAAGCTTCATTGTGATGATAAAAATTTATGGGTACGGACGATGGGTTTAGAGATTTTAGAGATTCAAGCATAGAGATTCTATCATCTTGGCTCTCTCCAAGTCCGAATATGCCACCGCTAATAAGAACTAGTCCTGCTTCATTTACATTTTTACATGTCTCATATCTCTCATCCCAAGAGTGAGTTGTACAGATAGATGGATAGAACTCTTTTGAAGTTTCAAGATTATGATTGTATGCTTTTATGCCTGCTGCCTTTAGAGTTAAAAGCTGCTCAGTTGTTGCCGTTCCGTTACAAGCTATAAGGCGAAGTTGCGGCACCTCTTTAGTTAAAACTTCAGCAACACTGCATACAAAATCAAGAGTTTTGCCATTTAGCCCCTTATCCGAACTAACAAGACAAAAACCAAGCGCTCCGTTGTTTCTCGCCGAGATAGCTTCTTTTAAAATAAGAGCCATATCTTTTTGTTTATAGCGCTCTATATCAGCTTTATACCTAACACTTTGAGAACAAAACTTACAATCCTCGTTACATGTACCGCTGTTTATATTACAGATAGAACATAAAAAAATCTCTTTAATCATTTGATTCTCGTTTATATCGAAACTCTTCTTCTTTAATTTCATCGCTTTTATTTGCTCTTGTGTATCTTGTAACCAAAAATTCATCCTCTTTAATTTCAAGCATTGCCCACTCTGATAGAGGTTTGTTTCTTGCACACACCTCGCCAGAATTTAAAAAAAGAGTGTCGTTTAAAAACTCTATAGAAAATTGATGAGTATGACCGTATATAACGACTTCCGCATCCGGCAACATGTAAAAGGGAAGGTGCATAAGTTTGAATTTTGTATTTGCTATTTTAAAGTAGTGAGGTTCTTGCACTAAATTAAATCTCTCATGATGCTCAGCTAGATGCGAATCGTTATTACCGTAAACCGCGACATACCTAACGCCGCTGTTATGAAGCGCTTCAAGAGTCTCAACTTCGACTATATCACCTGCATGTATTATAAATTCTGCACCGTTTTTTATTAGAGTGTCAATTGCACGCAGAGTCTTTTTAGCTTTTGTATGTGTATCTGATAGTATGCCTATTTTCATAATATTACTTAGCAGGTATCTCTTCTATAGGTGTTCGGGTTTTACATTTGATACACTCATAAACATCTTTGCCTCTATATACTCTTTGGGCTAAAACACCGCCGCATCCTTCAGCTTTACACCTTATAGTAGTAGGTTCAAATTTAGAGATAAATTTACATTTAGGATAACCGGCACATCCCCAAAAAGCTCCTCTTCTTGAATTTTTAAGACTTATTTCTCCGCCACACTCAGGACATGGAGTTGTACTTATCTTCTCTTCAATATTTATGCTTTTAGTATTTTTACACTCAGGGTAGCCGCTACATGCTAAAAACTGCCCGTTTCTACCGCTTTTTACAATCATATCCTTGCCGCACTTATCGCAAACTTCTCCGCTTGGCTCTGTATTTTCTTGCGTTTTATTCTCTGCACCTTCGACTTGTTCTGTATATTTACATTTTGGAAAACCGCTGCATGCTATAAACTCTCCGAATCTTCCAGAGCGAAGAAGCAATTCTTCTCCGCAATTAGGACAAGCACGACCCAGAGGTTTTGCCATTTTAAGTGAAACTATATTTTTTTTGCCATCTTCTACTTGTTCTGAGAACGGAAAATAAAAATCACTTAGAAGTTTTTGCCAATCATTGATTCCTTCGGCTACTTCATCAAGTTTTTCTTCCATATTTGCAGTAAAAGAGATATCTACTATATCTGCAAAATTTTTCTCCAGTATTTCGGTAACCGTAAATGCCATATCCGTTGGAATAATCTGTTTCTTCTCGATAGTCACATATGTACGTCCGCTTAGGGTTGCAATAGTCGGAGCATATGTTGAAGGGCGTCCAACGCCTTCAGACTCAAGCTTTTTAATTAAAGAAGCTTCAGAGTAGCGAGCAGGCGGTTCAGTAAAATGCTGCTCAGGTTTGATACTTTGTATATCTATCGTATCGCCCTCTTTTAACACAGGTAAAAGTTTATCTTTGTCCTCAGCTCCGGTAAGTGCATAAAAACCGTCAAATATTAGTTTTCGCCCGCTTGCTCTGTATTCGTTCTCTTTACTGCTAAAGAGAATACTTTGTTGCTCAAAAACGGCATCGTTCATTTGACATGACATAAATCTCTCATAAATTAGACGGTAAAGTTTAATCTCATCGGGTTTTAAAAATGAAGATGCTACTTCCGGAGTAAACTGCAACATTGTTGGTCGGATAGCTTCGTGAGCCTCTTGCGCACCTTTTGCTTTTTTGTTATATACTTTAGGCTCGTCTGGTAGATATTTTTTGCCGAATCTGCTCTCAATTACGCCGCGAACAGCGCTAAGTGCTTCATGTGCTAAATTTAGAGAGTCTGTTCTCATGTAGGTAATAACACCGCTTGTTCCGCTTGGTGTTTTTACGCCCTCATAAAGAGTTTGTGCTACCATCATAGTTTTTTTAGGAGTAAAACCCAGTTTGCTTGAAGCAACTTGCTGAAGAGTTGAAGTCATAAACGGTGGAGGTGTTTGGCTTCTTCTCTCTTTTGTTTCAATACTTGAGATAATAAATGAGTCGTTTTTTACGCTTTGCGTTATAGCATCTGCACTATTTTTGTTTGTAATAGAGAGTTTTGAGAGCTTATCTTCTTTGTGCGATATTAGAGTAGCTTCTATATCTTTTTTAAAAATCGTATCGATACTCCAATACTCAACGGGAACAAACGCTCTTATCTCTCTCTCACGGTCAACGACAAGTTTAAGAGTTGAGGATTGAACACGTCCTCCTGAAAGCCCTTTTTGTATTTTTGAACTAAGAAGCGGAGAGAGTTTATATCCTACGACACGGTCAAGGATACGGCGTGCTTGCTGTGCGTTTACCATGTTCATGTCAATTTTTCTTGCATTTAAAAGGGCATTATTTATTGCAGTTTTTGTTATCTCATGAAAAACAATGCGGGGAAGTGTCTGCGGATCTTTTTTTATCGCATGAGCTATATGCCATCCTATTGCTTCTCCTTCGCGGTCCTCATCGGTCGCTATATATATCGTGTCACTCTTTTTAGCTAATGCCGTTATCTCTTTTACGGTTGCAGCATTTTCTTTTGCAACGCTGTACGCAGGTACAAGATGATTCTCTTCATCCACACTGATTCCAAAGCGGGATTTAGGTAAATCCCTTATATGTCCTTTAGATGCAACGACTTCATAATCTTTGCCCAAAAAGTTTTTAATAGTCTTTGCTTTAGCAGGTGACTCGACGATAATTAAATTCAAATAGTTTTCCTATATATAGTAGTATAGTTGTTTTAAGTTTGGAAGTGTATCAAAAAAAGTATAAATAATGAAAATATCGTTAAAGTAAAATTTTGCATTGACGATATAGTAGTATTCAGCATGGAAGCTGTTGAAATTTTTTAAAAGAGCAAAAGGCTCTTACCCGAAAAGGATTTAAGATGGGATTTAGAATAAATACAAATATAGGTGCGATGAACGCACATAGAAATTCGGTTATGAACAATGTGGGACTTGATAAAAGTCTTAACTCTTTGAGTTCAGGTCTTCGCATCAATAAAGCTGCTGATGATTCTGCAGGTTTGGCTATCGCAAATAAACTCTCTGCTCAGTCTCAAGGTTTAGGTCAAGCAATTAAAAACGCAAACGACGGTATCGGTCTTATTCAAACGGCTGACGGTGCTATGGAAGAGTATGGCAATATCATGAAAAGAAT